>NZ_JBZUJV010000004.1:0-462927 GCF_058559815.1 Nocardioides sp. WJ219
CGCCCGACCATGGCTCCCTTCTGTGTCAAGGGACGCGTTGTAGGGCCTGGTTCCTGAGCTCTTCCGGTTGCGCAGCAGGCGGTTGTAGCGTCGGTTCTGCGGGTCCGTGGAGTGGCTTATCCGAAGTGCCGATGTGCGGGGTCAGGTCGGTCGCGCTGGATTCTTGAGTCGCCCCGCAGTGCCCTCCCGGGCCCGCGCCATCCGCTGGCCCGTCGGCCTCTTTGGACCCAGCTTGGTCATCGACATGGTCCGTGGCAGCAGCCGGCTCGGCGTCGCGTCGGGCGTCGGCGAGCAGTTGGCGGTAGATGGCGTCGCTGATGCGGCGCTTGAGGCATCGCAGTGCTTCGAGTGGGGTCTTGCCGGCGGCGAGCTTGCGTCGGTAGTAGTCCCGGCCGGGGGTGTCGTTGCGGATCTGCACGACCGCAGCGAGGTAGATGACGTGGTTCATCCGCCGGTTCCCGGCCCGTGAGAGTCGGTGGCGGATCTGCTCACCGGAGGAGGCGTCGAGTGGTGCGGTGCCAGTCCACGACGCGAACCGGTTCCTGTCAGCGAACCGCCTCACGTCGCCGACGTCGGCCAGGATCCGGGCTGCACCTGCCGGGCCGATGCCGTACAGGTCGAGCAGGCTCGAGCCGCGTTCGCGCACTGCGGCGGCTTGGTCGGCTTTCATGGCCTTGAGCCGCCGGTCGAGGCGAACCAGGTCATCGATCAGCTCGACGACCATCCGCCGGCGGGTCTTGCTGGCGATGTCGCGCGGACGCACGGTCGCCAGGATCGCCTTGGCCTGCTGGGCGGAGAGGTCCTTCTTCTTCGTTCCCGGCACCAGCTCGGCCAGCAGCCGGTGGATCCGGTTGACCGTCTGGACCCGTTGACGCGACAGCTCGTCGCGGCGGTCGCATAACATTCGGATCGCCTCGAGCTCACCGTCCTCGCATAGTTCCCGCAGCCCGTCGCGGTGCTCAGAGCTGACCGCGACCATCGCGATCGAATGAGCGTCCAGGGCGTCGGTCTTGCGGTTGTGACCGGTGTCGAACAACCGGACCCGAGCCGCCAGCTTGGCCGGCACATCGACCACCCGCTCGCCAGCAGCAAGCAGCCGCTGCGCCACCGACCGGCCCGCCCCATTCGCGCCCTCGACCGCCCACACCCGCCGCGCCCGGTCGGACTCGAGACGATTGACGTAACCCCACATCGCGGCGAACCCCGCCTTGTCGGTGGCGAACCGACCCTCGCCGAGCTTGACCCCGACCGTATTGACGACCTCGATCGTGGCCGACAACTTGTGCGGATCGACCCCGATAACCACCTGCTGCTTGCTGCTCAACACCCACCTCCCGAAACGGACCGCGCCCCGAAACGGGGCCTGAGGACGGTCGGGTGGGCAGCGCTACTACGAGCAGAGCAGTCCCTTCTCGAGCCACACCAGACCACGGTGACCAGCCGGTCGCAGACCATGGAAGAGCCACACCAACACCCGGTGGGCAGCCGCACAGAGAGCCACCCAGCCAGTCACCTAGACCGCAGTCTGGCCAGACCCCGATCCTGCAGTCGAGTCTCTAGTAGCCGCGCTGCGGGCGGTGATGCCGAGAATCGTGCGAGCAAAGTGCCCGCAATTGGCGCGCTCTCAGCGGGAACCGGGTGCAAGACTTCAAACGCATGCCGGGTTCAAGGCGGGCTCCCGGCGCTGGGAAATTCAAGCGGACACCTCACGGTGGCGTCAGGCGTGGCGCTGCGTCCGGGGCCACGTACAGGCCCGGCATGCGCTTTGCCGCGGGCTCCGCCCGCCCGGAGTGGCCGCGAGGAGCACTCGGTGCTGGCGCCGCACCTCGTCACGGTGTCGAGACCGCATCGGTCACGACTGCATTCGGACGTCGGGATACAGGCCGGGCAGTAGTGCCTCGTAGGGCAACGGGTCGCCCAGTCGGAAGCAGTCCTCGGACTTGGCGAACGGTCCGTAGTCGGAGAACAGCACCGCGAGGTGTGGGTCGGTGTGGTCGCGTAGCCACACGCTCATCCCGTCGTGGGGTCCAGGCGCAGGAACTCCCAGGATCGCTACAGCGCCTCGAGGCGCACCGCGGCCTCGGGGTAGCGCCACCAGTCGGCGGCCCATCGGGGGCTCCCGTGGTCTCCGAGCTTGCGTCGGAAGGTGGGGACGATGACTTCGCGGACGAAGTCATTGACCGAGCCAAGTAGAGGGTCGGCTCATGGGCCCCACCGGGCCCGGTCGGTTGCAGGACGACCGCACAAGTCCTTTCCAAACGCGCTGGGCGACCGGGTACGACTCCAGAATTGCGGATTACTAGACCCACTGTGAGGAGTCGGCCGACGCCGCCACAAGGCGCAGCTCGGGCGAATCCGTTCGAACGTGCCGGGTAGCGGGTTTCGCCTGCCCTTCGGGTCGGCTCCCTGGCGTTGCGTTCTGGCAACCTCGTGGGCACCGCCGTGCGTATGAGGAGTGTGAGGGTGTCTTGGTGAGCCGGCGGCATGACGGGTTCGACGAGTTCTTCGCAGCTCGGGGTCCGCACCTGCGTCGGGTGGCGTACGTGATCGTGCACGACTGGCACGAGGCCGAGGACGTGGTGCAGGCGGCGTTCGTGAAGCTCTACCTGGCCTGGCCGCGCATCCGACCGGAGAGTCTCGAGGCTTACGCACGCAAGACCGTCGTCAACGCCAGCATCTCCCAGGCCCGCCGGCCGCGCCGCGAGCGCGTCACCGAGGCCGTCCCTGACCAGGTGGCGCTGGATCCCGAGTCGTCGCCGCCGCTACCGGCTGCCCTCATGGTGCTGCCACCGGCCCAACGCGCCGTCATCGCCCTGCGGTTCCTCGACGACCTCTCGGTCACCGACGTCGCAGCTGCACTCGGCGTCACCGAGGGCACGGTCAAGAGCCAGAGCGCCCGAGGGTTACAGGCCCTACGCGCGGCGCTTTCACCCATCCAGACGACCAACACGAAGGAGCCCAGCGGTGAGCAGCACGAGTGAAGACGACCTCCGCGACGAGCTCGTGACGTGGCTCGTCGCCACCGAACCGGCGTTTGTGCCCGACACCGGCGAGGTACGCCGCCGCGCCCAGCGGACCCGACGACGTCAGGTGGCCGCAGCTGCTGCGGTCTGTGCCGTCGTGCTGGTGGGCGGCCTGCTGGCCGGCCAGACACTGAGCACGCCGTCCCCGCCACCAGCCGATCCCGCACCGCCTGACCGTGCCTCGTTCTCGCCGCAGGCGTACGAGGACAATATGAAACGGCTTGCCGGAGGCGCGTCGACGCCGTTCCAATCCAGGGCGAGAAGTCCCATCGAGGCCCTTGACGGCAAAGGCCGCCCCATCAGTGGTGACGATCGGCGCTACGCATCTCGATGGCACGGCCAATTCCTGCTTGCCGAGAACCACGTCCTGGCCATCAACGTCCCCGACGACATGACAGACCAACCGCCCGGCGATCTCGCGGAGCACATGCGTGCAGAATGCGAGGCCGATCCAACGACATTGGTCCCCGACGAAACGTGCGAGGTCGCGACCCGCCCGGACGCCGCGATCCGTTACGTCGAGCGAGCCTCGGAGCCTCGTGGTGGCGGCTGGGTCTACCTGCACGCGGACAAGGGCGGCCTCTCAACGGAACGGACGTGGTACATCCAGGAGGTGAAACTGGCGCGCTCCCGCTTCCCCGTGTGGGTAACGGAAGCCGTCAAGGTACCCACCATGGAGGCAGCGCGGCGTGCCTTCAAGTACACGCGCCCCGGCCTCGTCGCGATCGCCACCGATGAGTCGCTCGAGTTCCCCGGGGCGCCACGCAACTCACAAGGCTGCCCCTGGACAGTCGCGAACGGCACCACGCCGCAAGCGTGCTACCGATGACAAGTTGCGCCAACCCGAGCGCCAGTTGCTATCAACTGCGATCGCACTCGACCATCACGGAGGTAGAAGACATGTCGGGACCGGTTGCGGCAGATCGGCCGTCGCCCGATCATGCCGCGCAAAGGGCACTGCTGCCCGTCGTACGATCCAGGACGGTCGCTCGTTTGAAACCAGAGGTCATCGACTGGTCATGACCCCACCGCGACGCCACCTGCGCCGGCGCTCGCGGCCCACGACCAGTAGCGGTCGCGCGGTGCGACCGGGATATCGACGACGCGGAACAGTCGACCGTCAGCCGGTCGCCAGGCCACGAGGCCGTCGTCGGTGCCGACAAGGAGGGTCGCCGGGTCAAGCCAAGACCACCCGCGGATGGTGTAGTCGCGGTTGTCGAAGCGCAGCACGTGCTCGACCCGCGAGGTTGCGGTGTGGACGACGATGATCTCGACGCGCCGAAAGTCGTGGAGCCTCGGCTGGTGGCCGACGGCGTAACGTCCGTCGGTGGGTGAAACGGACCAGACCCGGGTCAGGCCCCGACCCAGGCCGGGGATCGTGAGCCGGCCGCGGGAGACCACGTCGCGGTCGACGTGCTCGATAAGTTCGGCGGTGCCGACCTCGATGCGACGCAGAGACAGCACGGTGCCGTCAGGCTCGGTGCCGACCTGCCATAACCGGAAGGAAAGGTCGGTGACCTCGAGCCCAGGCACCGTGACACGCTGGCTGCCGCCAGGGAAGCTGCCATCGTCGACGTCGTAACCCCTGCTGTCGGCGAGCCAGCGGACTTCGGAGACCCAGTCGGTGCCGGTGTCGACGACACGGTGCGTCCCGGAGCCGAGGTCCAGCAGCACGACGCCGTCGCGCGACCGTCCCGCCCACCATCGACCGTCCGGCGACAAACTGCCAGCGCCGTAGGTGTCCTCCCCGGGGTGCGACGCCTCCGGCAGCCCGAGGTCACCCAGGTCGAGCCGCCGCCAGCGCCGGTCCGCGCCGAAGAGGAGCACGGTCTCGCTCGACCACCCCACGGCCCCGTCGAAGCCCTCAGGCGGGTGGTAGGCGAACAGCGCCCGGCCGGGCGGGTCGGACAGCAATGAGGGCAGAGCGGCCAGGTCGCCCGGCACCGTGCGCGGCAGCCGCGTGCGCAGCCGGGGCAGGTCGGAGAGGTTGCGCGGCAGGCGCAGGACGTCGGCGGGGTAGCCGCTCTGGTTCGGCGACGCAGTGGCCGTTGCAGTGGCCGTCGGTGACGTGGGACCCGGCTTTCGCTCAGCCCCCTCGAGGCTGCACGCGCCGAGGACGAGCAGCGCTACAGCCAGCGCCGCCGCTCTCATCATCGGGCCAGCAGGTCGGTAGCGAAGGAGGCGTCGTACGAGGTGGGCCAGCACGCAACCCGGGACAGGTCGCCGGTCCTGACGTTCCAGGCCACGAGGTACTCCTTGACGGCGTCCTTCGGGACCACCGCGACCAGCACGGTGTCGTCGTCGAGCCAGGACGTCGGCTTCAGCGCGCCGCCTCCGGAGTAGTAGCCGTTGGTGTACGGGACGGGCAGCAGAGCGCGGGTGGCCAGCGTCTTGCGGTTGACAGCGATCAGACCGTCGACGTCGTGCGGCGCCGGAGTGCTGCCGTAGACGCCGGTGTCGGCGCGGGTCGCAACCATCGCGGTCTCGGACAGCGTCGGGTTCTGCAGACTTCCCAGCGCAACCCGGTCGGACTCGAGCTCGGTGCCGTCCGCCTGCTCGCTCACCAGTCGACCGTCAGACCCATTCGGCAGCCAGGTGAGACGACCGTCGGGGTCGGCCGCCCAGGCGACGTAGTCGGTGAGCTGGTGGAGCGAGCGCTGCTCGCCCGTGGCGAGATCAACTCGGACCGCGGACAGGTGGCCGCTGAGCACGACGGTGCCGCTACCGGCCATCCAGGTCAGCTTGATCCTCTCGCCGCTGACCGATGCCGGGACCTCGACCCGTTCCCAGGACCTACCGTCGAGCTCGCGCCAGAAGAAGCCGCTGCGCCCGACTGCGGCGACCCGGCGTCCGTCGGGCGAGAGCCGGACGGTGCGTTGCGCACCGAGTCGCTCAGGCAGGCCGAGCACCGTCTGGGACCCGTCGTCGCCGACGAGCAGGGTCTCGTCGTCGCCGTCGAGCAGCGCGACCGCGGTCGTCACCGTACCGCCGTCGGTGACCGGGAGCACCCGCGGGACACCGAGGTCGAGCACCGAGAGGCCCTCCACGCCGCGTGGGTCCCAGGGGTCCTGGATGCGGTCGAGCGGGATGTCCGGGGCGACCAGCGGCTCAGCCGGTATTGGAGCGGTGCTCGTGGTGGCGGGCGCCGGTGTCGTCGGCGGGCCGGCGGCGGGACTACCCACACCCTGGACGGCGATCACCACCCCGGCCACAGCGACGGCCGACACGAGTCCGGCCGCGATGCCCCGGCGCCGGGTCCGGCGGCGGCGCGCGGTTCTGCGCGCCCGGGCCGCCAGCCCGACCGGTTCGACAGCGTCCGTGGCACGGTCGAACAGGTCTTGCAGGTCGTCGGGGAGGGTCATCGTTGTCCTCCGATCAGGTCGAGCAGCTCGGGTGCACCGTCGCGGAGCCGCGCGAGCGCGACCCGGTTCTGGCTCTTGACGGTGCCGACCGCGATGCCCAGGACCTCGGCGGTCTCGCGCTCGGTGAGGTCGTCGAAGTACCGAAGCACCACGACAGCCCGTTGCCGCGGCGTGAGGCGGGCGAGCGCACGGCGTACGACCAGCCCGGCCTCCGCGTCGGTCGCGACGGCCGGTTCGCGCTGCACCGCCGAGGCGCTGGGACCGACGACGACCTCGTGCCGCCGCCGGCGCCACCAGGAGACGTTGTCGCGCGCCACGATCGTGCGGGCGTACGCCGTCGGTTGCTCGTCGCGCAACCGTGGCCACCGCATCGCTACCTTGACCATCGCCTCCTGCACCAGGTCCTGGGCGCGGTGGAGGTCGCCGGTGAGCAGCACGGCCGAGCGCAACAGCTGGCGCTCGGCGCCTGCTGCCCACGCAGTGAACCCGTCGCTTTCGTCGTCCCTCATCCACACCTCCGTCGCAGGAGTAACGCTCACACGGACGGGTTTGGTGGGGGTGGAATTGGTCGAGGTACTCATGGCCGTGTTCACGGTGTCGCGGCCGCAAGTTGCGGGGCAGCGCTGACCTCCCAATAGCTGCCGAGCGTGCGGGCGTCGGTGACGCGGAAAAGGTCGCCGGTGGCGGGGCGCCAGGCCACGAAGTGCGGGTGTCGCGCGATCAGGAGGGTCTCGGGGTCGAGCCACTGGTGGATGTAGGAGAGCTCGAAGTCGCGTCGTTGCCAGCTGAGTTCTCCGACGGTGCGCCCGGTGTGGGCGTCGGCCACGACGACGGCCAGGCCGCTTCGCCCTCGGATCTCGTTGACCGCGACCTTGTCGGTGGTTGCGACGACGCTGCCGAGGCCGCGCAGACCGACCCGCCCGTCACGCGTGTCGGCGGCGACAGTCCGTCGCGGCGGGGTGATGCCCGGAACCGCGGCGCGGGTGCGCCGACGGCCGCCGTTCCACTCCACGAGCAGGGCGCGGCCGTCCGGCCCGCGTTCGATCGAGAGCGGTGTGCCATCGGGCTGGTACCCGACCCCGAACATCGACCAGGGCACCGGGGAGACGCGTCCACTAGGGACCGACACCTCCGAGTGTCCTGCCAGCAGCACGTGACGGCCGTTCGCCCATGACCACGCGCCGTCGTCGACCGCCTGGGTCCGAACCGTGCCGGTGCGGAGGTCGACCAGCACGACGCCGTGCCGCGTGGGGCCGGCCCACCAGCGCCCGTCGGACGACAGCTGTCCGGCACCGTAGGTGTCGTTCAGCCGCCAGGCCTCGGGGAGACCGAGTGTGCCGAGGTCGAGGTGCCTCCAGCGACCGTCGACGCCGTAGAAGAGCAGGTCGAGGTCGGACCATTGGTCGACAGAGGTGCTGAGGACGGTGATGGAAGGGTTCACGACGAGGGTGGCCCGGCCGGGCAGGGCCTCGAGCAGCGGTGCCAGATCGGCGCTCAGGGGCGGGACTCTGACTGGCAGACCGGCGGCAGCACGGCGAGGGAGGAGGGGCAGCTCGGCAGGGTCGACGCCGCGCAGGCTCGCCCGGACAGCGTCGTCCGATTCCTCGGCGGGAACGAAGGTGGACGACGCCTGGGTCGGCGTTGTCGTCGGTGCAGCGCGCTCGTCGCCCGAGCACCCCGCAAGGACGACACCGGCGACCAGGACCGCCCCCAGCACGAGGTGCCGGGTGATTCCGTTCATGATCTGCATATCGGTGGCTCTCCTGGCTGCGATGTGCACGTATCGAAGGGACAACGCAGCCAGGTCCAGTCATGGTTGGGCCGAGATTGCTCCAACCGCGGACGGTGGGCCGCCCGGTACTGCACCGCCCGCTCACGCCGCGCAGAGGGCATGGCGTCCGAGCCCGCGCCACCCTCGTTGCAGCAACTGAGGAACGGACCCCTCGTCCTCGCCAAGGTCTACCGCCGCGGCGACCGGTGGCGCTTCCGTATCGTCGGCTAAGTACGACCTGGCCCAGCGCGTCACCGACCACGGCGTCGCCATCGTCTGACCCGACGGCCCTCCGCCGGCCACGATGCGCCGCGGCCGTCCGAAACCCATCGGCCCTCATTGATCGCCAGGAGGGCCTCACGCGCCTTAGCAGTAGTGAAAGGACTTCTCACCGCTCGGAGGCGCGACATGACAACCGACTACCGACCCACCCCCCATCCCCACCGCGACTGGTCCGGGACCAGCACGGCAGCGACGGGGCCGACCGCAACCACCGCAAGCCGGGCCACGGAGGACGGGCCACGTCGCGACCTCCTCACGCCCTCGCAGCTCGCCGACCGGTGGGGCGTCTCGGTCGGGCACCTCGCGAACCTGCGCCACCAGGGCGAGGGCATCGGCTACCTCAAGATCGGCAGCCGCATCGCCTACCGCTTCGCCGACGTCGTCGCCTATGAAAACGACCACTACGTCACCACTCGCTAGTGCAGTGAGCAGTTATCCACAGGCTCCCGAACCCGAGTATCCGTTCTGCTCAGTCTTGTTAGTTTCAGTACCGTGGCACGACCCCGACTGACGCTGGGAACGGCGGGCCACATGACCCTCACGCCGCAGGTCCAGTCGCCTGCAGGTCGCTGGGTGACGGCCACGCCGGGGACGAAGGCGGACCGCTGGAAGGCCCGGACCAAGTTCCGCGACGCCGACGGCGGCGTCCGCGACGTCACCAAGTTCGGGTCGACCAAGGCGAAAGCCGAGGCGGCGCTGAAGGCGGCGCTGGTCGACCGGGAGACTCCGACGAAATCGGTCGGCCTGCGGGCCGACATGACGCTGGTCGCCGCGGGGGAGTGGTGGCTGGAGCGGATCGAGAAGCCGGGCTCCCGGCTCAGCAGCAACACCGTGACCCAGTACCGATCGAGCTTCGAGCGGCTGGTCCGCCCGAGCGGGATCGCCGGTTTGTCCCTGCGCGAGGTCAACCGCGTCCCGGTCCTCGAGCGCTACCTGCAGGACGTCGCCGACAAGCACGGCAAGGGCTCGGCCAAGACCGCCCGGTCAGTCGTCTCGAGCATCCTCACTCTCGGGGTGCGCCACGACGTCCTCGACGGCAATCGCATGCGCGACGTGGAGAACCCGACGGTCGCGCCCAGGAAGACCACGCGCGACCCGGAGCGCGCCCTCACGCTGAACGAGCTGGCCCACGTGCTCGAGGTGACCCGTGAGCACCCGGTGGCCCAGGAGTTCGACCTGGTCGACCTTCTCCACTTCCTGGCCGGCACCGGCGCGCGGCACTCCGAGGCACTCCACCTGCGCTGGGACGACGTACGGCTCACCGACGCCGCCGGACAGCCGCTGGCGTGCGGCGAGGCGCACCTACGGGGCACCAAGACCGCCGGCGCCGACCGCCGCATCCCGATGCCGCCGTGGCTGACAGTCAGGCTGCGCGAGCGGGTCCAGCGCCACGGCGCGACCGGGCTGGTCTTCCACACCCCGGGACGGTGGGAGTCGGCCAGCCGGGAGGTCGCCCGCGACCGACGCAACGTCAGCCGTCACCTGCGCCGCGTCCTGGACGACGCCGGCGTGCCATGGGCCAGCGCCAACACGTTCCGCACGACCGTCGGCGACCTGGTGACCAAGACCATGAGCGGCATCGAGGCCGCCAACGTGCTGGGCCACGCCCGCCCGTCGATGACCTACGACCGCTACGGCGACCGGCGCCAGACGCCGGTCGGTGCGTCGGTCGTACTGGCCGACGTCGTCCCGCTCGACCAATTAGGGGAGTAAAGGGGTAACTGACCGGAAACGACAACAGCCTCCGACCTGTTTGACCAGGTCAGAGGCTGTCTTGGTACGGCATCAGGGACTCGAACCCCGAACCCGCTGATTAAGAGTCAGCTGCTCTGCCAATTGAGCTAATGCCGCATGCGTCGAACGCAGGACAGAACGTTACCAGCGCCCCTCGGGCCGGTGAAATCGACATCAGCGCGAGGCGAGCACGGCCTGCGCGGCGTGGTGGCCGCCCAGGCCCGAGACGGCGCCGCCGCGCCGCGAGCCCGACCCGCAGAGCAGGACGGCGTCGCGGTCGGTCTGGACGCCCCACTGCTGGGCCGGGGTCTCCAGGCGCGCCCGGACGGGGGCCCAGGGCCAGTCGAGGTCGCCGTGGAAGATGTGGCCGCCGGGCATGGCCAGGTCACGCTCGACGTCCTGGGGGATCTTGGCCTCGATGCAGGGGTTGCCGTCGGCGTCGCGGGCCACGCACGAGGCGAGCGGCTCGACGAGGTGCTGGTCGAGGGAGGCGAACGCGCGCTCGACCGCGACCGCCCGGGTGGTCTCCGGGTCGGCGTCGAACAGCGAGGCCGGGGTGTGCAGGCCGAAGTAGGTGAGCGTGTGGGTGCCGGCCGGGACGTCGCCGAGGATGCTGGGGTCGGTCAGCGAGTGGCAGTAGACCTCGCCCGGCATCGTCGTGGGCACGCGCCCGGCCGCGGCGTCGGCGTACGCCGCCTCCAGCTGGGAGTAGTCCTCGCCGAGGTGCAGCGTGCCCGAGAACGCCACCGCCGGGTCGACGCCCGAGCGCAGCCGGGGGAGCCGGTCGAGCAGGACGTTGATCTTCAGCTGCGAGCCCTCGGGCTTGGTGGCCGGGTCGGCGGGTTCGCCGAGCAGGATCCGCAGCACCCACGGCGCCACGTTGGCCAGGACGAACCGGGCGCCGACCGTGTGCGACGAGCCGTCGTCGGCCGTCCAGGTGACCTCGCCTCCGCCGGAGGCGTCGGCCCGGATGGCGCTCACGCCGGCGCCGGTGAGGACCTCCGCGCCGGCGGCGACGGCGGTCCGGTGCAGCGCGCCGGTGACCGCGCCCATGCCGCCGACCGGCACCCGCCACTCGCCGGTGCCGTTGCCGACCAGGTGGTAGAGGAAGCAGCGGTTCTGCACCAGCGACGGGTCGTGCAGGGAGGCAAAGGTGCCGATCAGGGCGTCGGTGGCCACGACCCCCCGGACGGTGTCGTCGGCGAACCGGCGCTCGACCGCCTCGCCGAGCGGCCGCTCGACCAGGTCGCGCCAGGTGCCGGGGTCGACCCGGTCGCGGACGTCGCGCTCGGACGGCAGGGGCTGCAGCAAGGTCGGGGAGACCACGGCCGCCATCGCGGCGACGTCGGCGTAGAACGCCCGCCACGCGTCGTGCTCGGCGTCGGACCCGGTCACCTCGGCGAACGACCGGCGCGTGGCCTCGCGCTCGTTGCGCTCGACGAGCAGGCCGCCGGGCTCGCCGCCGCGCAGCGTGGGTGTGTACGACGCCGTCCGCCGCGACATCAGCGTGATGTCGAGGCCGAGGTCGGCCATCAGCGGCTCGGGCATCAGCGAGACCAGGTAGGAGTAGCGCGACAGCCGGGTGGGCACGCCCGGGAACGCCGTCGCCGACACCGCCGCGCCGCCGGTGTGGTCGAGCCGTTCGAGGACGAGCACCGACAGCCCGGCACGGGCGCAGTACGCCGCCGCCACCAGCCCGTTGTGGCCGCCGCCGACCACCACGACGTCGTAGGTGCGGTGACGGCTGTCGAGGTCTGCGGTCATCCCGTCACGGTAGCGACCGGCGACGTCCGCCTGCCCGCGCGGGAGGGGGCGTGCACGTCCCGGCATGATGACCCGGTGCGCGCCCCCGACCGCCCGCTGACGCCCGAGAGCGTCCTGGCCTGGGCGCGGTCGCTCTCGTCGACACCCGACCGGGTGCGACCGCACCCGCACCCGTTCGACGGCGACCCGGTGGCCGGAGGCCACGCCTGCGTCAGCGACACCAGCATCTACTGGGCGATGCACGACGGCGGGTTCGGGTCCGGGGTGCGCGGCGACCGCGACGTCGACGCCCTGTTCGACACCCACTGGGCGCACTCTCGGCACGCCCAGCGCGAGCTCCGCCCGGACGAGCTCGGGCCCTGGCAGCGCGCGGCCGTGCGGGCGCTGGAGTCCGGCGTCACGGTCGGCCGGCTCCCCGCCGAGCTGCGCACCGGCCTCGAGTCCGACCTCGACCGCGACCACGCCGACTGGATCTGGCTGCGGCTGCGCCGCAGCCGCCACGCGCCGATGCGGGCACTCGCCGGCGACGACTCCCTCCTCGCGCCGCCGTCGCCGCCGGGCCGGTTCGGGCGGCGTACGCACCCCTGTCCGTTGTGCGCCCTTCCCGCGCCGCACCTCGACCGCTACCCGCGTGCCGTCTGCGACGACTGCGCCGACCGCACGGTCGACCGCACCGGGCGCCGGGTGGTCGGGACGAACGTGTCGCTCTCGGGCGGGTTCGAGGCGCGGTACGCCGACGACGGGGAGCCCTGCTCCGAGGTCACGGGGACCGGCGAGGTGTGGGTCGACGGGCACCCGTGCCGGATGGGCGAGGCCCGGTTCGGCGGCATCGTCGTGCAAGCCACGTGAGCCACGTGAGCCGCCCGACCGGCGTGGCTTAGGGTCACCTCACATGGCTCGGATCTACCGTGACGCGCACGGCATCCCGCACGTCCGCGCGTCCGACGTGCTCGACCTCGCGCGCGGCCAGGGCCTGGCCGTCGCCCGCGACCGGGCCTGGCAGCTCGAGTGGCTGCGCCGCCGCGCGACCAGCACCACCGCGGGTGTCCTGGGTGCGGCGGGGGAGTCGTGGGACCGCTTCGCGGTCCGGGTCCGGGTCGCCGAGACCGGCCGGCGGGCCCACGCCGCGCTGTCGGAGGAGAGCCGGGCGTTCGTGGCGGCGTACGTCGAGGGCGTCAACGCCGGGCTCGCCGCGGCCACCACCACCCCGCCGGAGCTCGCCGCCGTCGGGATCGACGCGGAGCCGTGGCCCGACTGGATGCCGCTGGCGACGTTCCACGCCCAGCAGGTGCTCTTCGCCGACGTCGGCTCCCACCTGTGGGACCGGCGGGCCCGCGAGGTCCTCGGCGACGACGCCGACCTGCTCTCCCACGAGGGCCCGCTGCCCGCCGGCAGCAACGCGTGGGCGGTGGGCGGTGCGCGGACGGCGTCCGGGCTGCCGCTGATCGGCGGCGACCCGCACCGCACGTTCGAGTCGCCCGGCGTCTACCACCAGGTGCGGCTGGCGTGCGAGGACCCCGACGACCCGTTCGACGTCGTGGGCTTCAGCTTCGCCGGCGTGCCCGGTGTGCAGCACTTCGCCCACGCCGGCGACGTCGCGTGGGCGATCACCAACGCCATGGCCGACTACCAGGACCTCGACGACGTGGGGCCCGACCACGACGGGCCGACCGTCCTGCCCGGGATCGGGTTCCGGGGCCCGTCCACCGAGCTCGGCGACGTCGGGTTCGAGTCGCTGCTGCCGCTGCTGCGTGCCCGCACCGTCGACGACGTCGACGCCGCACTCGAGCACTGGGTCGAGCCGGTCAACAACGTCGTCGTCGCCGACGTGCACGGCACCGTGCGCTACCGCTGGGCCGGCCGTGTGCCCACCCGCGACGCCGAGCGCCGCTGGACCGGCTGGCGCACCGACCGGCACCGCGTCGACGTCGGACCCGACGGGCAGGTCGTCTCGGCCAACGACCGGCGCGGGCCGGAGAGCGCCGAGATCGGCGTCGAGTTCGCGCCGCGGCACCGCGCCGACCGGATCCGCGAGCTGCTCGGCGACCGGACCGGTCTGACCGGCGACGACTTCGCCGCGATCCACGACGACGCCCTCCTCGGCGGCCGCGAGGCGATCGCCCACCTCGCGCCGGCGCGGTTCGCCGACTGGGACGGCCACATGCGCGCCGACTCGGCCGAGGCCGCGGCGTACGCCGCCTGGCGCTCGGCGTTCGTCACCCGGATCGCCGCCCATCCCGTCTTCGACCCGCTGCGCGAGCCGGCGCCCGACCCGGTGGTGGCGCCGTGGTTCGACGTGACGGTGCGGGTGGGGCTGGCCCTGCCCGTGCTCGCCGCCACGGGCGCGCCCTTCGGCATCGACCTCGCCGGGTGCGCCCGGCTGGCCGAGCAGGACGTCGCCGCCGGTGCCGTCCCGGCCACGTGGGGCGAGACGCACGTCTTCGACCCCATCCACGCCTTCGACCTGGCGTCGGAGCCCGGGCGCGGGGCGCCGGCCGTGCCGGCCGTGCCGCTGAGCGGAGACCAGGACTGCGTGCGCTGCGTCGGGTCGCTGCCGGGCATCACCGACGCCGCCTACCGCGGCGCCGTCGCCCGCTACGTCTGGGACCTGGCCGACCGCACCGCCGGCGGCTGGGTGGTGCCGATGGGCGCCAGCGCCGTCCCCGGCGACCCGCACCACCTCGACCAGCTGCCGCTGTGGGCCGAGGCCCGGCTCGCCCCGATCGTGACCGACTGGGCACTGCTCACCGAGGAGGACGCATGACCCAGCGCTCGACCCAGCGCCCGACCCTGCACCTGACCCCGCTGGACCCCGCGCCCGGCTCCGGTGACGTCGAGACCGTCCACGGCTGGGTCGTGGAGGACCGCGCGCAGTTCTGGATGATGCAGGACCACACGCTCGAGGAGGTCCGCGAGATCTACCGGTGGATCACCGACCAGCCGACGCACGCGGCGTACCTGCTGCGCGAGGGAGACGTGCCGGTGGCCCTCTTCCAGACCTACGACCCCCGGGCCGAGGAGGTGGGCGAGCACTTCGACGTGCTCGACGGAGACGTCGGCATCCACCTGATGATCGCGCCGGCCACCTCGGTGCGCCCGGGCTTCTCCGCCGAGGTGTCGGCGTACCTCGCCGGCTCGGTGTTCGCCGACCCGGACGCGCGTCGGGTCGTCGCGGAGCCCGATGACCGCAACACCAAGGCCGTCGCCCTGCTGCAGCGGCTCGGGTTCGAGCTCGGACCGGTCGTCGAGCTGTCCACCAAGCCCGCCCGCCTGGCCTTCCTGACCCGCGAGGCCTACGAGAGGGCCTTCTCGAAGAACAGCTCGGCGTAGGGGTTGTCGTTGTAGCGCTCGACCTGCTGGTAGCCCGACCGCTCGTACATCGCGATCGCCTCGGCGAGGGTGCCGTTGGTGTCGAGCCGGACGACGCCCGACCCTCGCCCGCGCGCGACGTCCTCGAGGTGGCGCAGCAGCCGCGACCCGAGGCCCGCGCCGCGCCAGGACGGGTCGACCCACATCCGCTTGATCTCGTCGACGCCCCGCGGGTCGTCGCGGTCGATGGCCTGCAGCCCCCCGCACGCCACCGGTACGCCGTCGCTCGTCGCGAGCGTGAACGTGTCGGGCGGGGGAGGGTCGCCGGCGTCGAAGCCGCCGGGGACGCGCTCGTCGAGCTCGGCGAAGTAGCGGCCCATGGCGGCCGTCGCCGGGCCCCCGGCCGGGTCGACCTCGTGCAGGTCGACCGTGGCGGCGCGGACCAGGAGGTCGGCGGTCGCGAGCGCCTCCACGAGCCGCTCGCGCTGCCGGTCGGTGAGGGGCGCCACGAGCCGCGCCGCGAGGTCGTCGGAGCGTTCGTCGAGACGGCGGCGCAGCGCCGTACCGCGTGGGGTGAGGGTGACGCGACGGCGCCTCCGGTCGTCCGGGTCGGGCGCGGTGGTGGCGAGTCCGCGTGCCTCGAGGTCGCGCAGCAACCGGCTGAGGTAGCCCGAGTCGAGGTCGAGCCGCTCCCGGAGCTCGCCGACCCCCGCGCCGTCACCGGTCTCCCAGAGCAGGCGGGCGGCGCCGAGCGGGAGCCCCAGCCCGAGGAACGACTCGTCCAGCGCACCGATGCGCCGGGTGTAGGTGCGGTTGAAGCGGCGGACGGTGTCGACGGCGTTCACGATCACTGACCCTAGTCAGGTATCCATCGGGGCGCGAGGTCGCGCCCACCGGGATCCAGGTCGTCGCGACCGGGATCCGGTTCATCGCGACCCGGACCCGGTTCGTCGCGACCGGGATCCCGGTCGTCGCGACCGGCGTCCCGGCCACCCCGGTCGCGGCAGCGCTCTCGGCGGTGGTACGGCAATTCGCATGTGTACGACGGTCGGACCCGGATACCGTTGAAGGAGGAACGCAGTCCTCGGGTGAAGGTCGCTCGCATGGCTCGATCCGAAGGCGCCGTCCTGCTACATGTCAGGTAGCAGGGCGGCGTCTCCCACGCCGTCACCCTCCACATGCCGCTTGCCCCGCCGCGTGTTACACCGGCGCGGGTGGGCGGTGCCCCACCTCGAGCCGTTGTGTCGCACCTCACAGCAGCGCTAGGCTCCGGCTACTTCTGACGGGCGCTGGTCTGAAGTCGCGCAGCGCCCCGTCGGAAGTAGCCGCTCGACCCCCCGGCGAGGAGCAGCCATGACCGACCGACGACGACGTCGGGGCCTCGTGGCCCTGGCGACCGTGCTGGCCCTCGCTGGATCGCTGGCCGCGGGCACCACCACGGCCGCGCTGGGACCTGCGCCGACCGAGGTGCGGGCGTCCCCGCCGGCTCTCGCCGCGCCCGCCGCTCCTCCCGCGGCCGCCGACGTCCTGCCCGAGTTCCCCACCCGGGTCCCGGTGCCGCCACGGGTGGACCCGGGGGTCATGCCCCCGACCAACTCGTGGATCAGCGGCGCGGTCTACGCCCGCCCCGAGGCCGACGCCCTCGACCCGCCCACCTGGGTCGGCGGCGGGCTCGCCTTCCGCTCGCACGACGACGGCTTCGGCGTCGCCCTTCCCGTCGTGCGCGGCTTCAGCGACTACGCGCTGCTGCAGTCGTGGGAGGACGCCCAGGCCCTCCGGCTGGCCCCGCCAGGCGCCACCACCTACCGCCTCACGCGGTGGGACGACCTGTCCGCCGACCTCACCTGGTACGCCGGGCAGACCGAGCTGGGCACGCTGCGCGCGGTCGAGGGCTGGGCGTACGTGATGTACACGGCGGCGTCCGACCAGACGGTCGCCGTCAACCGGGTGCTCACGGCGACCGACGGCCGCCACACCTGGCAGGCGGGCACCGGTCAGGTGCTGAACGTCGTCACGGCCGGCACGGTCGGCGGCGGCGGCATCTCGCTCGACGCCGGCGAGACCGTGCACGTCTTCGGCACCCCGCAGGGGGCGACCCCGGCCGACGTCACCGCGCTGGTGGACGGGGCCGTGCCGGTCCTGGGCACCCGCACCGAGCACGACGTCAGCGGCGGCCTCGCCCGCGCCACCTTCGTGCTGCAGACCGGCGGACGGCCCACCGTGCTCACCCAGATGCCCCACCAGGACTACGGCCGGCCCACGCTCACCGGGCGCTGGGAGAACGCCACCGGCTGGGCGCGCGGCGCGGTCGGCACGTCGTTCACCACCACCGCCAAGACGTGGGACGTCGCCAGCCGGCTCGACCTGTCCGGGCTCGACGAGGCCCAGCTCGCCCTGCTGCGTGACCAGGTGCGCGCCGACGTCGAGGGCGTCCTCACGTTCCCCGCCGACACCTACTTCGGCGGCAAGGCGCTCTACCGCGCGGCCAACCTGTACCTGCTGGCCGGCCAGCTCGGCCTGCCCGACGAGGCGGAGCGCATCGCTGCCGCGATGACCGCCGAGCTCGACGTCTGGCTCGACGCCGACCGCTGCGCCACCGAGCGTCGCGACCGCTGCTTCGGCTACGACGCCGTCACCGGCACGGTGGTGCCCGAGGGCGACTCCTTCGGGGTCTCCTCGTCCGTCAACGACCACCACTTCCACTACGGCTACTTCCTCTACGCCGTCGGCGTCCTGGGGCGCGACGACCCGACGCTGGTCGACCGCTACCGCGAGATGGCCGATGTCCTGGCGGAGGACATCGCCGGCCTCGAGACGACCGGCTCGACGATCCAGCGCCGTGCGTTCGACGACTGGCGCGGTCACTCGTGGGCCAACGGCATCGGCGGCGGCATGGACGGCAACGACCAGGAGTCGACCTCGGAGGCGATGAACGCCTGGGCCGGGCTCTCGCTGTGGAGCGAGGTCAGCGGTGACCAGGTGCAGCAGGAGCACGCCCGGTGGATGCTGGCCTTCGAGGCGGCCACCGCCCGTGCCTACTGGTGGAACCCCTACCGCAAGGACACACTGCGCGCCCCGATCGTCTCGATGGTCTTCCAGGGCAAGTCGACCTACGAGACGTGGTTCTCGGGCGACCCCAGTGCGAAGACGGCGATCATCGTGATCCCGATGGGCCCCAGCCAGCTGGGGTTCCTCTCCAGCCTCGGGAAGGAGCGCATCCGCGCGGTCGCCGAGCCGTTGTTCGCGGGGGACTACGCCAACCGGCCCCTCATCGACTGGAACGCCGCCCTGCTCGGCCTGGCCGACCCCGAGCGGGCGCTGGCCATCGCGCAGGGCCTGCCGCGCGTCGACAACGGCAACACCCGCAGCTACCTCTACGCCGTGATCATGGCGGGCGCCGCCGAGCCGGCCGTCGACGCGCCGGCCGCGACCCGACTGCGACTCAGCGCGCCGGCCGGGCCCGCCGACGAGCCGGTGGCCCTCGGCCTGGCCCTCGAGACCGACGACGGTTCGCCGGTGCCGGGTGCGCGGCTCGTCGTCGAGCGGCGCCGTGACGGCGTGTGGGGCCCGGCCGGCGCCGTCGTCACCGACGAGCGCGGCCGCGCCACGACGCGACCGGTCCGGGCGCGGTCGGCGCGCCACAACGTCTTCCGTGCCCGCTGGGCCGGCGACCCGTCGTTCACCGCGAGCGCGAGCGCCGCGGTCACCAGCACGCTCGTGCGCCGCCGGTCGGTGCTGACGGTACGTGGCCCGGCCCGCGCGAGGGCGGGCGAGCGCGTCGTGCTGCGGGTCGGGTGGCGGACGGCGTCCGGTACGGCGGTCGACGGCGTCCTGCGCCTGCAGCGCTCGGTCGACGGGCGCACCTGGCAGCGGGTCGCGGGGGTCCGCACCGACCGGCTGGGTCGGGGGGCCGTGCGGGTCGTCGTACCGCGCGCCGGCGCGCGGTGGCGCGTGGTCGCGGCGAGCACCGACTGGACGCGTGGCGGCCAGAGCGCCGCCCACCGGGTCCGCGTGCCGGCGTCCGGCTGAGCACCCCGCTGGTCAGCCGGAGCCCGCCAGCCGGGTCGAGCGTGCGTCAGGCGACCGCCTCGGACACCGGTCGGAACCGAGTGTCGCCCGCCGGCTTGAGGCTGCGCAGGATCGCCGGGCGCGGGTCGCGACCGTCGAGGATCTGGAAGAGGTACGGCTTGAGGTCGGCGTAGGCGAGGGCCCGGAGTGCGTAGTCCTTCCGGCTCCAACCAGCAGCCAGCTCGGCCACGATCGCTGCGTGGGCCGTGTCGACCGACTGCACCCAGTGGTCGACGTCCGCGCTCAGGCGCTCCCAGACCTCACGAACCCATCCGTGGAGCTCGTCGGGAATGCCGTCGAGTAGGGCCTTGATCGGGGCCTCGGAGCGCATGTGCTCCCACACGGACCGCTCGGACAGGCCCGTGACGATCCGGTGGAGGCGGACGTACTCCTCCTGCTTGATCTTCACGATGTGCGGCCGGTCGACCCACCGCACACACAACCCCTCCATGCCCGGCCGGGGACCGGCAGCGAGCGCCGCCGCCAGAGTGCCGTACTCGAACACCTCGGTCAGCGGGCCGCCCCACCCGACGACGCGTGCGGTGGTCAGCGGGGAAAGGTAGTCACCCGAGTCGATGTCCACGCCGCCCAGGAGCACGAGGTCGTCGTTGTCGCCGTAGTCGACGACGAGCCGGTTGGCGGGGTAGATGATCTCGACCAGCGGCGTGACGTCCTCGAGGTCGTGCAGGTACGGGTAGCGCTCGCGCAGGACGTGGGTCGCGTGGATGGCCTGGTCGGAGTCGAAGGACCCGCGGGACGCCACCTGGGCCGACCCGTCGGCGGCCAGGTGGATGATCCCCAGTGAGCCGTCCATCTTGTCCGTCACCTCGACCGGCGCGTCCATGTCGAGCTCGCCCGCCTCGGCCTGGCCGTGGTTGAAGAACTTGGCCCACGGTCGGGCGCGGATCGTCCAGTTGGCATCGACGACGAGTCCGCGGCACTGGCGGACGGCGGGGTTGTCCCACGCGCCCGGGGTGTACAGGGCGGCCTCGGAGTAGTTGAGGATGCGCAGACCTGCGCCGTCCTCGCGGACGTTGATGAGCCTGTCCTGGACCGCAGTCCTGAGCTGCTCCTCGGTGAACAGGGTGAATGCGTGGACGGTCATGGTGACCTCACGCCCCTTCGGTCCAGAGCGCGATCGGCTGGGCCACGAGCTCACCGTAGACCGGACCTCGACGCGCACGCCTCCGGTTTGTGGGAGGTCCCGCCAGGTGCAGCCTCGGGATCCTCGTCGCGGGGCCACCGAGGGTCCGGTGTGGCGATGCCGTGGCGACGGGGCGCGACGAAGAAGGCCCCTGCCCTGCGTCTCTGCAGGTCAGGGGCCTTCTTCATCGGGGTGAGTAACGGGACTTGAACGCGATCACCCGCCCCCGGGGTACCTACGGTTCGGCACGGTTGACACGAAACAGGATCGGTTCGGTCGAGACCACACCAATTCTTCGTTGACACGTCAACGTCGCACTGAGGTTGTTTTCGCCGACGACCGCAGGCATCGGCCCTAGCCTCCTGCACATGCGCTACCTCATCTCGGCCGCCTGCTCGCTCTCTCCCGGCCAACGAGCGCCGGGCATGGCAGTACGGTGCCGCGCTGCTCAACACGCCGGCCGACCTACCGAGCGGCCGAGCGCGCCATGGGCCACCACCCGGCCGCGCTGGCGCTTGCGCTCGGCATGACGCCCCGGCTGATCGACGCCTGGCGCGTGTGGTGGCAGCAGCGGGGCCACCGACTCGACCTCGACGATGACCTCCTCGGCTCCGATCACAGCGGGTGAGAGCGCGCCTTCTTATCTACCGGATCTTCGGAAGAGGGAGGGGCAGTCCGACGCGCATGGTGAAGCGAGCGTAGGCCTGCGCGAAGTATTCCTTGTACGGGCTGAGGAGACGGACGCCCCCAATCCCCATCGCCTGTTGCACGTACACCTTCGGGACAACATGCAGCTTGCGAAAGCTCGCCACGAGGAAGTCCGCCTGTTCCGGCTTCGGCGGCAGCGCGAACTCCGATATCGCCGTTCCTCGGCTTAGTGAATCGCGAAACGCCGAGGACGCGAATGCGTCGTTTCTCTTACTAAGGTCGGAGTAGGAGAACACAACTGCTAGTAGAAGGTCAGTTTGTGCTGGCTTCGGGATGTCACAAGTCTGAGTAACGACGATGACGTCACGGCTCGCTCGCTCTAAGCCAAGTTCGGCGGAGCTCAGATCGTAGGTGATGGCGGGCAGCGGGAAGCCGAACAGGACGTCGCCTTGTTCGAGATCTCCGTCGATCTGGCCGTACCACTCGGCCGAGAGTTCGGCGAACTCGTCGTCCTTATTACTCGATCCAGACATCGAAATCGGTATCTGTGAATCCGAACGTGTCGGCGGTGGAGTTCTCCACCACTTTCACTTCGAGAACCTCAATTAAGTCGGGTTCTGGATAAATGGCCGAACTAGGCGTCTCGTACCATCCGTTCGCGTCCACGAACCTACGAACAGTGCTCCTTGCGACAACTTCACCCACCATCTGCTGGAGTCGCATCCAGTGATTCTCCACGGTTTGAGCCGCGTCGCTCATGGCGCTAGAGCGCGCAGTCGACCTCGGCGCTGCCGCTTCGTGGGTAGGCGCGTAGACGGGTGCAGCGAGGCCAAGCGGCACGGCCACCACGGTCACTCCGTAATTGACGACCTTCTTTGGCGTGACGTCCGCAACCTTCATTGGAATAACTCCCTCGTGCGGTCCGTAATGCACGCCTCGAACTCTGCGTTTTCCAGAACCTTCAATTCCTCTGCAACGAGCATCGCATCCGCGAAACTACTCGGCAACGCGAACCGTCGAGTGAACTCGATATCAAGTACGAACGCTTGACCCTCTACCTCGTCCTTAAGCGGCTCGACGCTGGACATTGTCAGGATGCCCTTGGTGACGCCATCGGGAAGGGTAGACTCCACCCGCTGCAACAAACTGTCCGTAACGCCATGGCTGCCGCCGACGGGGCGATAGGGGATGTTGAAGTAGGCGTTGAACGGCTCGGTGCCCGACAACGGAATGAATATGCGATTGATGTAACGGACGGACACGCCAGCCACGGCGGCTCCCTTGAGCAGATCACCGGTTCGCCTGATGATCTCCTGGAAGCGATGGAGGAGGCTGGGCCAGCCCTCATACGGCGCCAGCGAGTTTGCGCTGACTGAGGATGGACTGATCACCGCCAGGCGGTTCAGGTCGTCGTTTCGATAGATCATCCGTTGCTCGCCCTGACCTACGCTGAGCTGCGCTTCGCCGGCGGCGTCGTTCGGGAATTGCACGTTTGCCTGGACCTGCTGTTGCACCTCGGGTTCTGCAGGGTAACTGCTACGGATTCTCTCGAAGAGCATCCCTGGAAGGATCGGGCCCCATGGGATGGGGGAGGCGAAACTGAACTGGCACAACGCTTCGATAATTGGCGGTCTTGCGTACTCGCGCCGACCTGCGGCGCCGACGGTCACGCCTTGTTCTGCGGTCATGGTCCTGAAAGCCTAGCGGCTCGCTCGTTCTTGAGCGTCAGCAACGCCGGGTTGCGGATCGTGTCCAGCGCTGGTTAAGAAGTCGGGAGACCTCAGGTGCTTCGACCACTTCGCCGGCCACAATTCTCCCACCCGGTGATGGCGGCTCGAGCATTCGGTCGATGGCACCAAGGGCCTCGTCGCTGATCTGGTCGATCATGCCGCCGTACGTGCCGATGGTCGTGGTGATGTTCTCGCGCCCGATGCGACGTTGGATCTCGGGCATCGACACCTTGGCGCGGTCCAGCATGGCCACGTGGCTGTGCCGCAGCGCGTGAGGGGTGATCCGGCGCTCGATCTCGGCGCGCTCAAGGATGGCGGTCCAGGTGCGGCTGAGGAAGTTCTGCTGGTACCACTTCCGACCGGCGTTGTTGGTGAAGACGAGCTCGTGCGGAGCGCGGCCAACGCATCGGCGCTCGACCATGAATGCGACCCGGGGTGAGAGGCGGGAGCGACGGAAGTCGGCGTCGGACTTCGCGGCGTCGTCGGTCAAGATCTGCCGCTGCTGGGCGTCCTTGCGGAAGACGGCCGTCATCACGGCGGAGGTGTGGGTGACGCCGTCCTCGTCGTACTGCTCGACGTTGCCGACGCGCAGCGCGGCCGCCTCCGACCAGCGCCAACCGGTAACGGCGAGGAACTCGACCAAGTCGGCGGCGTCGGGGTCGACGGCGCGGGCGGCGGTGATGATCGCGTGGTACTCGGCAAGGGTGGCGCCCTTCGCGGGCTTCTTCGTCCGCTTGGGCAGCTGGGTCTCGAGGCAGGGGTTGTGGTCGACCAGGCGCCGGGTCTTGGCGGAGCCGAACTTGAACATCGAGAACAGCAGCATGTGGCGGTCGGCGACCGACTTTGGCTCGAGCCGCTTGCGCATGCCGTCGACGAGCCGTTGCACGTCGAGCTCGTCGATGCTGTCGGCGAGACGCGAGCCGAGCGCCGGACGGATCCAGTTGGCGTAGTCGCGGCGGTAGTCGGCGAGCGTGCGTGGGGTGACGTCACCAGCCTTCCAGTCGAAGAACCGTTCAGCGAGCTGATCGACGGTGAGGCCGGAGTCCTCGGCAGCGGCCAACGTCGCCAACGCCTTGTCGGCTCCGAGGATCTCGACGAGCGCCCTTGAAGTGGGCGGCGAACTTGTCCGGCTTGTGGGGCTTCGGAGCGGGGTCGAAGGTCTTCGATCGCTGCTTGTCGCTGACCCGGAACAGCACGGCGTACGTCGTCGCGCCGGCGCTCGACACCCGCTTCCTGATGTTCGCCACGGGCCACGGTGGGTTCCGTTGACGTGCTGTTGACACAGCGAAGGACGAAGGCCCCTGCCCTGCGTTTCCGCAGGTCAGGGGCCTTCTCCATCAGGGTGAGTAACGGGACTTGAACCCGCGACATCCGCCACCACAAGGCGGCGCTCTACCAGCTGAGCTATACCCACCATGGACCCGGCGTCAGCGGCGAGGCCACCGCGCAGGACCGGGATGAAGTGTAGACGGATCAGGCCCCGGGTTCAGAATCGGATTGCCCCTCGGCGTCCGGAACCGGGATCGGGGCAGTGTCCGGAGCAGCCGTCGGCCCCAGTCCGGTGAGCGCGCCGCCGTGCTTCTCGGCCGCCACCCGGGCGGTGGCGGTGTCGGGTCCGGGGGCCGGCACGAAGACGGTGTCGCGGTAGTAGCGCAGCTCCTCGATGCTCTCCTGGATGTCGGCCAGCGCGCGGTGGTTGCCCCGCTTGGTCGGCGCCGCGAAGTAGGCCCGCGGGAACCAGCGCCGCGACAGCTCCTTGATCGAGGAGACGTCGACGATCCGGTAGTGCAGGAACCCGTCGAGGTCGGGCATGTCGCGGGCCAGGAAGGAGCGGTCGGTGGCGACGGTGTTGCCGGCCAGCGGGGGCCGGCTGTCGGGGGCGCAGTGCTCGCGCAGGTAGGTCATCACCGCGGCCTCCGCCTCGGCGAGGGGTACGCCGGCAGCGAGCTCGTCGAGCAGGCCCGAGGTCTCGTGCATGGTGCGCACGAAGGGAACCATCTGCTCCAGGGCCTCGTCCGGGGGCCGGATGATGATGTCGACCCCGTCACCGAGGACGTTGAGGTCGAAGTCGGTGACCAGGGCGGCGACCTCGACGAGCGCGTCGGCGCCGAGGTCGAGACCGGTCATCTCGCAGTCGATCCAGACCAGGCGTTCGTTGGCGGCACTCACGGTGCGCCACCCTACGGTGCCGCACCCTCAGGATGGGTTCAGCCCCGCGGGCTAGGTTGCTCGCGTGGACCGTACGAGGGGCGTCGTGCCGAGCCGGCCGGTGCGGCAGTGGATCTCGCTGCTCGCGCGGCTGGTGGTCGGTGGCGTGTGGATCTGGGCCGGCGCCGCCAAGCTCGGCGACCCGTTGGCCAGCGTCCGCGCGGTCCAGGCCTACGAGCTGTTGCCGACCTCGCTCGAGGAGACGATCGGATACGCCCTGCCGGCGGTCGAGGTGGTCGTGGGCCTCGCGCTGGTCCTCGGGGTGATGACCCGCGGAGCAGCGGTGATCTCGGCGGTGCTGTTCGTCGGGTTCGTGATCGGGATCGCCTCGGTGTGGGCCCGCGGCATGGAGATCGACTGCGGCTGCTTCGGCGGCGGCGGCTACGACCCCGACGCGTCGTCGTCGTACCCGATCGACATCGCCCGCGACGTGGCGCTGCTCGCCGCGTCGTTGTGGGTGGTCTGGGCAGGGCCCGGCCGGCTGGCCCTCGACAACGTGCTCTTCCGGCGCCGACCGGCGCCACTGCTGGACGACGACGATGATGACGACCTGGGCGACGTGGACGACGTCGCCCGGCGCAACGACCTGGAAGGTGTCTAGACCCGATGGCTGGCAAGTCGAAGACCGATGCGAGGGCCGCCGAGCGCGCGGCCCGGCTCGAGGAGCTCAAGCGTCAGGCCAAGGCGCAGGAGCGCCGGCGCAACCTGATGGTCGGCGGTGTGGTCGCGGTGGTCCTCGTGATCGTGGCCGCCACGGTCTACCTCGTCAGCCGCGGCAACGACGTCGACGCGACGGCCGCCGGCGAGAGCGAGTACGGCGTCACGATCGGTGCCGACGACGCCCCGCACGAGCTCGTCATCTACGAGGACTTCCTGTGCCCGGCCTGCGGCACGTTCGAGGCCGACAGCAACGAGCGCCTCGCGGCGCTGGCCGAGGAGGGGCAGGTCCTGGTCGACTACCGGCCCTTCGAGCTGCTCTCGCAGTTCGGCGACTACTCCGCCCGCAGCGCCGCGGCGTTCGGTGTGGTGCTGGCGGAGTCCGGTGACGAGGTCGCCAAGGAGTTCCACGACCTGCTGTTCGCCGAGCAGCCCGAGGAGGGCGCGGCGTCCTATCCCGACGCCGAGTGGCTGGTCGACAAGGCCGTCGAGGCCGGCGCCGACGAGGACGCCGTACGTCCCGGGATCGAGGAGGGCGAGAACGACTTCTCCAGCGGCGCCACCGACGAGGCGCGCGACGCCGGCGTCTCCGGCACCCCGACCATCGTCCTGGACGGCGAGGTCTTCAACGGCAGCGCCGAGGAGCTGTTCGAGGCGATCGAGGAGTAGCACCGGCGCGGCGGGCGCTGGCAGCATCCGAGCGTGACCGCTCCTCATCCCCTCGGCACCTTCATCGCCGGGCTCCCCAAGGCAGAGCTCCACGTCCACCACGTCGGGTCGGCGTCGATGCGCATCGTCGGCGAGCTGGCCGAGCGCCACCCCGGCACCGTGCCGTCCGAGCCCGAGGCGCTGCGCGCGTTCTACGAGTTCCGCGACTTCGCTCACTTCATCGAGGTCTACCTCGCCGTCGCCGACCTGGTCCGCACCGCCGACGACGTGCGCTACCTGACCTACGAGGTGGCCCGCGAGCTCGCCACCACGCAGTCGGTGCGGTACGCCGAGCTGACCTGCACGCCGTACACCTCGGTGGCGCGGGGGATCCCGATCGAGGGCTACACCGCCGCGATCGAGGACGCCCGGGTCGCGGCCGAGCGCGACTTCGGCCTGGTGCTGCGCTGGATCTACGACATCCCCGGCGAGTCGGGCGTCCCGGCCGCCGACGCGACCCTGTCCTACGCCCTCGAGCACCGCGTCGACGCGCTGGTCGGCTTCGGGCTCGGCGGTCCCGAGATCGGCGTGCCGCGAGCGCAGTTCCAGCCGCACTTCGACGCCGCCCGCGCGGCCGGCCTGCACTCGGTGCCGCACGCCGGCGAGACCACCGGTCCCGAGACGGTCTGGGACGCCCTGCGCCTCCTCGGCGCCGAGCGCATCGGCCACGGCACGTCGGCGGCCGCCGATCCCGACCTCCTGGCCCACCTGGCCGACCGAGCGATCCCGCTGGAGGTCTGCCCGTCGTCCAACATCGCCACCCGGGCCGTCGTCTCGCTCGAGGAGCACCCGCTGCGCCGGTTCGTGGAGGCCGGGGTGGTGGTCACCATCAACTCCGACGACCCGCCGATGTTCGGGACCAGCCTCAACCGCGAGTACGAGGTCGCCGCCGACCTGCTCGGCCTCGACCAGCACGGGCTCGCCGACCTGGCCCGGGCGGGCGTGGCGGCGTCGTTCGCCGACGACGACACCAAGACCCGCCTGTACGACGAGATCGCCGACCACCTGGCCCGCGGCTGACCGAGCGGGTCCGGGCAGACGTCGGCCCCGCGGGCTCATACTCCGCGGGGCCACCCCAGTCGTACCGCGACCGACGTCGGCCGCGGTGGAGGCTCGCCGCGGCGGGTCGACGACGGGTGGGCGCCCCCGGCAGGACTCGAACCTGCGACCAGGACATTAGAAGTGACCTGCTCTATCCAGCTGAGCTACGGAGGCGGGGCGGCGCCAGAATACTGAGCGACGCTGCCGGAAGTGAGACGGGTGCTCGACTAACCTCCGGGAATGGCGCCCCACCACACCAAGGACAAGGGCGACCTCGGGGTGGCCAAGACGCACGCGGACCTGGTCGGCAAGGGGTACTCCGTGCTGTTCCCCGCCACGGAGCATGCCCCGTTCGACCTCGTGGCCTATCGCAGCGGCCGCTTCTGGCGTGTGCAGGTCAAGTACCGGTCGACGTACCGAGGTGCCCTCACGATCCACTTCAGGTCGGTCTGGGCCGACCGACAGGGCACCCACCTGAAGCCCACCGACAAGTCAGAGGTCGACCTGCTGTGCGTGTACTGCCCCGACACGGACGCCTGCTACTACCTGCGGCCTGAGGACCATGGTCAGTCGGTGACCCTCCGGGTGGAGCCGAGTCGCAACCAGCAGGTGGTCGGGGTGCTCCGTGCCGACGACTTCCGCGACGTTCCGGGCTGACTCCGACGAGGCTCCGTCGAAGGCCGCTGCTCCATCCAGCTGAGCCACGGAGGCGGAGACTCCAGGACAGACAGTCCGCTCAGCCGAGCGCCGCCACCCGCTCGGCCTGGGCGGGGGCGAGCAGGTCGAGGGGGGCCAGGAGGGCGTCGCCGAGCGAGGAGGCTCCGACGATCGAGATGTAGGGGCCGGCGAGGGCGACGACGAACTCGTAGATGAAGTCGACGACCTGCCCGCCGACGGCGATCGTGCCGCTCATCTCGATGCGGAGCTGGTCGTCGGCGCCGGGGACCTCGACGGTGTCGTCGTAGGCGATGTCGAGGTCGTAGGTGACGCCGTCGGCGTCGGTGGTCGAGATGTTCGTGCACGACTGCAGCGAGTCGGTGAAGTCCGCGAACGCGGGGGCGACGGTGGCGGGGTCGGCGTAGGCCTGGACCTTGGAGTCGACGGAGGACTGGCCGGTCTGGCTCTCCGCGACGTACTCGACCTCCGCCTCGGAGTCCGGCTCGAACCCGAGGGCGTCGCTGAACTCACCGACGTCGGCCAGGCAGGTGCCCTCGAAGACGTCGGTCTCCTCGTCGTCGGTCTCCGGCTCCTCGGGCTTGACCGCGAAGCCCTCGGGCAGGTCGTCGACGGTCAGCAGCGCCGAGGCGAGCTCCTCGTCGCTCGGCACGTCGGCCGGGGCCTCGGTCTCCTCGGTCGGCTCGGTGTCCTCGGTCTCCTCGCTCGTGGGCTCCTCGGGCTCGGCCGCCTGCGAGCTCGGGGACTCGTCGCCGCGCTCGTCGGGCTCGTCGGAGTCACCGCCGCAGGCGGCCAGGGTGAGGCCGAGCAGCAGGGCGGTGGCGGCGGCCGTCGTACGACGGCGGAGCAGGGCGGTGCGCGCGGGGGAGGTCACGGCCGCAGACTAGTGGCCGGGGCCGGCCCGGGCAGGGCGTTTCGACGACCGAGGGCGAGCCTCAGCGGCGGTGCTGGGCCATCCACGCCTCGACGTCGTCGGCCGTGCGCGGCAGCGAGGCCGAGAGGTTGCGGTGGCCGTCGGTGGTGAGCAGGACGTCGTCCTCGATCCGGATGCCGGTGCCGCGCAGCTCCTCGGGGACGAGCAGGTCGTCCTCCTGGAAGTACAGGCCGGGCTCGACGGTGAGCACCATGCCGGCCTCGAGGGTGGCCTGCTTGTAGGCCTCCGGCGCCGCCTGGCCGCAGTCGTGGACGTCGAGGCCGAGCATGTGGCTGGTGCCGTGCAGCGTCCAGCGGCTGTAGACCCGGGAGTCCGGGTCGAGGGCCTCGGCGGCCGGGACCGGCAGCAGCCCCATCGCCTCGAGCCCGTGGGCGAGCACCGTCATCGACGCCTCGTGGATGTCGGCGAACGCCAGCTCGGGGCGACAGGCCGCGATGCCGGCGTCCTGGGCCGCCAGGACGAGGTCGTAGAGGTCGCGCTGCACGGAGGTGTAGCGGCCGTCCACCGGGAGGGTGCGCGTGACGTCGGCGGTGTAGAGGTTGCGGCCCTCGACGCCCATGTCGAGCAGCACGAGCTCGCCGGGGATGATCGGGCCGTCGTTGTCGATCCAGTGCAGCGTCGTGGCGTGCGACCCGCCGCCCACGATGGAGTCGTAGCCGATGTCGTTGCCCATCGCGCGGGCGCGCCGGAAGAACGTGCCCTCGATCCAGCGCTCACCGAACTCCAGGACCCGGTCCCACTCGGCGACCGAGTCGGCGAAGCCGAGGGCGGTGATGTCGCAGGCCTCCTGCAGCTGGTCGATCTCCCACTCGTCCTTGACCAGGCGCATCTCGGAGACCACGCGTGCGAAGTCGGTGTCGAGGGACGCGTCGGCCGCGACCAGCCGGTCGACCTGGGCCGAGACCCCGCGGTGCACCCGGGTCTTGCCCGAGCCGGCGAGCGCGTCGCCGAGCCGGTCGATGTGGCGCACCGGCAGCCCGAGCCGGTCGGAGAGCTCGCCGAGCGAGGGCCGCTTGCCGACCCACAGCTGCCCGTACTGGCGGTCGCGGAAGAACTCGTCGGTGTCGCGGCCCGAGCGCGGCCGGGCGTAGAGGACGGCCTCGCCGTCGTCGATCACGAGGACGGCGTCGCTGGTCTGGTTGCCGCTGAAGTAGACGTGGGCGGTGTCGACCCGGAACCGGTAGTCGGTGTCGTAGGAGCGCACCTTGAACCCGCCGCCGGGCAGCACGAGGCGCTCGCCGGGGAACATCGCCGCCAGCCGGGCGCGCCGTGCCGCGGTGCGGTCGACGAACGACGCCGCCGGCACGACCGTGGAGGCGTCGTCCCAGCCCTGGCGCATGAACTCCGAGTAGGCCTCGGGGACGGCGGGGTCGTGCGACTCGACGTGGAGGCCGGTCGCCGGGTCGAGGGTGGGGTCGAGTGCGGGGTCAGGGGTGGTCTCGTCGCTCACCTCGACGACTCTACGCTCGGGACGGGACGCCGTGGAGTCCGGCGACCCCGGCTCGAGGGAGCCCTCCCGATAGGGTTGCGCCGTGCCCGGACGCCGTCTCGACAGCCTCACGTTCACGGTCGTCGTGACCGTGGCGGTGGTCGGCGGCGCCGCGGTGATGCTCACGGTCCTGGCGCTGTCGGGGGCACCCGCGGTGACCTTCGTCGCCACCCTCCTGGCGGCCCTGCCGGTGGTGCCGCTCGTGGCGGCGTACCTCTGGCTCGACCGCTACGAGCCCGAGCCCCGCGGCCTGCTCGTCAACGCGCTCCTGTGGGGCGCGTTCGCGTCGACGGCCATCGCGATCGTGGTCGGCGGCGTCGGCGGGCTGTTCGTGCCCATCACCGACGAGGTCTCCCTCGCGGTCGTCGCGCCGGTGACCGAGGAGGCGGCCAAGGGACTGTTCCTGCTGCTCCTGCTGTGGTGGCGCCGGCACGAGCTCGACGGCATCCTCGACGGCATCGTCTACGCCGGCATGGTCGGCATCGGCTTCGCGTTCACCGAGAACATCCTCTACCTCTCCGCCGCCTACGACGGCACCACCAGCACGGGTCCGGGCGGCGTCGCCGGCGTGACCACGACGTTCGTCGTGCGCTGCGTGGTCAGCCCGTTCGCCCACCCGCTCTTCACGGCGTTCATCGGCATCGGGATCGGGATCGCGGTCGGCTCGCGCATCCGGACCATCCGCGTGCTCGCACCGGTCGGTGGGTACCTGGTCGCGGTGCTGACCCACGCGACCTGGAACGCGTCGACGATCTTCGGCGTCGGCGGCTTCGCCGTCGTCTACGTCGTCCTGATGCTGCCGGCGCTGGGCGCCCTGCTCGCCCTGGCGCTGTGGGCCCGCCGGTCCGAGGCCACCATGCTCTCCGCAGCACTGCACGACGCCGCCCGCCGCGGGCTGATCCCCGCCACCGACATCCCCTGGGTCGTCGACCTCCGCGCCCGGCGTACCGCCCGGGTCGAGGCGCGCCGCCGCGGCGGGCGGGCCGCTGCGCGCGCCGTGGCCGACTACCAGCAGGCGCTCATCGAGCTCGGCTTCCTGCACCACCGGCTGCTCCGCGGCACGCCCCCCGACGACTGGCAGCAGCGCGGTGCCGTCCACGTCGAGCGCATCCGCAGCACCCGCCCCCACGTCACCCTCCCCGGACAGCTGGTACCCACCTCATGACCACCCCCGACAACACGCCGGCGGTCGCCACGGCCGACGACGGCCGCATGGTCACCGCGCTCGTGCAGCTGCGCCAGGGACTCGTCGAGGCCGAGCTGCCCCTCGACCTCCCCGGCACCGACGAGCTGCGCGCCTCGCGCTCGGCGATGATCGACCAGCTCGAGGACTACGTCATCCCGCGCCTGATGACCCTCGAGGCGCCGCTGCTGGCCGTCGTCGGCGGCTCCACCGGCGCCGGCAAGTCGACGCTGGTCAACTCCCTGGTGGGGGAGCGGGTCACCACGTCCGGCGTGCTCCGACCGACCACCCGGTCGCCGGTGCTCGTGCACCACCCCGGCGACGCCCACTGGTTCGGCCAGGACCGGCTGCTGCCCGACCTGGTCCGGGTGGAGCACAGTACCGACGACCCCGACGCGATCCAGCTGGTCGCCTCGTCCGCGATCCCGCCGGGCCTGGCCATCCTCGACGCGCCCGACGTCGACTCCGTCGAGGAGCGCAACCGCCTCCTCGCCGCCCAGCTGCTCGCGGCCGCCGACCTGTGGCTGTTCGTCACCTCGGCGGCCCGCTACGCCGACCAGGTGCCGTGGGGGTTCCTCAAGCAGGCCGCGGAGCGGTCGACGGCGGTCGCGATCATCCTCGACCGCACGCCCGACGAGGCCATCCAGACCGTCTCGACCCACCTGGCCCGGATGCTCGCCAGTCGTGGGCTCAAGGACTCCCCGCTGTTCGTCGTGTCCGAGGGCAAGGTCGACGAGGACGGCATGCTGCCGGCCCACCACGTCGCCGAGGTGCGGGCCTGGCTCGAGTCGCTCGCCGACGACGTCGACGCCCGCACGGCCGTGGTGCGCCAGACCCTCGACGGCGCCGTCCGCGGCGTCGCCCGGCGTGCCTACCCGATCGCCGACGCGTGCGTGGAGCAGACCGAGATCGCCGTCCGGCTCAAGAAGGACGTCGACAGCGCCTACGACGACGCGATCAAGACCGTCAGCGCCGCCACGGCCGACGGCACGCTGCTGCGCGGCGAGGTGCTGGCGCGCTGGCAGGAGTTCGTGGGCACGGGCGAGCTGCTGCGCTCCCTGGAGTCCCGCGTCGGCGGCCTCCGCGACCGGCTCGTCAACGCGATCAAGGGCAAGCCGCACCAGGCCGAGCGGGTCACCGTGGCCGTCGAGTCCGGTCTCGAGACCCTCGTGCTCGAGCACGCCGAGGCCGCTGCCGAGCGCGCCCACGCCGCGTGGTCGCAGCAGCCCGCGGGCGTCGGGCTGCTCGAGGGCGCCCCGGCCGACCTCGGCCGCGCGTCGCGCGACCTGCGACGGCGTACCGAGCAGATGGTCCGCGAGTGGCAGGGCGACGTGCTCGAGATGGTCCGCGTCGAGGGCGCCGACAAGCGCACGACCGCGCGGTTCCTGGCCTACGGCGTCAACGGCCTGTCGGTGGCACTGATGATCGTCGTCTTCGCCCACACCGCGGGCCTGACCGGTGCCGAGGCCGGCGTCGCAGGTGGGTCGGCGGTGCTCGGGCAGAAGCTGTTGGAGGCCGTCTTCGGCGACCAGGCGGTGCGCTCGCTGGCCGAGCGGGCGCGGCGCTCGCTCGAGGAGCGGATCACCACCCTCTTCGCCGACGAGCGCGCCCGCTATCTTTCCCGGGTCGACGCGCTCGCGATGCGTCCGACCGCGGCGGAGGGGCTGCGGGAGGCCGCCCGCCGTGTCGACGACCTGCGTTTCAAGGCGTCCCAGACCACCGGGGCCGACGCCGCCCCTGGAGACCACCCGTGATCCACCCCCAGACGTCCCCCGTCCTTCCCACGACCCACCGGACGACGTGCGAGGCGCGCCCATGAGCTCCCTGCTGGAGGGCGCGCGCAAGCTCGTCACCCGCGGCACCGAGGTGGGCGCCCGGATCGAGGCCCTCGAGACCGCCGCCGCCGCGGCCCGTGGCCGGGTCGACGACGAGGTGGTCGACGACGCCCAGACCGTCGCCGCCCGCGCCGCAAGCCGCCTCAAGCTGTCGGCCGATCACACCGTGGTGGCCATCGCCGGGGCGACGGGCTCGGGCAAGTCCTCGACGTTCAACGCCCTCACCGGGCTCGAGCTCTCCTCCACCGGCGTACGCCGGCCCACCACGTCCTGGGCGACCGCGTGCGTGTGGGGGAAGGCCGGCGCCGAGGAGCTGCTCGAGTGGCTCGGCATCCCGCCGCGCCACCAGACGATGCGCGACTCGCTGCTCGACACCAGCAACGACCGCACCGCCGCCGGGAGGGCCGACCGCGAGCTCGACGGCGTCGTGCTGATGGACCTGCCCGACCACGACTCCACCGAGGTCAGCCACCACCTCGAGGTCGACCGGCTCGTCCTGCTCGCCGACCTGCTGGTGTGGGTGCTCGACCCGCAGAAGTACGCCGACGCCGCGATCCACGACCGCTACCTCGCACCCCTGGCCACCCACTCCGGCGTGATGGTCGTCGTGCTCAACCACATCGACACCGTGCCCGAGGACCGCCGGCAGTCGATGGTCGACGACGTACGCCGCCTCCTCGACCTCGACGGCCTCACGTCGGTGCCGGTCTTCGCCGTCAGCGCCCGCGAGGACATCGGCATCGACGAGCTGCGCCAGGAGATCGCCTCGCGGGTGACGGCGAAGAAGCTCACCCGCCAGCGTCTCGAGGCCGACCTGCGCACCGCCGCCGGCGCGCTGCAGGAGGCCAGCGGTGGCGACGCCAAGGCGCGCGAGCTGTCGTCGGCGCGGGTCGCCCAGCTCGAGTCGGCCCTCGCCGAGGCCTCGGGCGTGCCCGTCGTGGTCGACGCCGTCGAGCGGTCGACCCGGCTGCGCGCCGGTCGCGCGACCACCTGGCCCGTCGTCTCGTGGGTCTCGCGCCTCAAGCCCGACCCGCTCAAGAAGCTCCAGCTCGACCTCGGCTCGGCCGGCGCCGAGCTGTCCGGCACCGCCCGGCGGCCCCGGCTGCCCGCGACGACGCCGGTCCAGCGCGCCCGCGTCGACTCCGAGGTGCGGGCCCTGGCCGACGACGCGTCGTCCGGCCTCGGACCGTCGTGGGTCGGCGCCGTACGCCGCGCCGCGTCGGCCCGGCTGCCCGAGGTCGGCGACCGCCTCGACCGCGCCCTCGCCGGCACCGACCTCGGTGCCGACAAGCTGCCGGTGTGGGCCGGGCTGGTGCGGGTGCTGCAGTGGGCGCTCATCGTGGCCGCCCTCGTGGGCGGCCTGTGGACCGCGCTGCTCCTCGTCGGTGGCGGCGTGCGCGACCACGCCCCCCAGGTGGCCGGCATGCCCCTCCCGCTGCTGCTGCTCATCGGCGGTATCCTGCTCGGGGTGCTGCTCGCCCTCGCCTGTCGGGCGCTGGTCGCCGGCACCGCCCGCTCCCGGGCGGCGGCCGCCGACTCCCGGCTGCGCGACGCCGTCCACGAGGTGACCCAGGAGCTGGTGGTCGCGCCCGTCTCCGCCGAGCTGGCCGCCCACGCCACCGTGCGCACCCACCTGGCGACGGTGCTCAAGCAGTAGGTGCGGTGGCCCCCGGTTGGTGCAGGGGGAGGGTCGGATTCCCCGGCTGGCCGGGGATTCCGCCGCCGGGCGCAACCTGTGGAAACGTCCCGGAGTCGTCCACAGCGCCCGCGCCACCGCCCGTCGTCCACAGGCACCGGAGCGCGGCGGCCGGACTGTCGGAGCCGGCACCTTGGCTCGTGCTGCGCCCACGGTGGGCGCTCCACGAGACGAGGAGATGGGCAGATGTACAACGAGACGATGGTGACCCTGCAGGGTCGGGTCGGCACCGACGTGGTCCTGCGGCAGGCCGGCGGTGCCGCGGTCGCCAACTTCCGGGTGGCGTGCACGCCGCGGCGGTTCCAGCGCCAGAGCGGGGAGTGGAGCGACGGGCCGACCCAGTGGTACTCCGTCAGCGCCTGGCGCGGCCTGGCCGAGCACTGTGCGGCGTCCCTCGGTCGCGGTGACGCGGTGGTCGTGCACGGCCGCCTCGGCATGCGGACCTACGTCAACAAGGCGGGGGTCGAGACCCTCGACATCACCGTCGACGCCGCGACCGTGGGCCACGACCTCACCTGGGGGACCTCGGTCTTCACCCGGTCCCAGCGTCCGGCGCCCGCCGCGGCGACCCGCGAGGAGGCGGCCGCGTGATCGCGTCCTGCGGCCGCAGCCGCGACCCGCCCCGACCCGGGCGGGCGGTGCGCCCGGGTCGTGGCTAGGCTCGCTGATCATGGCGGACTATGTCTTCACGCTGCGCAACGTGCGCAAGGCCCACGGTGACAAGGTCGTCCTCGACAACGTCACGCTCTCCTTCCTCCACGGCGCCAAGATCGGCGTCGTCGGACCCAACGGCACCGGCAAGTCGTCGTTGCTGCGGATCATGGCGGGGCTCGACCACGCCAACAACGGCGACGCGATCATCGACCCCGGCGCCACGGTCGGCATGCTCCAGCAGGAGCCGCCGCTGACCGAGGGCAAGACGGTCCTGGAGAACGTCGAGGAGGCCGTGGTCGAGCTCAAGACCAAGATGGCCCGGCTCGACGAGCTCTACATGATGATGGGCGACCCGGACGCCGACCAGGACAAGGTCGCGACCGAGGCCGGCGACCTGCAGTCCGAGCTCGACGCCGCCAGCGTCTGGGACCTCGACAGCCGGCTCGACCAGGCCATGGACGCGCTGCGCTGCCCCCCGCCCGACGCGATCGTCGACCACCTCTCCGGCGGTGAGCGCCGCCGCGTCGCGCTGTGCAAGCTGCTCCTGCAGCAGCCGAGCCTGCTGCTGCTCGACGAGCCCACCAACCACCTCGACGCCGAGTCGGTGCAGTGGCTCGAGGGCCACCTGAAGTCCTACCCGGGCGCCGTCCTGGCGATCACCCACGACCGCTACTTCCTCGACAACGTCGCCGAGTGGATCCTCGAGCTCGACCGCGGCTCGGCCCACCCCTACGAGGGCAACTACACGACCTACCTGGAGACCAAGAAGGACCGCCTCAAGATCGAGGGCCAGAAGGACGTCAAGCGCGCCAAGATGCTCGACCGCGAGCTCGAGTGGGTGCGCTCCAACGCCAAGGCCCGCCAGACCAAGAGCAAGTCGCGGCTGGCGCGCTACGAGGAGATGGCGGCCGAGGCCGACCGGATGCGCAAGATCGACACCTCCGAGATCAACATCCCGGCGGGTCCGCGCCTCGGCGACATCGTGCTCGAGGCCGAGCACCTCGGCAAGGGCTTCGACGGCCGCACCCTCATCGACGACCTGACGTTCTCGCTCCCGCGCGCCGGCATCGTCGGCGTCATCGGGCCCAACGGCGTCGGCAAGACCACGTTGTTCCGGATGATCACCGGTCAGGAGGAGCCCGACAAGGGCGACCTCAAGGTCGGTCAGACCGTCAAGCTCAGCTACGTCGACCAGAGCCGCGGCGGCATCGACCCCACCAAGAACGTGTGGGAGGTCGTCTCCGACGGGCTCGACTTCATCAAGGTCGCCAACTTCGAGATGAACTCGCGCGCCTACGTCGCGTCGTTCGGCTTCAAGGGCCCCGACCAGCAGAAGAAGGCCGGGGTGCTGTCCGGCGGCGAGCGCAACCGCCTCAACCTGGCGCTGACCCTCAAGATGGGCGGCAACCTGCTGCTGCTCGACGAGCCCACCAACGACCTCGACGTCGAGACCCTGAGCTCGCTCGAGGACGCCCTGCTGGAGTTCCCGGGCTGCGCCGTGGTCACCTCCCACGACCGCTGGTTCCTCGACCGCGTCGTCACCCACATCCTCGCGTGGGAGGGCACCGACGAGGACCCTGCCCACTGGTACTGGTTCGAGGGCAACTACGCGGCCTACGAGGCCAACAAGATCGAGCGCCTCGGCATCGAGGCCGCCCGGCCGCACCGGGTCACGCACCGACGGCTCACCCGCGACTGAGCGTCATCCGCCGCTGACCGAGCGGTCGACCTCCTTGCCCTTGAGGGTGACCTGGACGTAGGCGGACTCGCCGTACTCGTTGCTCACGTGGGCCGAGATGGTCGCGGGGCCCCGGGTGGCCGTCGGGGGTCCCTGGATGATCGCGTACCAGGTCTCGGGGTCATCGACGAGCGACTTGGCCCCGGCGATCGCCTCCAGCACCACGGTGGAGTCGACCGTCGTGAGGTCGACCCGGCGCGTGGTCGAGGTGCCCTTGAGGTCACCGCCGAGGTCGAAGTCGTCGAGGTCGCCGTCCCAGTTGAAGGTCTCGTGACGCTGGCTGCGGGCGTCGACGGGGAGGTCGACCGAGGCGTACTCCGGGTACACCACGGCGCGGAACACCTCACTGCCTCCCGTCTGGTCCTCGACGTCCCCGCGCAGGTCGTCGAGCCCGTCGGCCGACAGCGCGTCGACGGAGTCGGAGGAGTCCAGCCCGGGCAGGTCGTCGGGGTCGATCACGAACACCGCGACGGACAGGGCGGCTCCACCGAGGATCATCAGGGTCAGCAGGACCCCGAGCAGCCGTCCCCACGGGTTGCGTCGGCGTCGCCCGTAGCCCGGGGCGGGCTGACCCCAGGCGGCGCTGCCGGCCTGGTGTGGCGGCCACTGCTGGTTGGTTCTCATGGCGGCAACCTAGGAGGGCGGAACCGGGCCCGACAGGCCCGAAATGACTAGTTTCGGTGGATCTCGCTCGTTCCTCGCGGCACCCGGGCCAGGTGGTCTCGACGCGCGGTCGCGGGTTTCGCAGGCCACCCGCGCGCTTGCTCGACCCGCTGACGCCCACGCCGCGCGCTCGTGCCTCGCGCGCCTGCGTCAGCGCATCTCGCGGTCGGGGTGGCCGGCGATGAGGTGGTCGGCGACGGCGTTCATCACCCGGCCCAGGGCCGCGAAGTCGTCGGGGTCAGCGAGGTCGACGAGGTGGTCGCGGACGCCCTCGACGTGGGTCGGGGCGACGTTCTCGAGCAGGAGCTGGCCGCGGTCGGTGATCACGGCGATCACGCCGCGCCGGTCGTCCTGGGAGAGCTCGCGCACGACCAGCTTGGCGTCCTCCATCCGCTTGATGGTGTGGGTGACCCGGCTCCGGCTGTGGGCGAGCGACTCGGCCAGCTGGGCCATCCGCATCCGCCCCTCGCGCTCGGAGAGACGGACCAGGATCTCGTACTCGACCAGCGAGATCCCGTGGCGCCGGCGCAGGTCGTCATCGAGCCGGTCGAAGAGCAGCGTCGAGCCGAGCACGAGCGCGCGCCACGCCACCTGCTGGTCCTGGTCGAGCCAGCGAGGCTCGGGACGGGTCGGGAAACGGTCGGCCACCGGGCCCACTCTAGGACGCGCAGCGCCCGGCCGAGCAGGACCGCAATGGCCCCTAGGGGTGGAGGACGTGCCGCCGGGGCCGTCCTACGTTCGAGGAGCGGCTTCCGCCGCGAGTCGGATGGGGACGGCTTTCCACACCTGAAGGAAACCCCCCACAATGAACCGTCTCGCTCAGCTACTTCACCCTGCCCGCGCCGTCGCGATGTTCGTCGCGATGACCCTCGCCCTCTCCTTGGGCCTGATGACGGGGTCTGCGTCCAGCAGCGCCGCGTCCGCGTCCCCCACGGTCGCCGAACGGACCGTCGCCAAGGGCCCGAAGGGGACCATGACCTCCCGGATCGCCGGGACGACAGCCAACGGTCGTCGCGTCACCGGTCACTTCGTGCCGCTGCGCTTCGTCAAGCGCGACGGCAAGGTCCGGGTCCGCGGCCTGGTCAACGGCGTGGTGCATCAGGCCAACGGCACGACCCGCACGTTCGCCGTCGTGCGCAGCCTGCGGGTGCGCTCGATCAAGGGCACCCCGGTGGCGGCCAGCCGCGCCGCGGCGGCCCAGCCGGCCACCTGCGACGTCCTGCACCTCGACCTCGGCCCGCTCAACCTCGACCTCCTCGGGCTGGTGGTCAACCTCAACCGGGTCGTGCTCGACATCGTCGCCCGCACCGGCGCCGGCAACCTGCTCGGCAACCTGCTGTGCGCGGTCACCGGGCTGCTCGACGGCGGCCTCGGCGGTCTCTTGGGCCGGCTGACCCGCCTGCTCAACCGCATCCTCGGCCAGCTGGGGCTCGGCCTCTGACCCGTCCGCGACACCCGTGGACGAACCGCCGCGGACCCTGGCGGAGCCAGGGTCCGCGGTCGGGCGTCAGGGCCTGGTGGTGATCAGACCCGCTCGATGATCAGGGCCATGCCCTGCCCGCCACCGACGCACATCGTGATCAGGCCGGTGGTCTTGTCGTGCCAGTCGAGCGAGTTGAGCATCGTGTTCTGCAGGCGGGCGCCCGTCATGCCGAACGGGTGCCCCACCGCGATGGCGCCGCCGTTGACGTTGAGCCGGTCGAGGTCGATGCCGAGGTCCTGGTAGGACGGCACGACCTGCGCCGCGAACGCCTCGTTGATCTCGACCAGGTCGATGTCGCCGATGCTCATGCCGGCGTTCTTGAGGGCACGCCGGGTGGCCTCGACCGGACCCAGCCCCATGATCTCCGGCGACAGGCCGCTGACGCCGGTCGACACGATCCGGGCGAGCGGCTTGAGCCCCAGCTCGGCTGCCTTGGTGTCCGACATCAGCACCACGGCGGCGGCGCCGTCGTTGAGCGGGCAGCAGTTGCCGGCGGTCACGACACCGTCGGGGCGGAAGACCGGCTTGAGCTGTGACGCCGCCTCGATGGTGACGCCGGCGCGCGGGCCGTCGTCCTGGCTGACCACCGTGCCGTCGGGCGTGGTGACCGGGGTGATCTCGCGCGCCCAGAAGCCGGACTCGATGGCCTTCTCGGCGAGGTTCTGCGACCGGACGCCGAACTCGTCGAGCTCCTGGCGCGACAGGCCGCGCATCCGCGCGACGTTCTCCGCGGTCTGGCCCATCGCGATGTAGACGTCGGGAAGCAGGCCGTCCTCGCGCGGGTCGTGCCAGTCCTGCCCGCCCTCGGCGTACGACGCCGTGCGCGCCTCGCCGTCGGCGAACAGCGGGTTCTTGGTGTCGGGCCAGTGGTCGGAGGTGCCCTTGGCGAAGCGGGAGACCATCTCGACGCCGGCGGAGATGATGACGTCGGCCTCACCGGCCTTGATCGCGTGGAAGCCCATCCGCGTGGTCTGCACCGAGGAGGCGCAGTAGCGGGTGACCGTCGCGCCGGGGACGTCGTCCATGCCGTTGAGCACGTTGACGACGCGGCCCATGTTGTTGCCGGACTCACCGCCAGGCAGGCCGCACCCGAGGTAGAGGTCGTCGACCGTGTGCGGGTCGAGCTCGGGGATCTTGTCCAGCGCGGTCTTGACGATGGTGGCCGTCAGGTCGTCGGGACGCAGGTCCTTGAGCGATCCCTTGTTGGCGCGACCGATCGGCGACCGGGTGGCGGAGACGATGACTGCTTCGGGCATGCGGGTGGCTCCGGTTCTCTGCGGGTGAGTGCGGTGAGGTGCGGGGACGTGCGGACGAGCAGGTGGTCTCCCGCCACACTAGGACCCGTCGGCCGCGGCGTCGGGGGGTGCCGGTGTGACCGTCGCCACGAAGACCAGCTCCAGTCCGGGGCGGTCGGGTGCCTCGCGGACGTCGAGCACGTCGTAGCCCGCGTGCCCCAGTGACGCCTCGATCTCGGCCTGCTCGTGGAACCGCAACGTCGACTCGGAGACCAGCACGTCGTCCGCGGTCGCGCTGTCCAGGAACTCGGTCGTCGACCGGAAGGACACGAGCGGCAAGCGCACCTGCGTCACGGTCATCCGCGTCGCGACGCGACCGACGACGGGCACGTCCACCACGTGTGGCGCGTCGTCGGTCCAGGACTCCCAGGCGCGCCGCGAGGGGTCCCGGGTCTCCAGGACGAGGTGGCCGCCGGGCCGCAGCGCGCGTCGTACGCCGCTGAGCGTCGTCAGCCAGTCGCGGTCGGTGAGGAAGACCTGGGCGACGTTGCCGGTCATTACCGCCAGGTCGACGGTTCCGCGGATCGCCGGCGGCAACGTGGTCGCGTCGCCGTGCACCCACGTCACCCGGTCGGCCCCGGGCTTGACCCGGGCGACGTCGAGCGACGCCGCGGCCGGGTCGACCCCGACCATGGTGTGCCCCGACGCGGCCAGCCGCACCGCGAGCGACCCGGTGCCGCACCCGACGTCGAGCACCGTGCGCGCGCCGAGCTCGGCGACGAGCGCCTCGTACACGTCGAGGTCGCTGCGGTCGTCGTCGAGGACGTCGTACAGCGGAGCCAGCCGCGGGTGGGCGAACGCTGCGTCGGGCACCCGCCGACGCTATCGCCCGATCCCTGCCAGGATCCTCGAGTGCGCCACCTCTACCGCTGCCCGATGCGCTGGGCCGACCTCGACCTGCTGGGCCACGTCAACAACGTCACCTACGTCGACTACCTGCAGGAGGCCCGCGCCGACATGGTGCGGGCGATCGGGCTGGGTCGGCCCGCGCACGACGACCTCGAGGTCGGCGTCGTGGTGGTCCGCCACGAGGTCACCTACCTCGCACCCCTCGCCCTGCGGTTCCGGCCCGTGAGCATCGAGTGCTGGGTCACCGAGGTCCGCGCGGCGTCGTTCACGCTGGCCTACGAGGTCTTCCACGACGACCCCGACGTCGAGGGCGGACGGCAGGTCTACCTGCGTGCCACGACGCTGCTGACGCCGTACGTGTTCGCCGACGAGCGCCCCCGGCGGCTCGCGGCCGAGGAGAAGGCCGCGCTCGCGCCGTACGTCGAGCCGGCCCTGGCGCCGCCGACGGCCCGGATCACGCCGGTCGACCCGGCGCACGCGCACCACTTCGACCTCCACGTGCGCTTCTCCGACGTCGACGTCTACCGCCACGTCAACAACGTGCTGTACTTCGAGTACCTCCAGGAGGCACGGATCCGGATGATGGCCGACCTCACCCGGGGGTCAGGGCTGACGATGCCGCAGGTCGTGGTCGCCCAGACCGACGTCGACTACCTGCGCCCGATCCTGCTGCGTCCCGAGCCGTACGACGTGTGGTCGCGGATCGCGCGGGTCGGCACGCGCTCGATGACCGTGGAGGCCGACGTCGCCGACGGCACCGAGACGCTGGCCCGGTCGCGGGTCACGCTGGTCTTCTGGGACCCCGAGACCGGTCGCTCCACCGAGCCCGGCCCGGAGCTGCGAGAGCTCCTCGACCGACTCCCGGGTTGACCGGGATCCGGGTCACGACGACCGGGATCCGGGTCGCGACGACCGGGATCCGGGCCGCGACGACCGGGATCCGGGTCCACGTCATCGGCGGCGCTCAGTCGCCGCGCAGGGCGACCTTGCGGTCGATCCGGGCGTCCAGCTCGGCGATCTCGTGCAGGAGGGCTCCGTACAGGTCCATCTCGACCGGCTCCGGCTCGTCGGGCGCGTCGTGTCGCCAGACCACCAGCCGCCCGTCGGCGTCGACGCAGTAGGGGTCCGGGTCGCCGACCACCTTGATCACCGGCACGAGCCCGGCGGCGCCGCCGGCGACGAGGGCGTCGTACGCCTGTCGCAGGTCGAGGAAGTCGGGTGCCCCCGGGGAGAGCGAGTAGGCCTGGACGGCGTAGCAGAACGACCAGAACGGGCCGACCTCGAGCGGGGCGGGCCGGGGCCACAGCTCCTCGACCGCCTCGACGTACAGGCCGCCGAGCGGGTGGCACAACAACGTCCGGACGTCGTCGGGCAGCCGGAAGCCGACCCGCGCCTCGAACGCCTCGACGTCCTCGAGGGTGGGTTCCTCGCCCTGCTGGGCGAACAGCGCGAACCGGTCGCGGTCGCGCTCCTGGACGAACCGGACGAGGTCATCGATCGACATGGCACGAGCATGTCAGGACCGCGGCGCGGACCTCAGGAGTCGAAGGTGTTGACCATGAACTGGGCGGCGTGGGTGACGTAGTCCCAGAACTTCTGGTCCTGCTCGGGCGTCAGGTCGACCGAGTCGAGCGCGTCGCGGAAGTGCCGCAGCCAGTGCTCCTTGGCCTCCTGGCCGACCGCGAACGGCGCGTGGCGCATCCGCAGGCGCGGGTGGCCGCGGGTGTCGGAGTAGGTGGTCGGCCCGCCCCAGTACTGCACCAGGAAGAGCAGGAACCGCTCCTCGGCGGGGGCGAGGTCGTCCTCGTACATCGGCCGGAGCACCTCGTCGGTGGCCACGCCCTCGTAGAAGCGGTGGACGATCGCCCGGAAGGTCTCGAACCCGCCGACCTCGTCGTAGAACGTCGTCTCAGCCATGGTCCCTCCATTGTGCCGACCGCGCCGCCACGACCGGTCGGAGGGCTACTCGCGACCCTCGGCCTCGGCGGTGGCCGCGTCACCGGCGCCGACCGCCTGCTGACCGTCGGGCGCGTTCTCGTGGCGGTGCCACACGACGCGCTGCGGGAGCGGGATCTCGATGCCCTCGTGGTCGAAGCGGGCCTTGATCCGCTGCCGCAGCTCGCGGGCGACGGCCCACTGCTCGCCGGGGGTGGTCTTGAGCACCACCCGCACGGTGATGCCGTCGATGGCCAGTGCCTCGACGCCCCAGATCTCCGGCTCCTCCAGCACGCGGCCCTTGAAGTCCTCGTCCTCCCAGACGTCGCGGGCGACCTCGCCGAGCACGCGGCGGACGCGGCCGAGGTCCTCGGAGTAGGCGACGGCGACGTCGAGCACGGTGCGGGCCCAGTTCTGGCTCTGGTTGCCGACCCGGACGACCTGCCCGTTGGGCACGTACCAGACGGTGCCGTTGACGTCGCGGAGCCGGGTGACCCGCAGCGTCACCGCCTCGACGACGCCGGTGGCCTCGCCGAGGTCGACGACGTCGCCGACGCCGTACTGGTCCTCGATGATCATGAAGACGCCGGAGAGGAAGTCCTTGACCAGCGACTGGGCACCGAAGCCGAGCGCGATGCCGACGATGCCGGCGCTGGCGATGATCGGGGCGATGTCGACGCCGATCTCGCTGAGCATCATCGTGCCGATCACGGCGACGATGAGGCCGGTCACGATGCTCTTGAACAGGCTGCCCATGGCCTGCGCGCGCTGGCGGCGGCGCTCGGAGGCGATCAGGTTGACCCGGTCGGGCAGCACGCCCTTGGCGGCCCGGTTGACCACGCGGTCGATGGCCTTGTGGGCGACCCACCGCATGGCGACGGCCAGCGCGAACAGGCCGAGCAGCACCACGGGCTTGCCGATCAGGACGTCGGCGTAGCCGGCCAGGGTGTGGTTGTCGCTGAGGTCGAAGACCGCGTTGCAGATGGTCTCCCCGGGCTCGCACGGGTCGCTCATCGAGTCGGTGACCGAGTCGAGCGGGGAGTCGGTGGAGGTGTCGGTCGGGGCGTCGGTGGGGGAGTCGGTGGGGGAGTCGGGATCTGTCGGGGTCAGGGCGGCGACAGGCATGGGTGCATGCATAACAGGTACGCCGTCGTCGTTCGACCCGACGGACGGCGATAGTCTCTCCCCGTGACTGGGACCGTGATCAAGCACACCGTGGGCCGCGCCCTCGTCCTGGCCGGAGCCGTCGCTGTCGGCAGCGTCCTGCTGGCCGGGCCGGCCTCGGCCGAGGTGCCCGAGGGCTGGCCCGACACCCAGGAGGTCGACACGCTCTTCGTGCTCGGCGTGCTGGTCGGCATCCCGCTGCTGCTCTTCCTCCTCATCGGCCTGGCCGTCTACCTCCCGGGCCTGGTGCGCGGCGAGCGGGTCGCCCCCGGCGCCACCGGCCCCGAGGACCAGTGGCTCGGCGGACGCCGGAGCGCCGGCGAGCTCGCGGCCTCGCCCTCCTCGTCCCACGCCGACGACGTCACGACCGCGGACGGTGGGGCCAGTGCCCGCTGGTGAGTACCTCAGCGCCGCCGACCGGGCGTCGCTCGACGTGACGATCCGCAAGTCCGAGCAGCTGTGCCGCTCGGAGTTCTCGGTCTTCGTCGGCACGGCCCAGGGTGACCCGCGGGCCTTCGCGGTCGGCCTGCACCGCTCCCTCGTCGCCCCCGACCGCAGCATCCTGATCATGGTCGACCCGACCGCGCGGGTCGTCGAGGTCGTCACCGGCGCCGTCGTACGCCGTCACCTCGACGACACCCGCGTCGAGCTCGGGGTCGCCTCGATGGTCGCGCTGTTCCGCGACGGCGACCTCGTCGGCGGCCTGCGGCGCGGCATCCAGTACCTCGCCGAGCAGGCGCGCCCGCAGAACACCCTGCACGTCTCCTAGGACCGCGCCGAACCACCCTCCCCGCCAGGTCGGCGCGGGTCCCGAGCGGAGCAGACCCTTCTCGGAGGCCACCACCACCCTTTTTTCCTTGCGGGTTCGCCCCGGGTCCCGGCGGGATCAGCCGGCCGCGGCGTCGCAGGCCTGCGCCGCCAGGGCCCGGGCGACCTCGTCGCGGCCCTCGCGCACGTAGCGCAGGGCACCCGCGTTGGCGGTCGAGGTCTCCAGGTAGGCGTCGACCCGGTCGAGCAGGTCCTGGGAGGCCAGGACCTTGGGGAAGATGAACTCCAGCGCCACCGAGGCCTTGTGGGCCCCGAGGCGCTCCCAGACGTGCTCGACCTCGTCGAGGTACTTCTCGACGTACGGCGCCAGCACGTCGTCCTGGCCGGAGACGTTGAACGCGCAGACGACGCTGCGCGCGGTCTCGTTGGGCGTGGAGGGGTCGAGCACCGCCTGGTGCCAGGCGCGCTCCTTGGCCTCGGCCGTCGGCATCGCGGCCCGGGCGGCGGCGGCGTGCTCCTGGCCGGAGATGGTGTTGTCCTCGGCGAGCTCGGCGTCGACCCGGGCGTCGTCGGCGCGGCCGCGGGCGGCGAGGGCGGTGAGCAGGACCCAGCGCAGGTCGGTGTCGACGCCGAGGCCGTCGACGACCTGGCTGCCGTCGAGCAGCGCCTCGAGATCGGCGAGCGCCTCGTCGCTGCGGGCGGCCGAGGCGTAGGACCGGGCGAAGGTGAGCTGCTGGTCGCTGCCGGGGGCCGCCTCGTCGAGCAGGCGGCGCAGGCCGCGCTCCCACGTGTGGCGCAGGGCGTCGCGGTGGTCGGGCGCGGAGTAGGAGCCGACCGCGAGCGCGGCGTACGTCGGGATCCGGGTCACCCCCCAGGCGTCGGTCTCGGCGCCGATGTTGGCGAGCACGAGGGCGACGAAGTCGCGGGCGGGCAGCTCGGCGTCACGGGTCATGTCCCAGGCGGCGCCCCAGACCAGGGCACGGGCCAGGGAGTCGTCGAGCCGGGAGAGCCCGGTGGTGACGGTGGTGAGCGACCGCTCGTCGAGGCGGATCTTGGCATAGGCCAGGTCGCCGTCGTTGAGGAGGAGCAGGTCGGGCTGCCGCTGGCCGACGGCCTCCTTGATCTCGGTGGTCTCGCCCTCGACGTCGACCTCGATGTAGTCGCGGCGCACGAGACGCCCGTCGACCTCGTCGTACAGGCCGATGCCGAGGCGGTGCCGGCGCAGCGTGGGGTGGTCGGGGTGGGCCGACTGCCGGACGACGAGGCGGCTGTAGGCGCCGTCGCCGTCGAGCTCGAACTCGGGGGCCAGCGTGTTGACGCCCGCGGTCTGCAGCCACTCCTCGGCCCAGCTCGAGAGCTCGCGGCCCGAGGAGCGCTCCAGGGCGGTGAGCAGGTCGGAGAACTCGGTGTTGCCGAAGGCGTGGTCGGTGAAGTACTGCCGCAGCCCGGCCACGAACGGCTCCAGGCCGACCCAGGCCACCAGCTGCTTGAGCACCGAGGCGCCCTTGGCGTAGGTGATCATGTCGAAGTTGACCTCGACCGCCTCGAGGTCGTGGTTGTCGGCCGCGATCGGGTGGGTGCTCGGCAGCTGGTCGGCGCGGTAGCCGGTCTGCTTGCGGGCGTTGGCGAAGCCGGTCCAGGCGTCGTCGAACTCGGTGGCCTCGGCCTCGCACCAGTAGCAGGCCCACTCGGCGAAGGACTCGTTGAGCCAGAGGTCGTCCCACCACTTCATGGTCACCAGGTCGCCGAACCACATGTGTGCCATCTCGTGGGTGATCACCGAGCACCGGAACTCGTAGAACGACCGCGGCTGGCGCGAGCGCGGGAGGTACTCGTCGCGCAGGGTCACGCACCCGGCGTTCTCCATCGCGCCCATGTTGTACTCCGGCACGTAGAGCTGGTCGTACTTCTCGAACGGGTAGGCCATCGCGAACTTCTCCTCGAAGAACGCGAAGCTCTGCCGGGTCAGCTTGACCAGCTCCTCGCGGTCGAGGTGCTCGACCAGCGACTGGCGGCAGTAGTGGCCGAGCGGGATCTCGCCGTACGGGCCCTTATAGGTGTCGAAGACGCCGTGGTACTCCCCGGCGACGACGGCCGTGACGTAGGTCGACATCCGCTTGGTCGGCGGGAAGGACCAGACGGCGGTGCCGTCGCCGGCGGCCTCCGGCTCGGGCGTCGGGGCGTTGGACACGACCACCCAGTGGTCGGGCGCGGTGACGCGGAAGGTGAACTCGCCCTTGAGGTCGGGCTGCTCGAAGGTGGTGAAGACCCGTCGGGCGTCGGGGACCTCGAACTGGGAGTAGAGGTAGACGCGGTCGTCGGCGGGGTCGACGAAGCGGTGCAGGCCCTCGCCGGTGTTGGAGTAGGTGCAGTCGGCGCGGACGACGAGCACGTTGTCGGCCTGCAGGTCGGGCAGCGGGATCCGGCTGTCGGCGTACGACGCGGGGTCGAGCGGGACGCCGTTGAGGGTGATCTCGTGGATCGTGGCGCCGACGAGGTCGGCGAACGTCGAGGCCCCGGGCTCACGGCAGCCGAAGGTCAGCGTCGTCGTGGAGCCGAAGGTGCCGGCGGTGGCGTCGGTCGCGGTCGTGAGGTCCAGGTCGATGGCGTACGACGCGACGTCGAGGAGGGCGGCGCGGGTGGCGGCCTCGTCCCGGGTCAGGTTGGTTCCAGGCATGCCGGCCATCTTGACACCCGGTCGCCGGCTTCCCCGAGGCGCCGGGCCCGACCTCACCCCGTGGAGCGGTGAACGACACGCCGGTAATTCACGGTGCTTGATTGTGGGGCTGGAGTGAATTATGGGCTTTCTGTTGCGAAACGCTACGGATGTGCTTGACAGTGGTCCCCGTGCCTCCTGCTCCCCGCCCCGTCCGACGCCTGCGCCACCGGGTCCTCGCCCGGCTGCTCGCGCCCCTCCTGGTGGTCACCGCCCTCGTGGCGCTGCCGTCCTCGACCCCACCGTCGGCGGCGTCCTCGCGCTACCTGTGCTCGGGCTACACCGGCTGCGCCAACGCCGGCTACAGCCACGCGGGCTACGGCTCGCGGAGCAACCAGATGTACTGGCGGATGTACGCCGGCCACAACTGCACCAACTACGTCGCCTACCGGATGATCCAGCGCGGCATGTCGACCGAGCGCCCGTGGACCGGGTCGGGCATGGCCTACAACTGGGGCTTCGCGATGGCGCGGCTCACCGACGACCGGCCGGCCGTGGGCGCGGTCGCGTGGTGGAACCGCGGCGTCTCCGGCGCCGGGTCCAGCGGCCACGTCGCCTACGTCGAGAAGGTCGTCTCCCCGACCGAGATCGTCATCTCCGAGGACTCCTGGTCCGGCGACTTCCACTGGCGCACGATCTACAAGGACGGCTCCGGCTGGCCGACCGGCTTCATCCACTTCGTCGACCAGAAGACGATCGCCCCGGCCCGGGCGCCCAAGGTGTACGGCGTGCCCCGGGTCGGCGAGACCCTGAGCGGCGTGCGGGGCCAGTTCTCCCCGGCCGTCGAGGGGCACGCGCTGCAGTGGCTGGCCGACGGCGTCCCGATCGCCGGCGCCACCGCCACGACGTACGACCCGACGCCGAGCACGGTGGGCAAGGCGATCACCCTGCGCGACACCGGCACCCGGAAGGGCTACGCCCCGGGCGTCGCGACGTCGTTGCCGACGGCGAAGGTGACGGCCGGCGCGCTCGCGCGGGTCGCCAAGCCCGTGCTCTCGGGCTTCCCCGAGGTGGGCCAGGTGCTCACCGCCACGCCGGGGGAGTGGGCGCCCGCCCCCGACTCGGTGGTCTACCGCTGGCGCGCCGACGGGGTCTGGATGCGCGGGTTCACCGGGCCGAGGTTCACCCTGACCCGCGACCTCCTCGGCAAGCGGATCTCCGTCGTGGCGGTCGCCCGCAGCCGCGGCTACGCCCAGGTCGCCAACGCGTCCACCGCCGTCGGGCCGGTCGTCGTCGACACGATCGAGCTGACCGCACCGTTCCGCGCCTCCGGCGCGGCCCGGCACGGCTCCGAGCTCGTCTTCACGCCCGGCACCTGGACCCCCGCCAACGCGACGGCGACCTACCAGTGGTTCCGCGACGGGGTGGCGGTGCCCGGGGTGACCGGGACGTCGTACGCGCTCGGCGACGGTGACGTCGGACGCCGGATCACCGTGCGGGCGACCGTGTCCCGCGACCGCTACCAGGGGCTGGCCCGCACGGCCGACTACGGGGTGGTGACCACGCCGTCGACGGTCTCGCTGCGCGCGGCGGGCCGCAAGCGCGGCGCCGTCGCCCGGGTGCGCGTCACCGCTCCCGGCGCCCCCGCCGCCACCGGCACCATCTGGGCGCGGGTGCGCGACACCGTCGTGCGCGGCACCGTCGTCGACGGTGTCGCCGAGCTGGTGCTCACCGGACTGACCCCCGGCAAGCGGACGGTCGTCGTCCTCTACGCCGGTGACGGCGTCGTCGAGAAGGGCCGGACCACGGCCCAGGTCACCGTCAAGAGGTAGGTCGGGCTGCGGGTCGGGCTGCGGGTCGGGCTGTGGGTCGGGCTGTGGGTCGAGGGCGAGCCACGGGAATGGCTGCGCGGCTGCGGTGTTGGATCGGGGTATGACCTCCACCACCAATGCCGACTTCTGGTTCGACCCGCTCTGCCCGTTCGCCTGGATCACCTCGCGGTGGATCCTCGAGGTCGAGCAGGTGCGCGACATCAGGGTGACCTGGAACGTGATGAGCCTGGGCTACCTCAACCAGGACCGGGACCTCCCGGACGAGTACCGCACCATCCTCGCGCCGGCCTGGGGTCCGGTACGGGTGTGCATCGCGGCCGAGCAGAAGCACGGCAAGGACGTGCTGCTCCCGCTGTACACCGCGCTCGGCAACCGGATCCACCTCGAGGGCCGCGCGCTGCACGAGCAGGACGACGCCGGGCGCGCCCTCGTCGTCGAGGCGCTCGCCGAGGCCGGGCTCGAGCCGGAGCTGGTCGAGGCGATGGACGACGCGTCGTACGACGCGGCCGTCGCCGAGAGCCACCACCGCGGCATGGACCAGGTCGGCGACGACGTCGGCACGCCGACCATCGCGATCGAGGGCGCGGCGTTCTTCGGACCGGTGCTCTCGAAGATCCCGCGCGGCGAGGAGGCCGGCCAGCTGTGGGACGGCTGCGTCGCGGTCGCCAAGGTGCCCTACTTCTACGAGCTCAAGCGCTCCCGGACGGGTGAGCTCGACTTCAGCTAGGCCGCGGGCTGGCGCGCCGCGTTGTTGCTCCTGTGACTGATGTGACGCATGATCGGTGCGATGCCGCTCACGCACACGTCATGGGGACGCCGGGTGGCCGCGCTGGTCGTGGTCGTCGTCGGCGCGGGTCTGCTCGCGCCCGCGGCGCCCGGCGCACCCGCCGCGCCGCCTCGCTCCCCGTCCGCCCAGCAGGACCGGGACCCCGGGCCGGCCGCCCGGTTGACGGGTGCCGGCCGCGGGCTGCGGGCGGCCGACGTACGGCTCGGTGCCTCGACGCAGACCGTGGAGTCGGACCGGTTCGCGATGGTCGCCGTGACCTGGCGCGGCGCGCCGCGCGAGGTCCGGATCCGGACCCGCAGCGACGGCACCTGGTCGGGCTGGCGTGCCCTGGAGGTGCTGCGCGACGGACCCGACGAGGGCGCCGTCACCGGCACCGACCTGGCCTGGGTCGGTGCGGCCGACGCGGTGCGCGTCGACGTCGCGGGACCCCGGCCCGACGCCCTGACGCTGGTCCTGCTCGCTCCGGACGCCACCGGCCGTCCGTCACGGCAGGCCGACCGGTCCGGGCGCGCCCGGCCCGAGCGGCTCAAGCCGCGGCTGCGCAGCCGCGCCTCGTGGGGCGCCGACCCGTCGTGGCGCGACGGGCGCCCGTCGTACAACCGCACCATCCAGCAGGTGCACGTGCACCACACGGTCAACAGCAACAGCTACGCCGTCGCCGACGTGCCCGGCCTGCTGCGTGGCATCTACCGCTACCACACGGCCAACCTGGGCTGGTCCGACATCGGCTACAACTTCCTCGTCGACCGCTTCGGCCGGACCTGGGTAGGGCGCGCGGGCGGCGCCCGGAAGGCGGTGCAGGGGGCGCACACCCTCGGCTTCAACAGCACCTCCACCGGCGTCGCGGTCATCGGCAGCTTCGAGACCACCAGCCCCAGCCGTCGCGTCATCGGTGCACTGGCCCGCCTCGCCGCCTGGAAGCTGCACACGTACGACCGGCGCCCCACCGGACGGGTGCGCGTCTGGTCGCACGGCTCGGACCGCTACCCGCGGGGCCGCAAGGTCACCCTGCCGGCCATCGACGGGCACCGCGACACCAACGAGACCGCCTGCCCCGGCGCACGCCTGTACGCCGACCTGCCCGACGTCCGCCGCCGCGCGGCGCGGCGGGTGGCCCGGCTGGGGTGACGCCGGGCCGTCCTGACCGGGCTCCCGGTCAGGACGACCGGGACCCGGGTCGTCGCGACCGGGATCCGGTTCGGGCGTTCGGCGACGGACCGGCTCGGGTCGCGGTTGACTGGGGTCGGTGACCCTGGGACCCCGCCGCACCGCCGTCACCGTCGCGACGGTCCTGTTCCTCCTCGGCCTGGTCGCTCCGGGCCCGGCCCGGGCGGCAGAACGGTTGTGCACCGGCTACGCGTCGTGCGCCGGCGGCGGCCACTCCCACCACGGCTTCGCACAGCGGTCGCAGTCGACCTGGTGGGGCATGACGCCCGGCCACAACTGCACGGGCTACGCCGCCTACCGGATGGTGCGCGGCGGCATGCCCAACACCCGACCGTGGACCGGCGAGGGCGACGCCAACCGGTGGGGCCACGAGATGGCCCGGATCACCGACCAGGTGCCGCGGGTCGGCTCCGTGGCCTGGTGGGACGGCGGCGCCGGTGGCCGAGGCCCCCAGGGTCACGTCGCCTACGTCGAGCGGGTGGTCTCACCCCACGTCATCGTCGTCTCGGAGGACCTCTACGGCGGCGACTTCCAGTGGAGCCGCGTGAGCCGCGGCAGCGGCTGGCCCAGCGGCTTCATCCACTTCAACGACGCCCGGCTGCGGATGCGCGCCCGTCCGGTCGTCGGGGGCCGGCCGCAGGTCGGCCGCACCCTCCGGGTCACCGCGGGACGCTGGGACCGCCGGGTGGGCGCGAGCTACCAGTGGCTGGCAGGCGGCCGGCCCGTGCGCGGCGCGACCAGGGCGGCGTACACCCCGACGGCGCGGCAGCTCCGCGACCGGATCCGGGTACGCGTCACCGTGCGCAGCAGCGGCTACGCACCGGTCGCCGTCACCACCCGTGGCACGGCCCCGGTGGCTCGCGGCGTCCTGCAGGTGGCGCGGTCGGCGCGACTCGCCGGTCGGCCGCAGGTCGGCCACGAGGTGCGCGTCGACCCGCAGCGCACGTCGCCGAGGACCGAGCGCACCCGCGTGCGGTGGCGCCTCGACGACCGGGTGGTCCGAGGCGCATCCGGCAGGACGTTGCGTCTCGGTCCGGAGGCGGCCGGACGCCGGCTGGTGGCCGAGGTGACCGCCTTCCGCGCCGGGTACGAGCCCCGGACCGTGCGCGTCCGGGCCGGTCGGGCCGACGCGGGCGACATCGTGGTCCGCGTCCCGATCGGCGTCGAGGGCGCCCCCGCGGTGGGGCAGGAGCTGCGCGTCGTCGGCGGCGGGTCCACGCCGTCGGACGTGCAGGTCGCCCACCGGTGGCTGCGGGACGGCGAGCCGATCGACACCGCGACCGGTCCGACGTACGTCGTGACGCCCGACGACGCCGGGCACCGGCTCGACGTCGCCGTCGGCCTCACCCGGCCCGGCTACCGGCCGCTCGGGATGACCGTCGCCGCCGGTGAGGTCGCCGCCCCGACGGCCGGCCGGCGATAGCCGCCGTGCGGGCCGTCGCGGCAACTACGGTGGGCACGTGCCCCTGTCGCTGACCCGGATCGCCCGCTACCCGGTGAAGTCGTGCCGCGGTGAGTCACTGGACGAGGCCACGGTCGAGTCGCAGGGACTGGCCGGCGACCGGCGCTGGATGCTCGTCGACGCCGCCGGCAAGGCCGTGACGGCCCGTGAGGTCAACCGGCTGGTGCTGGTCCACCCCGAGATCACTGACGAAGGGCTCCGCGTCACCGCCCCCGGAGCGTCCGGGCCGCTCGTGGTCCCGGAGCCCGATCCGGTGAACCAGGTACCGGTCACGGTGTTCAAGTCTTCCTTCACCGCGGCTGCGGCGGGGCCCGAGGCCGACGCGTGGTTCAGCGACGCGCTGGGGGCCGACGTACGCCTCGTGCACCTCGACGACCCGGCCCGCCGTCCCACGAGCGCGTCGTCGCCGGGCGGGTTCGGCGACCCGGCCGACCGGGTCTCGCTGGCCGACGGCTTCCCGCTGCTGCTCGCCACCGAGGAGTCGCTCGCGGCGCTCAACGACGAGGTGCTCGCCCGCTCCGAGGGCGCCCACGAGCCGTTGCCGATGACGCGGTTCCGCCCCAACGTCGTGGTCGCCGGCGCCGCGCCCTGGGCCGAGGACGACTGGCGGGTGCTGCGCATCGGCGGTGCCGACGGCGCCACCTTCCGGCTGGTCAAGGGGTGCGCCCGCTGCGTGCTCACCACCGTCGACCCCGAGACCGGTGAGCGCGGCAGGGAACCGCTGGCCTCCCTGGCCCGCATCCGGCGCTTCGACGGCAAGACCTGGTTCGGCGTCAACCTGGTCCCCGACACGCCCGGCGCGGTGATCCGCGTCGGCGACGAGGTCGAGGTGCTCGAGACGGCCGACCCGGGCGGCGGTCCCCTGCGAAAGTCCCTGGTGCCCGCTCACTAGCCTGAGGGCATGACCCACGTCCTGTCAGCCGTCGCCTGGCCGTACGCCAACGGCCCGCGCCACATCGGCCACGTCGCCGGTTTCGGCGTGCCCTCCGACGTCTTCAGCCGGTACTCCCGGATGGCCGGACACGACGTGCTGATGGTCTCGGGGTCCGACGAGCACGGCACGCCGATCCTGATCGCCGCCGACGAGGCCGGGCTCGCGCCGCAGGAGCTCGCCGACCGCAACCACCGGGTCATCGCCGAGGACCTGGTCGCGCTCGGCTGCACCTACGACCTCTACACCCGCACCACCACGCCCAACCACCACGCCGTGGTGCAGGAGCTGTTCAAGGGCGTCCACGACAACGGCTACTTCGTCGAGCAGACGACGTACGGCGCGATCTCGCCGTCGACCGGTCGCACCCTGCCCGACCGCTACATCGAGGGCACCTGCCCGATCTGCGGTGCCGACGGCGCGCGCGGTGACCAGTGCGACACCTGCGGCAACCAGCTCGACCCCGCCGACCTGATCAACCCGGTCTCCAAGATCAACGGCGAGACGCCCGAGTTCGTCGAGACCCAGCACTTCTTCCTCGACCTGCCGGCGCTGGCCGACGCGCTGGGGGAGTGGCTCGACGAGCGCGCGGCCACCGGGCTGTGGCGGCCCAACGTCATCCGGTTCAGCCAGAACATCCTCAAGGAGATCCGCCCGCGCGCGATGACTCGCGACATCGACTGGGGCATCGCGGTGCCGCTCGAGGGCTGGCGCGACAACCCGACCAAGAAGCTCTACGTCTGGTTCGACGCGGTCATCGGCTACCTGTCGGCGTCGATCGAGTGGGCCCGACGCTCGGGCGACCCCGAGGCGTGGCGCCGGTGGTGGAACGACCCCGAGGCGCTGTCCTACTACTTCATGGGCAAGGACAACATCACCTTCCACAGCCAGATCTGGCCCGCCGAGCTGCTGGCCTACTCCGGCAAGGGGAGCAAGGGCGGTGAGCCGCACGACTACGGCGTGCTCAACCTGCCCACCGAGGTCGTCTCCTCGGAGTTCCTGACCATGGAGGGCCGCAAGTTCTCCTCCTCCAAGCGCGTCGTCATCTACGTCCGCGACCTGCTCAGCCGCTACCAGGCCGACGCGTTCCGCTACTTCGTCGCGGCCGCGGGTCCGGAGAACCAGGACAGCGACTTCACCTGGGCCGAGTTCGTGCGACGTACCAACGACGAGCTGGTCGCCGGCTGGGGCAACCTGGTCAACCGGACCGCCACCCTGATCGCGAAGAACTTCGGCGAGATCCCGCCCGCCGGCGTGCTCACCGACGACGACGAGCGCATCCTGGCCGTGGCCGAGCAGGCGTTCGCCGTGGTCGGCGACCTGATCGGCCGGCACCGCCAGAAGCAGGCGATCGGCGAGGCGATGCGCGCCGTGTCCGAGGTCAACAAGTACGTCTCCGACTCCGAGCCCTGGAAGCTCAAGGGCGACGACGAGCGCGAGCGCCTCGGCACGATCCTGCACGTCGTCGCCCAGTGCGTCAGCGACCTCAACCTGGTGCTGTCGCCGTTCCTGCCGTTCTCGGCAAACGCCGTCGACGCCGTCCTCGGCGGCAAGGGCGACGTGGCGCCGATGCCGCGCATCGACGAGGTCGACGACCTCGACGGCGGCGCCGGCTACCCGGTCATCACCGGCGACTACACCTCCGCGCCTGCGTGGGAGCGCCGCCCGATCGTCCCCGGCACCCCGGTCGCCAAGCCGACGCCGGTCTTCACCAAGCTCGACGTCTCCGTCGTCGAGGAGGAGCTCGCTCGGCTCGGCGGCTGAGCGTCGCGACGAACGGGATCCGGGTCGCGACGACGGGGATCCCGGTCAGGACGACGCGTCGGTGACCTCGTAGTCGTCGACCGCGACCCGGAGCACCACGTCCTGCTGCTCGTCCGACGGCCCGGACCCGCGGAACGCCTCGAGCTCGGGCCGCGACGACCAGCGCTCGTGCACGTTGATCCGTCCGCTCTCCACCAGGTCGGGGCCGATCGCGAAGTCGAGGCAGCCGGGGGCCGCGCGGGCCAGGCGGACGACCTGCTCGCAACCGCGCAGGTAGTCGTCACGCCCGGCGGGATCGACGGTGAGGTGTCCGGCGACGATGATCATGACGCAAAGACCGGTCGCGCGGGACCGACTCATCGGCGTACGGTCCCGCCATGAGCCTGACCTTCCTGCTCACCAGCCTGGTCATCGTGGCCACGCCCGGCACCGGTGCGCTGTACACCCTCGCGGCGGGCCTGACCCGCGGCGCCCGGGCGAGCGTGCTGGCCGCGTTCGCCTGCACCCTGGGCACGGTGCCGCACCTGGTCGCCGCGATCACCGGTCTCGCGGCCGTCCTGCACGCCAGCGGTGTCGCGTTCGCGGTGATCAAGTACGCCGGCGTCGCCTACCTGTTCTGGATGGCCTGGTCGACGTGGCGCGACACCGGTGCGCTGGGGGTGCCCGACGGCGAGCGCCCGGTCGTGAGCCGGCGCAAGGTGCTGGTGGAGGGTGTCACGCTCAACCTGCTCAACCCCAAGCTGACGATCTTCTTCTTCGCGTTCCTGCCGCAGTTCGTGCCGGCCGGCTCGCCCGGTGCGCTGCCGCGGATGCTGCTGCTCAGCGGGGTGTTCATGCTGATGACGTTCGTCGTCTTCGCCGCCTACGGCGTCGGCGCGGCGGCCGTGCGCGACCGCGTGCTCACCCGGCCGCGCCTGGTGAACCGGATCCGCAAGGCGTTCGCCGCCACCTTTGCGGCGCTCGGCGCCCGGCTCGCCCTCGAGAGCCGCTGAGCGCCGTGCTGTTCCCCGACGCCCAGGCCGCCGTCGACGCCGCGGCCGGCGAGCCGCATGTCCACGCCGAGGGCTACGACATCGCCGCCGCCCGCGCCGCCGATCACGCCGCCGCGCTCGACCTCCCCCGCGAGGACGTCGCGGAGGTCCGCGACGTCGACGCCGGCGGGGTGCCGTGCCGTCTCTACCGCCCGGCCGGGGCGTCGGCCGGCGTGGTGGTGCACCTGCACGGCGGCGGGTTCGTGCTCAACGACGTCGAGGTGCACGACCCGGCGTGCCGCCGCCTGGCCAACCGGGTCGGGAGAGCGGTGCTCTCGGTCGACTACCGACTGGCGCCGGAGCACCCCCACCCGGCCGCGGTCCGCGACGCCGACGCGGTCGTCGCGTGGCTCGACGAGCACACGGGCGACCACGACCTCGACGGCCCGGCCCACCTCCACGGCGACAGCGCCGGAGCCCACCTGGCGCTGGGGGCGGCCCTGCGCCACCCGGGCCGCTTCGCCGCGCTCGCGCTGATCTACCCCTTCCTCGACCCCACCGCCTCCTCCGAGTCGCACCGCACCGAGTCCGACGGCCTCGGCGCCGCCGACGTCGCGTGGTACTGGCGCCAGCTCGCCGGCCCGGACCCCGACCTCACCGACCCCGACCTGGCGCCGCTCACCTCCGACCGGTTCGGCGCCCTGCCGCCGACGCTGGTCGCCACCGCCGAGCACGACCCGTCCCGCGACGAGGGCGAGCACCTGGCCCGGCTGGTCGCGGCGGCAGGCGTCGAGGTGGTCGCGACGCGCTGGCTCGGCCAGCCGCACGGGTTCTGGCGCCACCACGGGTCCTACGTCGCGGCCGAGCCACTGATGCAGCACGTCGCGGCGTTCCTGCGCTCCCACCCGCGCTGAGCCCCGAGCGCCCCGCCGAGCCCGTCGCCGTCCTGTGACGGTGGGTTCTGGAAGACTTCCCGTCATGCGCGTGCACCTCGGCAGCGACCACGCCGGACTCGAGCTCAAGGACCACCTGGCCGCCTGGCTCACCGAGCACGGCCACGAGCCGGTCGACCACGGCCCGTTCGTCCACGATCCCCTCGACGACTACCCCGTGTTCTGCCTGCGCGCCGCCGAGGCCGTGGCCCGCGAGCAGGGCGAGGGTGTCGCCACCCTGGGTGTGGTGATCGGCGGGTCGGGCAACGGCGAGCAGATCGCCGCCAACAAGGTCGCCGGCGTCCGGTCGGCCCTGGCCTGGTCGGAGCAGACGGCCTCCCTGGCCCGGGAGCACAACGACGCCAACGTCCTCTCGGTCGGTGGCCGGATGCACACCCTCGAGGAGATGACCCGGTTCGTGGAGGTGTTCCTGGCCACGCCGTTCAGCGGCGACGAGCGGCACGTGCGGCGCATCGCCCAGCTGGCGACGTACGAGACGGGGGGCGGGCTGCCCGAGCTGCCCGGGTCGGCGCGGGTGCCGCAGAACCCGGACCTGCCGAGCACCGATGCCTGAGGGGCACACCCTCCACCGCCTCGCCCGCGACCTCGCCGGGGCCTTCGGCGGCCGCACGGTCGCCGTCAGCAGCCCGCAGGGACGGTTCGCCGCCGAGGCGGCGCTCCTCGACGGCGCGGTGCTGGACGACGCCGAGTCGTGGGGCAAGCACCTGTTCGTGCGCTTCGACGGCGACCGGTTCGTGCACGTGCACCTCGGGCTGATCGGCACGTTCGACGTGCGCACCGGCGTCGACGCGGTCCCGCCCCCGGTGGGGCAGGTCCGGCTGCGGATCGCCGCGACGGGGCCGGCGGGCACGGCGTACGCCGACCTGCGCGGCGCGATCATCTGCGCCCTCGTCACCGCCGAGCAGCGCGACGCCGTGGTCACCCGGTCCGGACCCGACCCGCTGCGCCCGGACGCCGACCCGACCCGCGCCTGGGACCGGGTCCGCCGCAGCCGCAAGGCGATCGGCGCCCTGCTGATGGACCAGGGCGTGCTCGCCGGCGTCGGCAACGTCTACCGCGCCGAGGTGCTCTTCCGGCACCGGCTCCACCCGTTGCGCCCGGGCAGCTCGCTGCGCGTCTCGCAGTGGCAGGCCATGTGGGACGACCTGGTGGTCCTGATGGGTGAGGGGGTGCTGACCGGGCGGATCGACACGGTCCGGCCCGAGCACACCCCCGAGGCGATGGGCCGCGAGCCGCGCCGCGACGACCACGGCGGCGAGGTCTACGTCTACCGGCGCACGGCCCAGCCGTGCCTGGTCTGCGGCCGCAAGGTCGCGACCGCCGTGCTGGAGGGACGCAACGTCTTCTGGTGCTCGCGTTGTCAGCCTGCGTTCCGCTCTCGCGCACTAGGGTGAGGACGAGCCGGACCGCGGCCATCCGATCCCCACGACCGGCGAGAGACCAGCACCCATGACGACCGCCACCCCGGCGCCCCGGCTCCGGCCTGCGCCCGGCCTCCGCCGGGCCGTCACCCGGCTGCGTCGGCGCGGTGCCTCGGTGGAGACGCGCCTGGCGATCGCGCTCGCGGTGTTCTCGGTCGCCGTCGCGGTGCTGGTGACGTACTTCCCCGACCAGATGCCGTTCACCAGCCTGGTGCTCCCGCTCGTGCTGGGCAGCATCCTGCTCGGCCCGCGCACGTTGCCGTGGTTCGTGCTGCTCGACCTGGGCCTGCTCGGCTACTGCCTGAGCCAGCAGGAGGAGTACACGACCAAGACCATCGGCGCGGCGGCCGTGCAGCTCGCGGTCGCGCTCGTGGTGCTGGTGACCAGCCTCCACCGCACCCGCCTGGGCGTGGCCGGCCTGCGCGGGGAGACCATGTTCGTCGACCTGCGCGACCGGATCCTCGACCAGGGCACCCTGCCGGGACTGCCCGCGGGCTGGGTGGTCGAGTCGGCGCTGCGCTCGGCGGGCGGGACGGCGTTCGCCGGCGACTTCGTCGTGGCCGCGAAGAGCCGCGACTCCCGCAGCATCCAGATCGTCGTCGTCGACGTCTCCGGCAAGGGGGAGGAGGCCGGCACCCGGGCGCTGCTCCTCTCGGGCGCCTTCGGTGGGCTGCTCGGAGCGATGCCGGCCGCGCACTTCCTGCCGGCGGCCAACGACTACCTGCTGCGCCAGGAGTGGGACGAGGGCTTCGCCACCGCCATCCACCTCTGGCTCGACCTCGGGACCGGCGACTTCGAGGTCCGCACCGCCGGGCACCCGCCCGCCGTCCACCGCCTCGCCGGCGCCGGCCGCTGGTCGGTGCTGCGCAGCGACGGCCCGGTGCTCGGGCTCATCGACGGCGCCACCTTCGACGTCGTCCGCGGCCGCCTCGGCAGCGGTGACGCCGTGCTGCTCTACACCGACGGCATGGTCGAGGAGCCGCGCGTCGACATCGACCTGGGCATCGACCGGATGCTCGGCGAGGCCGAGTCGCTGCTGCGCGGCAGCTTCACCGGCGCCGCCGAGCGCCTCGCCGCCGAGCTCGGCTCGACGAACGACGACCGCGCCGTGCTGGTGGTGCACCGGACCTGACCGGGGCTGGGCCCGGGTCCGGGGCGGCGGCCGTCACGCCCCGCGCCGGGTCCCGCCCGGCACACCGGGCACCGCACCGACCACCACCGGGGGGATTGCCGTTTGGTCGGCGTCGGGGCCCTTGTGGGAGGATTCCGGGTGCTACGGGAGCGACTGCTCCCTGGTGCGCGGATGTAGCTCAATGGTAGAGCCTCAGTCTTCCAAACTGATTACGCGGGTTCGATTCCCGTCATCCGCTCCAAGCGGGTCCGCAGCGCCTCCGGGTGCCCGGCGGGGCCTGACTTGGCGGGGCGTAGCGTAGTGGCTAGCGCGCCTGCTTTGGGAGCAGGAGATCGCAGGTTCGAGTCCTGTCGCCCCGACAGACACCACCACCTGACGCGTGACAAAGACCTGAAGGAGACACCCTGTGAAGAGCGCCGTCGAGACCTTGAGCCCTACCCGGGTCAAGCTCACCGTCGAGGTGCCTTTCGACGAGCTCAAGCCGAGCCTGGACGCCGCCTACCAAGCGATCGCCAAGCAGATCAACGTGCCGGGCTTCCGCCGTGGCAAGGTGCCGCCGATGGTGATCGACCGCCAGGTCGGCCGCGGGGCCGTGCTCGAGCAGGCCATCAACGACACGCTGCCGGTCAAGTACCGCGAGGCGCTCGAGGCCAACGACCTCACGCCGCTGGCGCAGCCCGAGATCGAGGGCCTCGAGGTCGGTGACGACGAGGGCTTCGAGTTCACCGCCGAGGTCGACGTCAAGCCGTCCATCGACGTCCCCGACTACGCCGGCCTGACCGCCGAGGTCGCCGACGCCGAGGTCTCCGACGCCGACGTCGACGAGCAGGTGGAGGCGCTCCGCGAGCGCTTCGGCACCCTCAACGACGTCGAGCGCGCGGCCGCCGACGGCGACTTCGTGGTGCTCGACCTCTCCGCCACCCAGGGTGGCGAGCCGGTCGAGGGCGCCGAGGTCTCCGGCATGTCCTACAAGGTCGGCCGCGGCGGCATGATCGAGGGCCTCGACGAGGCGCTGGTCGGCCTGTCCGCCGGCGAGGACAAGGTCTTCGAGACCGAGCTGGTCGGCGGCGACCTGGTCGGCGAGAAGGTCGAGGTCAGCGTCAAGGTCACCCAGGTGCAGGAGCAGGAGCTGCCCGAGGTCGACGACGAGTTCGCCCAGATGGCCTCGGAGTTCGACACCGTCGACGAGCTGATCGCCGACGTGCGCGAGCGGCTCGGTCGCGGCAAGCGGCTCGAGCAGGCCGCCGAGGCGCGCGACGCCGTCCTCGAGGCGCTGCTGGAGAAGGTCGAGATCCCGCTGCCCGAGTCGATGGTCACCGACGAGCTCAACGCCCGGCGCCAGAGCGTCGAGCAGCAGCTGGTCTACGCCGGCATCACGATGGAGAAGTACCTCGAGGACGAGGGCCAGACCATCGAGGAGTTCGAGGCCGACCTCGAGCGCCGGGTCCGCGACGCCGTGGCCGCGCAGTTCCTGCTCGACGAGATCGCCCAGAAGGAGGAGTTCGGCATCGACCAGGCCGAGCTCTCCCAGCACCTCGTGCGCCGTGCCCAGCAGTCTGGGCAGGACCCGCAGGAGTTCGCCAACCACATGTTCGAGCACAACCACATCCCCGACCTCGTGCAGGAGATCCTGCGCGGCAAGGCCCTGGCCCTGGTCGTGGAGTCCGCCGTCGTCAGCGACGCCTCGGGCAACCCGGTCGAGCTGAAGAACCTGCGTCCCGACGGCACCATCGGTGAGCCCGAGGACGAGGCCACCGACGAGGCCACCGACGCCCCGTCGACGGACGCCGACGGCGACGCGGCAACCGACGAGGAGTCCGGCACGTCCGACGACGTGTGATCTCGAGACGTTCCGTTCGCCCCGCCGTAGCCCGGCGGGGCCCGGTGCCTCCTAGGCTGCAGCCATGACGTCGGGAGCATCGGGGGAGCACGGCACCGACGCAGCGTGGCGCCCCCCGGCGCCGCAGGCCGAGCCGGTCGAGCAGCTCGCGGGCTACGTCGACCTCGTCGAGATCGGCCGGGGCGGCGACTCGGTGGTCTACCGGGCCCGCGAGGTCGCGCTGGGGCGCGACGTCGCGATCAAGGTGCTCAGCATCGACACCACCAGCGACCCGGCGCGGGCGGCGCGGTTCGCGCGCGAGATCGAGATCACCGTCCAGCTCGGCCGCCAGCACCCCAACATCGTCACCGTGCTGGCCACCGGCACGACCGCGTCCGGGCGCCCGGCCGTGGTGATGGACTTCTTCGAGGGCGGCACCCTCCACGACCGTCTCAAGACCCACGGCCCGCTGGCGCCGGAGGAGGTCGGCCGGATCGGTGAGGTGCTGGCCGACGCCTTGTCGTTCGCCCACGAGCGCGGCGTCCTGCACCGCGACGTCAAGCCGCAGAACGTACTGGTGCTGCCCACGTCGTGGGTGCTCGCCGACTTCGGCATCGCCCGGCTGGTCGACTCCGAGCACACCTCCTCGGCGGAGACGTTCACCTACCGCCACGCCGCGCCCCAGATCCTCGACGGCCACCCACCGACGGCGGCCGACGACCTCTGGTCGCTCGGCTCGACGCTGTTCACCCTCCTCGACGGCCGGCCGCCGTTCGCCAGCGACGACCCCGACGAGGACTCGGCGCTGGCCTACCTGCGCCGCGCCCGTACCGAGCCCCACCGCCCGCTCGACGTGCCCGGCGCCGAGCGCCTCGCGCCGGTGATCGCCCGGTGCCTCGACAAGGACGTCGCCGGCCGCTGGTCCTCGGCGGCCGAGCTGCGGGACGCCCTGCACGGCCTGCGCGCCTCGGCGTGGGAGCCCGGCACCGCCCCCCGACCGCCCGGCCCCCCGACCCTCGCCAAGGCGCCGGCGCCCCCCGAGCACACGCCGACACCCACCCCCACCCCCACACCCACCCAGACCGCCACCGCTGCGCCGGCCGGGGCGTACGGCGGGCCGCTGCAGCCGATCGGCGCCAGTCCGATCAGCCCCAGCCCGATCAGCCCCAGCCCGATCAGCCCCAGCCCGATCAGCCCCAGCCCGATCCCGCCGCGCGCCGAGGCTCCCGAGCCGGCGCCGGTCGCGATCTCCGCCGCCTCCCACGAGCTGCGCGTCGCCGACGCCGCGCCCACCGGCACCGGGCTGCCCGACCCGACCGGGGCGCCCCCGGCCGAGCCGGTCACCGCGCCCGAGGCGCCGCAGGAGGAGGCGCCGTCCCGCCGGCGTCGCCTGCCGCTCGTGCTGGGTGCGATGGCCCTCGTCATCGGCCTCCTGCTCGGGATCCTCGGCGCCGTGCTGCGCGACGACGACGACCCGGCCCCCCCGGCCGCGCCGGAGCCGGGCCCGTCCGCGGTCGGCGCCGGAGCCGACGGCGGGGTCGACGGGGGGGTCGACGAGGGGAACGTCCTGGTCGGCGACCCGCAGTCCGACCTGACACCGCTGCTGCGCACCGTCGACTACAACGGCGTGGAGCTGACGGCCCAGTGGACCGACCCCACCGACGACGAGGCGCGGTTCCTGCTGGTGATGTCGTCCGAGGAGTACCCCGGTGGCCGGCGGATCGTCGAGTACCCGCCCGGGTCGGGCCGCACGCCGGAGACGGTCGAGCTCGAGGAGCGGCTCCCGCTCGGGAGCGCCTGCTTCTACCTGATCGCCCGCCTGCCCAACGGCGTCTGGGGGATCAGCGAGGAGTCCGCCCACTGCGGCGAGATCACGACGTTCGGGTTCGAGCCCCGCTAGCGACTGGTAGCGACCCGGCGACTCAGCGCCGCAGCAGCGGTCGCGGGTCGAGGAACCACCACCACCGACGCCAGAGCGGGACCGTGCGCCGCACCCGGCGTCGTACGTCGCGCACCGCGGCGCGCAGCCCGCTGCGGTCGGACGCGCGACCAGGCGTCTCGGACGGCGGCCCGAACGCCACCTGCTCCGCCCCGGCGGCGATCCGCGCCGACCGGGTGCCGAGCCGGGCGTCGAGGCCGGCGGCCACGTCGTCGGCCGGCTGGTGGGGCGCCGGCCGCATCCCCGCGAGGTGGAGGGCGTCGACCACCTCGGCCCACGCGCCGACGGCCCCGCGCCGGGCGTGGCGCCACCGCCGGATGCCGCGCAGGGCCACCAGCAGCACCAGGAGCGCGACCAGACCGCCGCTGAGCAGCAGCACCGGCCGGAGCCCGTCGCCGTCGTCGACCACCACGGGCCCGTCGGCCTCGTCGGCGTCGGCATCGGCGCCGGTGTCGGGAGTCGGCGCGCCCGGGGTCGGGGTGGGGCCGGCCGAACCCGTGGGCGCCTCCTCTGGGAGCAGCGGGGTGGTCGGCTCGACCGGGGCGGGTGGGGTGAAGGTGTCGTCCTCGGGGCTGGGGGAGAAGGGCACCCAGCCGGCGCCCTCGAAGTACACCTCGCCCCAGGCGGTGGCGTCGTCGCCGTGCACCATGCGGGTGCCGTCGTCGAGGAGCTCGCCGGGCTGGAACCCGACCACGACGCGGGTCGGGAGGCCGTTGTAGCGGGCGAGCACGGCGAACGCCGAGGCGAACTGCTCGGCGGTGCCGACCCCGCCGCCCGGCGTCGCCTTCCCCCGCAGCAGGAAGCGGTCGAGCCGCCACAGGGCCGAGCCGGACATCGCGGTGGGCGACTGCTCGTAGCCCTCTCGCACGATGGTGGCGATCGTCGACGCCCGCTGGTACGGCGTCGCCCCCTGGCTCCCGGCGCGACGGGCGAAGTCGGCGAGCGGCTTGGGTAGCGGGGGCAGGGCGGTGAGCCGCTGGAGGTCCTCCACCGGCGGGACCGCCGTGTCGAGGACCGAGGCCGGGGGGTCGTCGTACGCGCCGGTGACGACGTAGCTGGCACCGGCGGTGTCCTCGCTGGCGTAGAGGGTGCCGGTGCCCGGGTCGACCAGCGCGCCCGGCAGCCCGACCGAGGTCGGGAGGCCGGGTGAGGGGAGCCAGCTCCCCCCGAGCTCGACGAACTCGACCTGCACCGTGGCGTCCTGGCGGTAGGGCCCCGGCTCGAGCCCGGTGTGGCCGTCGGTGCGCAGGGCCTCGAAGCGGGTCGAGGTGGTCCACTGCCGGCCGTCGTACTCGTCGAGGACGACCAGGCGCAGCGGCACCTCCGGCCCCCGGGTGCGGAGCAGCTCGACCTCGGGGTTGTTGGCCCACGCACCGAGCTGGGTGAGCGGGTTGCTCGCCACCACCTCGACCGTGGGCGGGTCGACCAGGCCGCGGGGCTCGTACGCCGCCCCCACCGGCAGGGTCGCCGCGGCGGCCAGGGCGCCCACCCCGACCACCGTGACGGGGCCGGCGATCGAGAGCCGTTGGCGCACCGGCTCGCTGTGCTCGTCGAGGAAGACCCAGCCGAGCAGCGCGACCACGAGCACCAGCACCGCCACCAGGCCGACCGGGTCGGCGTCCCCGGCCGTGAGCAGCACGCCGGCGAGGTAGAGGACGGCGCTGCCTGCGACCGGCTCGACCCGGAGCCGGCTGTCGGTGCGCAGGCCGACGAGCAGCGAGACCAGCGCGGTCAGCAGCAGCGGCCCGACCAGCAGGTCGGGCTGCGCGGCGTACGGGAGAGGAGCGGAGAGCAGCCGGGGCACGGCGTCGGAGACGGTCTGCCCCAGGGAGAGGTCGGCGCCCGCGGTGGCCAGGTAGGCGGTCATCACCGTGAGCAGCACGATCATCGAGGAGGCGAACCACCGCGACATCCCCGCGCGCAGGCACCCGCGCAGGAGCAGCAGCGGTACGGCGGCCACCGCGGCGAACAGCAGCGACACCGTCCACCGGTGCCAGGCGGTGGCGAGCACCAGCGCGCCCAGCACCACGAGCGCGACCGGCCACGCCAGCCGCACCGCGCGCGCGAGGACGCCCTCGGGGGCGCTCACCGGGCCACCGCCGCGTCCCACGACGCCGCCAGCGACACCGAGGTCGCACCGCGGAGCACGAGGAGCCCGGCCTCCTGGTGGGCGCCGACCAGCGGCGCCGGGTCGGCGACCGCCACCACCCGGGTCGGTGCCTCACCGAGGGCCAGGCCGAGGTCGCGCACGGCCGACCCGGGGCCGGTCACCGCCACGGCCACGTCGAGGTCGCGGGTGTGCAGCTCGATGCGCGACCGGGCGTCGGTGAGGTCGATCTCGGCGAGCAGCCAGTCGAGGTCCTGGTGCTCCTGCATCGCCCGGCGGGTCACCGACGCCGGCACCCGCACCTCGCGCCGGTCGCTGACCGTGTGCAGCCGCACCGGGAGCCCGTCCTCGATCCCGCTGCGGCACAGCGCGGCGGCCACCTCGACGGCCTCCTCGAACAGGTCGTCGTCACCGAGGTAGGCCGCGGCCCGGTCGTCCAGCAGCACGCACAGGTGGGCCTGGGACGGCTCGGCGTCCTCGCGCACCATCAGGGTGCCGGTGCGGGCGCTGGTGGCCCAGTGCAGGCGGCGCAGGTCGTCGCCGACGACGTACTCGTGGAGCCCGACCAGGTCCGTGCCGCCGAGCTCGTGGGCCTCGTCGGTGCCGGCGACCGCGCGCCGGTGCCCGGGCAGCATCCCGGACACCGGAACCCGCCGCGGCAGCACCCGCACCTGGTCGACCGGGCCTGAGCGGGTGGAGCGAGCGGCCATCCCGGTCAGCCCGGCCAGGCGCACCTGCACCGGACCGACGTCGACGAGGCCGCGCCGCGGGGTGGGGATCGGGTAGGTCACCGTGGCCGCCGGCTGGTCGGGGCCGGTCCGGTCGGGCAGCGACACCGGCACGAGCGCGCCCTGCACGCGGTCGGCGACGTCGAGCCGGACCAGCCCGCGCCGCCGCCTGCCGAGGACCCGCAGGCGTCCCTCGCACGGCGCCTGGCGGACGACGACCCGTGGCTCGACCTCGCGGTCCACCTTGACCGGGCGCGCCGCGAGCACCGCGACGAGCTCGACGAGGACCAGCGCCAGCAGCAGGCCGCCGAGGGTGGCGACCAGCAGGTAGTGCCACACCAGGCCGGCCACGAGCAGCAGTACGCCGAGCACGGCGACCGCCCGGCCCCGCCCGGTCGTGCTCGTCCAGACCGAGCGCACTCCACCCATGCCGCGGGTGCCGGTCAGCCCGCGTCGGGCTGCGGCGGCTGCACCGTGTCGAGGACGTCGTGGACGACGCCCTCGCTGGTGTGCCCCGCCAGCACGGCGTCGCGGGCCAGGACCGTGCGGTGGGCCAGGACCGGCTCGGCCAGCCGCTGGACGTCGCTCGGGACGACGTAGTGCCGACCGCGGGCGGCGGCGTACACCTGCAGGCAGCCGACCAGGGCCTTGAGGCCGCGGGTGCTGACGCCCACCCGGACCCGGGGGTCGCGGCGGATCGTCGTGCCGATCTCGCGCACGTAGCGCAGGATCGGGTCGGCGACGTGCAGGCGGGTCAGCTGCTCGGAGACGGCCGCGACCTCCTCGGGCGTCGTCACCGTGGGGACGTCGTCGACCAGGCCCGCGTTGCTGCCCGGGCGGAGCACCTCGATCTCGTGCTCGGCGTCGGGGTAGCCCAGCGAGGTGCGCAGCAGGAACCGGTCGAGCTGGGCCTCGGGGAGCCGGTAGGTGCCCTCGAGGTCGATCGGGTTCTGGGTGGCGACCACCACGAAGGGCCGCGGGACGGGGTGGCCCACGCCGTCGACGGTGACCGTGCGCTCCTGCATCACCTCGAGCAGCGCCGACTGGGTCTTGGCGGCGGCGCGGTTGATCTCGTCGGCCAGCACCACGTTGGCGAAGACCGGTCCCTGCCGGAACCGGATCTGACCGTCGCGCGGGTCGAAGACGGTGGTGCCGGTGACGTCGCTGGGGAGCAGGTCGGGCGTGAACTGGATCCGGCCGACCCGGCCGCCCATGGCGCGGGCGATGGCGCGGGCCAGCGTCGTCTTGCCGGTGCCGGGCACGTCCTCGAGCAGCACGTGCCCGCCGGCGAACGCCGCCACCAGGACCAGGTCGACCACCGCCCGCTTGCCGTGGACCGCGCCCTCGACGGCGTCCCCGAGTCGCTGGTGCAGGAGGCCGAAGCCGGTGATCTCCTGCTCTCCGGGGGCCGCGGGGTTGATCAGCGCGGTCATGGGGCCTCTTCTCGCGGGGGTCGGGCGGGGTGGCTGGTCAGCCGCACGTCAGCGGCTGCTCAGGGTAGTGCTCACCCGCCCTCGGCGGGGGCCGGCTCCTCCGGGGGCGGTGGCGGCGCGAGGGGGGTCTGCCGCGTGGTGAAGGACCACGGCGCACTGGACGAGACGCCCCGGTCGTTGGCGGCCTGGAAGACCACGGTGTGCTCGAACACGCCGTCGTCGGGCTGGTAGGCGATCCCGTTCTGGTAGGGGATCGCCACCGACGTCGCGCCGCACGCCAGCGGCTGCGGTGCCCCGCCGTCGAGGGTGTAGCTGCAGGACCCGGGGAAGCGGGCCCACTCCCTCGTCGGCCGCAGCCGCACGTCGATGGAGCCGGTGCCGTCGTCGGCGGCGGCGTCGGTGCGCGGGTTCGAGGCGGCGACGTGCTGCCGGTTGCCGTCGGGCAGCGGCGGCGGGGGCTGCGGCGGTGCGTCGCCGGCGGTGGTGCCTGGCTTGCCGGTGCCGAGGCGGCTGCGGGCCAGCACCGAGACCTGGTAGCTGCCGCCGACCTTGCACGACGGGTCGACCTGGTAGCTGCAGGTCCAGGCGAGCTGGAGGCTGTCCTCGGTGCCCGGGACCTGCTCGGCGCGGATGCCCTCGGGCGTGGTGACCTGGACGTCGTAGGCGGTGATGGTCTCGCCGTTGGCGGCAGCGCCGGACCACCGGATGTCGAGGACGAAGCGCTCCAGGACGTCGTCGCCCTGGTAGCTCGCCGTGGCCGTCACCGTCGGGGCCCCGGGCCGGGCCGTCGAGACGACCGGGTCGCTCGGGTCGGACACCGCCTGGCGCGACCCCAGGACGGCGGCGACGGTGAAGGTGGTCGGGACGCCCGCGGCGACGTCGACGAAGGCGCGGAAGGTCCCGCTGCGGATCTTGTAGCTCTCGCCGTCGCTGGAGCGCACCACGAAACCGTCTGCCCGGGGGATGCCGCTGTGCCTCCAGGCGATCTCGACCTGGGCCTCGCCCACCGACGTCGCCACGACGTCGGTGGGGGCCGACACCTGCTGGCCGGCGTCGCCGCTCGGTGGCGGGTTGCGGGGGCAGGCCTGCCGGTCGCCGTCGCGCCCACCGCCCCGGCCGCCCCGGCCGTCCCGGTCGCCGTCGCGGCCCCGGCCCGCGGTCGAGGGACCGTCGTCGGACGGGTCGCAGCTCGGGCCGGGCGGGTCGCGGGGGTCCTCGGTCGACGGGCCGTCGGTCGACGGGCTGCCGGTCGAGGGGGTGCCGGTGGGCGGGGTCGTGCCGGGCGGGGTGGTGTCCGGCGTGTCCGGTGTGTCGGGCCGCGGGTCGACGACGTCGAGGACGTCGTCGATGAGCTCCGGGACCGGGTCGACGGGCGGGGTGATGGTGGGGGTCAGGTCGTTGGTCGGCAGCGTCGCGTCCTCGCGGACGATCGTCGTACGGCTGCCGTCGCTGCGGATGACGATGCCCTGGGCCGACCCGGGGGTGTTGATGATCAGGTTGTCGTCGTCGAGGACCAGCTCGGGGTCGTCGCTGCCCGGGGTGTCGATGTCCTCGTCGGCGCGGCGGCCGTCGGGCCCGAGCCGCACCACGCGGGCCTCGCCCAGGCACGGCACCCACACCTGCTCGCGGAACACCTCGGGCGTGCCCGGGTCGGGACAGCCGATCGAGTCCATGTCGACCTCGAGGATGCCGCGCGGGGTGACCATGACGACGTAGCCGTTGTCGGAGGACGCCGGGACCAGGTCGCGAGGCGCCTCCTCGGGCGCCAGGACCGTGCCGATCACCTTGGGGGCGCGGGCGTCGAGGTCGTGGCCGGTGCCGACCTGGGCGACCCGGCCGGAGTCGGGTCCGAAGACCGTGACGCCCTCGTCGTGGGCGACGAGGACGGAGCCGTCGCCGCCGAAGCCGACGGACTCCTCCTCGTCGTCGAAGGACAGGGTCTCGGTGTCCCAGTCGAGCTGGTGGAGGGTCCCGTCGTCCTCCAGCGCCCAGATGGTGCCCGCGCCGTCGACGGCGGCGTCGGCGAGGCCCGAGGGGGCGACCCAGATGGTGCCGATGGCCCCCGTGGTGAGCGGGTCCATCGCCGAGATCGTGGACTCCTCGCGGTCGACGAGGAAGACGCCGTCGTCGTTGTAGACCGTGGAGACCACGCCGCCCGTGCTGATCCGGCGCTGGCCGGAGACCAGGATGCTGCTCAGGTCGAAGGCCAGCAGCCGCCCGGAGGTGTGGTCGGCGACGTACATCTGGCCGCCGAGCTCGCCCTGGACGTCGATGTCGTGGCCGGCGGCGCCGACGAGCTGCTTGACCTCGAGCTGCCCGGTGGCGGGGTTGACCTGGATCACCTGACCGTTCGGGTCGTCGCTCAGCCAGGTCAGGCCGTCGGCCACCTCGACCGCCGTGCCGCTGATGCCCTGGCCGAAGAAGACGCCCGCGACCAGCGAGCCGGTGACCGCCAGGACGGACAGCTCGGCCGCGCCCCGCGAGCGGCGGGCGGCGCGGGCGCGCGTGCGCAGCACGTCCGGCACCAGCGTGCGCAGCCGCCCGCTCCACGTCGTCGTGGTCTGTCCCGAGTCCTGACCGGTCATCACATCTCCTGCGTCGTGTGCTGTCCTGCCGAGTGGACGAGCTGCGCCACCCATGCGGTTCCGCCGTCGCACCACACCCCACGCCCGGGTCCGGTGAGCGGTTCGGTGGTCTTGGTCGGGACCGTCGCGCCCAGGGCATCGCCGTCGGCCCACTCCGGGGTGAGGAGGAACCCACGCCGGGTCCGGCGGGCGGTCTCGACCAGGCCCTCCGGACCACCCCGGGCCTTCGCCTGGGCGGTGTCGGCGGTGACCACCAAGCCGATCCGGTGGGCATGGGAGCCGAGATCACCCAGGAGACGGTCCCGCGCGGTACGTCGCGCTTCGTCGACTCCGACTGCAGCATCCCAGAGATGGGCGTCGTCGACCATGACCAGAGCCCATCCGTCGTCGGAACGTTCCGTGACCGGCCGGGACAGCCACGCCGACACGGCGTCGGCGGTGGCGGCGTAGTCGGCCTCGCGGATCACCGTCGGCGGGCGGTCGCTGCGGGCGACGAGGGCCTGCAGCCCGTCGAGCGCCCCGGTCCGCCCGGTGCGGGCCCGGCCGGCGATCAGCACCGGTCCCGCCAGCAGGTCGACCTCGAGGACGGCGACCGCGTCGGCGTCGACGGCCAGCGGCACCCGTGCCCCGCGCGGGGCCGGCAGGGCCGCCTGGTCCAGCCGGGCCGGCATCGGCGGCACCGGGGCGGTCGCCCGGCCCTGCACCCGCGGCAGCAGCAGCCGGTTGATGGCCTCGATCCGCTCGGCCTGAACCGGCGTGCCCGCGCCGCCCGTGGTCTGGACCTGCACGCTGCGCTTCCCGAGCAGCCCGGCACCCGGGAGGCTGTCGGCGTCGAGCACGTTGCCGGGCACGCCGAGCATCAGGTAGTCGTCGGACGTCGTCATCCGCAGCACGATCCGGCGGCCGAACGTCGACCCGAGCGAGGTCGGCACCCCCGTGCGCCCGGGGGCGGTGGCGATGACGTGGATGCCCACGCGTCGTCCGTTCTGGAGCACGGTCTGCAGCCTCTCCACGTGCGCGGGGGCTACACCTCCGCCGGTCTCGAGGCTCTCGACCATCGAGGGGAGGTTGTCGATCAGCACGTAGACGCGCGGCAGCGCGGCGCCCTGGCGGGCCAGGTCGTCGAGGTCGGCGCACCCGCGGGCGGCCAGGGCCTGCGCGCGCTCGTCCATGGTCCGCCGCAGCAGCCGGATCAGGCGCATCACCCGGCCGGGCTGCGCCTCGGTGACGATCGCCTCGACCGTGGGCACCCCGCTGATCGCAGCGAGGCCGCCGCCGGCGAAGTCGATGCCGTAGACGTACGGCGCGACCTCGTAGCTGCCGAACGTGTCGGCGAGCGAGGCGCTCAGGGCGGCCGAGCGCAGCAGCTCGGTCTTGCCCGAGCCGGAGGCGCCGTGCACCAGGACGTGCCCGATCGCGGCGAAGTCGAGGGACAGCTCGGGCTGGCGCTGGGCCTCCGGCTCGTCGATGCGGCCGATGGTGACGTTGCCGCTGGTGCGACCGGCGGCGCCGGCGACCAGCGCGTCGACGTCGAGGGGGAGCTCGGCCGGCAGGGCCGGTAGCCAGGGGCGCTTGGGCGGCTCGGCGCCCGAGACCAGGAACGTCTCGCTGATGGTGTGCACGCAGCGCTCGAGGTCGGTGCGCGGGTTGAGCCGCTGCTCGGGCCCGGCCGTCTCGCTCCCGGCGGTCACGGCGCTGAACGGGCTGACCAGGACCGGGACCTCGGATCCGGCCATCGGCTCGCGGGCTCCGGTCCACGCCGACTGCACCAGCTCGGCGGTGCCGTGCCCGGTGCGACGGATCCACGCCCGCCCCGGCGTACGACGCGAGATCCGCGCGGCCTCGGGGCTGTCGATGACGTCGCGCGAGTCGTCGGGGGAGGAGACGCGCAGCGAGATCCGCAGGTCGGCGTTGGCCTTGATGTTGCCGGTGACGACGCCCTGCGGCCGCTGGGTGGCCAGCAGCACGTGCATGCCGAGCGAGCGGCCGCGCTGGGCGATGTTGACCATCCCGTCGACGAACTCCGGCACCTCGGCGGTCAGCGCCGCGAACTCGTCGACGCAGATGAGCAGGCTGGGCGGGGCGACGTCGGGCCGCTCGCGCTCGAGCTGGACGAGGTCCTTGACGCCGTACTGGCCGAGCAGGTGCTCGCGGTAGGCGATCTCGGCGCCGATCGAGGTCAGTGCCCGCTGCACCAGCGCGGGCGTGAGGTCGGTGATGTAGCCGACGGTGTGCGGGAGGTCGGCGCACTCGCGGAAGGCGGCGCCACCCTTGTAGTCGACGAGCAGGAAGTTCATCCGCGACGGCGGGTTGTTGAGCGCCAGGGAGCACAGCAGCGACTGCAGCAGCTCGCTCTTGCCGGAGCCGGTGGTGCCGGCGACGAGGCCGTGGGGGCCGTCCTCGCGCAGGTCGATGGTGGTGACGCCGTCGATGCCGGCGCCGATCTGGGCGCGCAGGCCGCTGGACTGCTGCCAGCGGCGGGTCACGGCCGTGACGTCGTCGAGGTCCTCGAAGTCGGTGCTCAGCTCGGGCAGCCGCACCACCGACGGGATCGCCGTGCTCGGCGGCAGCACGGCCGCCTCGTCGACGTACGCCGTCATCAGCCGGGCCGCGCGCCAGGCCTGGTCGAGCGAGACGGCGTCGGGGGTGTCGATGTGCGCGATGCCCATCCGGTCGGCCCTGCCGACCTCGCCGGTGGCCAGGTCGATGCGCAGCGAGGTCGCGGCGGGGACCTCGGCGGCGTTGCGGCCGAGCCAGACCAGGTGGATGCCGCGCTCGGCGGCCACCGCGGCGACGGCCTCGACGGTGCGCCGCGCGATGCCGGCGTCCTCGTCGACGAAGCAGATCGTGTGGCCGCGGCCGGTGTCCTCGGTGACCAGGTGGTCGAGCAGCGCGGTGGCGGCGCGGGCGCCGACGGCGACGGGCGGCTCGCCGCCGACGCGGGCGGTGGCGTGCGGGAGCCAGCGCAGCCAGGCCTCGTGGCCGGCCCGGCCGCGACCGAAGCAGCCCGCCACGCTGAGGTCGGTGGGGGAGTGGTCGAAGGCGAGGCGCAGCATCATCGAGCGCACCAGGGCGTCGACCTCGGCTGGCTCGCCGGTGATCGCGACCAGCGGGTGCTCGGTCAGGTCGGCCAGGACCGGCATGTCGCTCAGTGCCTCGCGCTGCTGGAACTCCTGCGCCACCGTGCGGCGGGTGGCACGGTCGCCTCCGTCGGTGATCTCGCCGCGCAGCATCGCCGGCACGGTGCCGATCCCGAGCCGGGTCACCAGGAACGCCTGGCGGGTCTCCGAGCGGGCCCACAGGTAGGGGTCGCGGTTGGCGGCGCGGGTGCGCAGCGTCTCGGCGTCGGGGTAGTCGTCGTGGAACTGCTGGCGCTGGCGCTTCGCGTGCTCGTCGATCCGGGTGAGGAAGTCGTCGACGTCGGCCCGCCAGTCGGCGAGGTCCTCCTGGAACTGCTTCTCCGCGGCCCGCTTCTGCTGGCGCCAGCCGAGGTAGCCCAGGACCGGCCAGGCCAGCATGTAGATGACGGCGTACATGCTGCGGGCGCGGGCGAACAGCGCGACACCCATCACCATCGGCAGCATCAGCATCGCCCAGGGCATCGGCGAGGGGCGGGTCTTCGACGGCGGCGACGGGACCTCGAGGACCTCCTCGACCAGCGGGTCGCCGAACCGCGGGGGCCGGAAGACCGAGACGGCGGGAGCCTCGGTGGGCAGCTCGCCGGGGTCGACGACCAGGGTGCTGCGCCCGAGCCGGATCGGGGTGCCCCAGTCGATCTCGCGGCCGGAGACGATGCGCTCGCCGCCGACGAGGGTGCCGTTGGCCGACCCCTCGTCGTAGACGACGGGGCGGACGCCGAGGACGATCCGCGCGTGCCGCTGGCTCACCAGCGGGTCGGTCAGGCGCAGGGTGCACGAGGAGCCGCGCCCGAGGGTGAGCGAGCTGCCGCGCACGTGGAGGCGCTGCCCGCGGTCGGGGCCGTCGGTGACCCGCAGGACCGCGCGGGGACGGGCGGAGCTGGAGACCCGGTTGAGCCACGACGTCGGCGCGGTCACCACGTCGAGGAGGTCGCCGGTGCGCAGCCCGCACTCGGAGACCAGCCGGTCGGCCGGCCACGGGTGGCCGCCGTCGACCGGCACGAGGAGCAGCTGCGGCTGGTCGGGTGCGACGTGCTGGCCGATCGCCCGCGCCAGGTCGGCCACCGTCGCCTCCCCCCGCGCCTGCACGGCGACGTCGACCGACGGCAGCCCGGTCTCGGCCGCGGTCCGCAGCGAGAGGGTCCAGCTCTGCATGACGTGCTCCTCGGTGATCGGTCTAGACCGGTGCGGGCGGAAATGGCGACGACCGCCGGGGGACACCGGCGGTCGTCGGGTGGGGCCAGCAGCCGTAGGGACGGCGACCACGGGCCCCGTGCCACCGGTGTTGCTCACGCGCCGGAGGCGCCGTGCCAACACCGGTGACACGCCGTACGAACGCGGTCGAAGCAAGCGTGTTCGTACGGAACAGCAGAGCGGCGGGCGCAGCGAGCGCGACGCCCGTGCGGGCCGAAGGCCCGGGGCCGAAGGCTCAGGTGCTGACGGTCTCCTGCTCCTGGGCCTGGTTGTTGATCAGGGTCGAGAACTCGGTGAGCGACTGGCTGACGCGCTGGAGCATCGTGACGTAGTCGCTGTTCCAGCTGTCGCGGGTGCGGTCGGCGTCGGGTCCGATCCAGTCGAACCCCTGGATGACCTGGGTCATCCGGCCGGTGAGTGCCTCGAGCTCCTGCGAGCCCTGCGTGATCTGCTGGGACGCCTGGCGACCGGCCTCGACATCCATACCCTTCATGGCCATGGAACTGCTCCTCTTCTAGTTCGTGCTGAACTCGTGGTTGGGGTGGTGGGTGCTTCAGTTGCCGCCGGCGCCCATGCGGGACCGGACGTGTGCGGTGGCCTCGGCGGCCGTGATGACGCCGTTGCCGTTGGCGTCGAGCTCGCGGTTGGGGCCGTAGGCCCGCTCGCCGCGGGTGAACAGGGCCTCGTCGCCCGAGTGGGGGCTGCCGGCGAGGATGGAGGTGTAGACGCTCTCGAGGTCGCCGAGCCGGCCCCGGTAGGGCTCGAAGTAGCGCTCGACGTAGGCGAGCTGCTCGGTGGGCGTCATCCGGGCGAGCTCGCTGGTGGTCGTGCCGAGCCCGCGGGCGGTGGAGTCCATGAACTGGATCAGGCCGGTGGCGCTGCTGCGCGGGTTGCGGACGTCGCTGGAGAACTGGCCGCCAGTCTCGAAGCTCATCGCGGCCATCAGGTGCTCGGGCCGGGCGCCGAGCCGCTGGGACATGCCCTCGACCTGGCGCAGGAACTCGGGGGTGACGTTGGGGTTGCCGCGCACGCCGGTGATCTGGTTGTAGTCGTAGCCGGTGGGCGAGCTGTAGCCCTGGCCGGCCTGGACGGGCAGCGGGTGCTCGGCGCGGTAGGCGTCGTAGGCGGCCTGGGTGTTGGGACCCCAGGCACCGTCGGCGCCCTGGGTGTCGTAGCCGGCGGCGGTGAGCCGCTCCTGGAGCTCGCGGACGCCCTCGCCACGAGAGCCGCGGCCGTTGCTGGCGGCCAGCTGGTCGATCTTGGCGTCGCCGCCACCCGCGCCGCCACGGCTGGCCAGGGCCGCACCGCCGAGGCCCAGGGCGGCCGCGCCACCGGCGATCCCGGCCGCGGCGCCGTACGACGGGCCGCCGCCGGACGACTCGCCGGCCGACGAGGCCTGGGGCATGCCGCCGCCGGCGGCGAGCGAGTCCGCGCCGGGGGCGGGCCCGCCGAGGCCGCCGTCGGCCACCGGCTGGCCCGACGCGGTCGGGCTGCCGCCGATGCTGCTGCTGCCGAGGGCGCTCTCGCCGGGTCCGGCCACGGGGCCGGCCACCGAGGCGCCGGTCCCGGACCCGGTCGACCCGCCGCCGACCGAGCCGGTGTCGAGGCCGCCGCCACCGCCGATGCCGCCGGCCGACCCGAGGCCGCCGGAGCCACCCGCGGGGCCGCCCGCGGAGCTGCCGAAGGTGCCGAGGTCGACGGGCTTCAACCCGGTGCCGCCGGTGGCACCCACCGTGGACGACCCGAGCTCGGTGGTCGGCATGGCGTTGACGGTGCTGCCGGGGCTGCCGGTGCTGCCGCCGGGCCCGTCGAGGTCGATGCCGGTGTCGATCATCAGGTGCCCGTTGTCGCCGATGGTGAGCTTGGGGCCCTCGCTGGTGCCGCTGCCCAGCGGTACGCCGGCGCCGCCCGGCGTCGTACCGGCCGGGGTGCCGGCGCCGGCGCCGGGGGTGCCGCCCAGCGGCGCCCCCTCGTACGGCGTGATGGGCGCCGGCAGGGCCGGGGACTGGTACGTCGGCAGCGAGCCGAAGTCGACGGTGCCGCCGTCGCTGGCCTGGTCCTGGGCGTCGGCCTGGGCCCCGAGGACCTTGGCGAACAGGCCGAGGGCCTGCGAGATCTTCTCCAGCCACGGGACGACGGTGGACTCGAGGTACTGGGCGTAGGCCAGGCTCGCGCCGCCGCTGAACAGCGAGGCAGCCCGCAGGATCGCGATCAGGGCCTTGAGGTAGGTGATGACCTGGTCGGTCGTCTCCTTGCCCTCCTGGAACTGCTGCCCGACCTCGCGCAGCTCGTCGGTGTCGGCTCCGAGAAACGCCATGGTGCTGCTCCTGTCCGAGAGTCGGACCCGAGGTCCGGGGTGTCCGTGGGGGCGGTGTGGTGGAAACGTGACATGCGGTCCGGCGGGGGGTCGAGAGCGGCGGCGGTGGAAACTTCCGCCGCGCGGGACGCGCTCGCCGACCCCTGGAGGTCAGGAGCTGATGGCGTCCTGCTCGTCGGCCTTGGCGATGAGGTAGTCGGCCTGGGCGCGGATCTCGTCGCAGGCGGCGTTGGCGTTGGGGATGAAGCTGTTGCCGATGTCGTCGGTGATGGCGTCCTTGTCGGCGCCGGTCCAGCTCGTGGCCTGCACGCGGGCGAGCAGGCGGGCGCAGACGTCGCCGACGAGGCCGGCGTGCTCGCCCATCGAGTGCGCCACGCCGCGGGCCTCGTCGGTGTCCATGCCCTGCATGTTGTTGGCCATCGTGGGTCTCCTTGGTCCTGGGTCCGAGTGCCAGCGACCGTAGGCGCGCCCCCGGGCGCCGGGCTAGGAGACGGCCGGTGGAACCTTCCGCCCGGCGGCGGCCCGTTCGGCCGTCTCGAGGTCCTCCACCGTGACCAGCCTGACCTCGGCCGTGCGCCGACCGATCGCGAAGCGCACGTTCTGCGCCCGGCCGCGACCGGCGTTGAACGGGTCCTCCTTGGGCCCGAACGCCAGCGCCGAGATCAGCCGGATCGCGTCGTCGACCCGCTGGGCCCGCTCGAGGTTCCAGGCGTAGCCGTGCCACCCGAGCACCCGCTCGTAGATCTCGCGGTTGGAGGGCGGGCGCGGGTAGTCGTCGGTGCCGCTCAGCCAGGGCTCGGCCAGGGCCAGCGCGACGTACCACTCCCGGGAGTGCGGGGGCAGCCGCGGTGCCGGGGCGGTCGCGGTGGCGTCGAGGTCGTGCTCGTCGTCGGTGGGGCGTGGCCGGGCGGCCGGCTCGGGTGCCGAGGGGGCGACGTCGACGACGATCGACAGGTCGTCGTACGTCGTGGGGCCGGTCTGGCGCCCGCGCATCACCACCAGCTGGTTCTCGCCCTCGTCGAGCAGCAGCGCCATCCCCTCGGCCAGGGTGACCCGGCGCGCGCCGCCGGGGGCGTCGAAGAGGCTGGAGACCTGCGTCTCGCCGGACCCGTGCCAGCGCAGCCGGGCGATCTCGTCGCCGACGACCAGCTCGCCGAGGAGCCGGCTCACGTGGGGGGCGCAGCGGGGGAGCGCGATGGCGGTGACCCGCAGCGCGTCACCGGGGTCGTCGTCGGGCACGGCGTGGTGCGGGGAGCGGCCGAACAGCAGCGTCTCGCCGGATCCGAGGGTGACCGTGGGCAGTCCGGAACCGCGCAGCGTCACCCGCAGCATCGAGCGACTGACCCCATGGCCGAATCCATGGGCCGATCCAACCACAGCGCGGTGGCCGCGGGGTGAAGACGAGAGGGCTACTCCGGTTGCCTCGGCCGCGGGCAGTTCGGCGTACAGATGTGCACCGAAGGTTGGTAGCCTCGGACCGTGATCACCCGCCGCTCCGGCACCCCTCGACGCCCGGCGGAGCCCCGGCCCGTCCCGGCCGGGCCGTCGTGGCTGGACGCCGCCAGCCTGCTCGCGGAGGTCGCCGACGAGCTCGTCGTCAAGAGCGTCCGCGACACGCACCTCGCCTGGGCCGACCGCGCGCACGGGCTGACCCGCCAGGCGACCGGGGGAGCGGGCGTCGCCCCCGAGGTGCTGCACCGCGGGGTCGCGGCGGCCGTCTACGAGGGGCTCGGGCTCGGCCTGCGCGCCGCGTCCAGGGGCCTCGACAAGGCTGCTGCCGCCGGGCTGGGGCGCAGCCTCGAGGCCACCCCGCGCGGCCGGTTCGTCTCCGCGGCCGTCAACGGCCTGATCGGCGACCGCCTGCTGCAGGAACGCCCCCAGATGGCGATCCCGATGGCGGTGCGCCGTGACGGCGCCGACGTCGAGCCCGAGCGCGACGACCTGGCCCGGGCCTTCCCCGACGCGACCGGCCGGCTCGTCTTCTTCCTGCACGGCCTGTGCGAGAACGAGGAGTACTGGAACCGCGACCGCGAGCGCCGCGGGACGACGTACGGCGAGTCGCTGGCGGCCGAGGGCTGGACGCCGGTCTTCCTCCGCTCCAACACCGGCCTGTCGATGCGCGAGAACGGCGTCGCGCTCACCGGCCTGGTGCAACGGCTGGTCGAGGCGTGGCCGGTGGAGGTCACCCGGATCGCGCTCGTCGGCCACTCGCTCGGGGGGTTGGTCGTCCGGGCGGCCGGCGCGGTGGCCGCCGACCCCGCGGCCCCCGACTGGAACGCGCTCGTCACCGACGTCGTCACCCTCGGCACCCCCCACCTGGGCGCCCCCATCGCGTGGGGCATCGGCCACGGCAGCCGCGGGCTGCAGCGGCTGCCCGAGACGGCGGCGTTCGGCCGCATCCTCGACTGGCGCTCGACCGGTGTGCACGACCTGGTGGCCGGGCTGGCCGAGGACGTCGCCCCACTGCCGCACGCGCGCTACCGCCTGGTGTCCGCGACGCTCACCGAGTCCCAGCACCACCCCGTCGGCCACGTCGTCGGTGACCTGCTGGTCCGTCCCCGCTCGGCGTACGGGCGCGACCGGCAGGGCCGCGAGCTGTTCCCGGGCGCGGAGGTGCTGCACGTGGGCCGTACCGACCACTTCGGGCTCCTCAACCACCCCGAGGTGCTGACGGCACTGCGCCGCTGGCTGTCCTGAGCGCGGACGGCTGACCGACGCTGGTCGAGGAGGCCGGCCGCGGCCGTCCCCCGACCACGGCGAGCACCAGCAGCAGGCCCGGGTCAGTCCTGGCCGGGCTGGCGGCGTCCGTCGCGGGTCGGCCCCTCGTCCGGGGGCGGGACCGTGCCGTCGTCGCGGAGGTAAGCCGTCGTGCCCTCCCACGGGCCGCCGTAGCGCAGGTACTTGGCGGTGCACGTGCCGTCGAAACGGTCGGTGGCGACGCAGAACTGCAGGACCTCGGGCCAGTGGTCGTAAGAGACCCCGGTCATGGTCACCCAGATCCCGGTGCGCTGGAAGTTCCAGTCGTCGCTGTAGAGCAGCTTGACGTTGTCGAAGCGCAGCCGGAGGTCGAGGTGCTCCTCGAGGATCGCGTCGTCGGACCAGGTGCGCCCCTCGGCCTGGAGGCCGCGGTACTTCGAGGACAGCTGTGGCACCCAGCGGTCGACCAGCTCGCCACCGACGGAGTCGAAGTCCTCGCGGGCGATCCGGCGAAGCGCCTCGAGCGCGGTCTCCCCGCCGCCCTCGACGCCGGGCGCCTCGGCGGTGCCGCCGGTGTCGGGGTCGGCGCCCTCGGCCGGGTCGGCCGGCGGCTCGGCCGGGGCGGAGCCGTCGCTGTCCTGCTCGCACCCGACCCGCACCAGGCCAGAGCCGATCGCGCTCTCGACCTCCTCGGGCGTGGAGTAGACCGTCGCGGCCGGGAACGCCAGCGGCAGGGTGATCGCGCCCTCGCCGGACTCCCCGGACGCGTCACCGGCGGGTGGCGGGAGGAAGAACGGGGTGCCGCTGAAGTCGAAGACTCCGGAGGCGAGGACGGTGCCGTCCTCGTGCGTGACGCTGATGTCGGTCGAGCCCGAGTCCAGCCACTGGCCGTCGGGGCAGCTCGCGGTCACGACGAGGTCCACGACCAGCTCGCCGTCGGCGCTGGTCGACGAGACCGCCTCGAAGACCGGCTCGACCCCGCAGTCGGTGACGTACCGGGGGTCGTCGCCCTCGACCGGCTCGTCGTCACCGGCGTCGGATGGGCCGGTGGACCCGTCGGTGCCGAGGCTCAACGAGCGGACCGCCAGCGCGGTGGTGACGACGACGGCGTCCGCGGTGAGCGTCACCTCGGGGGCAGGGTAGGTGCCGTCGTCGTCGGGGGTGCTGATGTCGGTCACGTCGCGGCTCCAGGCCTCGCCGCCGTCGACCAGGGAGTGCACGGTGACGCGTCCGGGGCCGGTGACGACCGCGGCATCGTCGGTGAGCACGGAGCCGTGGAGGTCGATGCTGTCCTCGGAGTGCAGGACGTCGCGGCCGTCGGCCGCGTCGACCACCGTGGTGCCCGCCGGGTCGTCGCTGCCGTCGCCGTCGGCGTCCACGGACGGGTCGTCGACCAGGACGAACCGGCCGTCGTCGGTCCAGGTGAACGGGTGGTAGTCGTCGCCCTGGTCGAGGTCGGGGCGCGACCAGCGCTCCTCCCCGGACTCCAGGTCGACCAGCCGGTGACCGGTGCCGTAGGCGCCGTCGTGCACGACGGTCTCGCCGGACCAGACGTCGTCGTCGGACTCGGCGACCGTCGTGCGGTCGCGGTCGACGATCCGCACGCCGCCGTCGTCGCCGTACTGCACGGCGTACGGCGACCTCAGCAGCGAGGGGTAGGGACCGTCGTCCTCGGTGTCGATCTCCGTCTCCAGCACCGTGCCGTCGTCGGGGTCGACCAGCCAGGCCAGGTAGCCGTACTCCACGACCAGGCCGAGGTCGCCGAGGGTGAACACGATGCCGCCGTCGAAGGCGTTGACCTCGTCCCCGCCACCGTCGGACCCGTCCTCCAGCACCTCGTCCCACACCACGTCGAGCGTGTCGGGGTCGAGGGCGGTGACCCGCGTGGGGTGGAGGTCGCCGTCGCTGTCGCGCGTCGGGTACGACGCCAGCCACACGAGCCCGTCGCCCGCGATCGCCCCGGCGACGGGGCCGAGCCCGGGAGTCGCGGCCGTCCCGCCGTCCTCGACGTCGACCAGCTCGAGGCCGTCCTCGCCGTTGCAGCCGATCGTGCCGGTGCCCGGCACCGCCAGGCACTCGACGGCGTACTCGGTGGAGGGGCGTTCCCACCGCACGCTGCCGTCGTCGGCATCGAGGCCGACCACCACCGCCCGGAGGTCGGGGTCGGTGACCTGGACGACGACGACGCCGTCCTCGGCGATGACCGGTCCGCGTCCGTCGTCGAAGAAGTGCTGGCCGAAGGGGGAGACCGTCCCACCGTCGAGCACCTCGCCGGCACGGAAGGTCCACTCGTCGCCCGGTCCGGCCAGGACCGAGACGCCGTCGGCGAGGGCGACCTGCTCGCCGTTGGCCGACGGCGTGCTGCGGTCCCGGGTGTCGTCGTCGCCGTCGAGGGCGACCACCCCCGCCGCGATCCCCCCGCCGACCAGGAGCAGCGCGAGCGCGCCGACGGCGTACCGCCCGCCGCGGCGGCGCCGGGGCGGTGCCGGGAGCGGCGGGCCCGGTGCCGGCGGCCGAGGTGCCGGGGGCGCGGGGCGGGTGGCCTCGGCCGCTGCCGCTGCCGCGGAAGGTGCCGCGGAAGGTGCCGCGGGAGGTGCCGGCGCGGCGGTGCGGTGCCCGCAGGTGACGCAGAACGGCTTGCCCACGTGGAGGGGGCTGCCACAGGTGACGCAGTATCGGCCCGGCACGGCCGCACTCTAGGTCCGATGCTGGGCGCCCGTGGCCGTTTCGGCCGCACTCCGCGGCACCCAGGGGTGCGACGATCGGCCCGTGACCCACGCCCAGCGCGAGCTCCGCTCCGAGACCACCGTCGCCGCCCCGCCCGAGGAGGTCTGGGCGGCGCTGACCGACTTCTCCCGGATGCCGAGGTGGAGCCCCGAGCTGGTCGCCATGCGCCCGCTCCTGCCCGGCGGCCTCCGCGTCGGCCAGCAGTACGTCGGCATCAACCGCCGCGGGGTGGTGGTCTGGCCGACCCGCTCGGTCGTCGCCGAGCTCAAGCCGGGCCGGGTGCTCGCGTGGGACACCCGCTCGAGCGGGGCCCGGTGGATCTGGGAGCTCGAGCCCACCGGCGACGGCGGCACGCGCGTCGTCCACCGGCGCCCGGTGCCACGCCGGCTCACGCCCCTGAGCAGGGTCTTCGCCCGCGCGTTCCTCGGCGGCGCGGACGGGCACGCCGACGAGCTCGAGGCCGGGATGGCGACGACGGTGACCCGGCTCGGGGCGGCGGTCGAGGGCGCTGACCCACGGCGCCACGCCGGCCGGCGGAGCGCCCTTCTGCTGATGGCGAACACCGCGGCGTCGCCCGTGGAACTGTCCCCGACGCGGGCTAGTGTCGGCGAGGTGAACCAGTACTCAGAGCACACCATGGGTGGAGGCGGGGGACTCAACGTCCTCGACGACCACATCTACCAGCGCCTGCTGCGCGAGCGGATCGTGTTCCTCGGATCCGAGGTGCGCGACCAGAACGCCAACGCGATCTGCGCCCAGCTGCTGCTGCTGTCGGCGGAGGACCCCGAGGCCGACATCTTCCTGCACATCAACAGCCCGGGCGGCTCCGTCGACGCCGGCATGGCGATCTACGACACCATGAACTACATCCCCAACGACGTCGCGACCGTCGGCATGGGCCTGGCCGCCTCGATGGGCCAGTTCCTGCTCTGCGCCGGCACCAAGGGCAAGCGCTACGCCCTGCCGCACGCGCGGATCATGATGCACCAGCCCTCCTCGGGCATGGGTGGGTCGGCGTCCGACATCAAGATCCAGGCGCAGCAGTCGCTGCACATCAAGAAGGTGCTGCTCGACCTGATCTCCGAGCACACCGGCCAGCCGGTCGAGCAGGTCATCGCCGACGCCGACCGCGACCGGTGGTTCACCGCCGAGCAGGCCCAGGAGTACGGCCTGGTCGACCAGGTCATCACGAGCGCCCGCGAGGCCGCCGACGACGGGCGCCCCGCGCGCCAGAAGGACTGAGGCACCAGATGAACTACTACATCCCGCAGTGGGAGGAGCGCACCTCCTACGGCTTCCGCCGGATCGACCCCTACGGCAAGCTGTTCGAGGAGCGCATCATCTACCTCGGCACCCCGATCTCCGACGACGTCGCCAACGCCGTCATCGCCCAGCTGCTGTGCCTGCAGTCGATGAACCCCGACCAGGACATCAGCATCTACATCAACAGCCCCGGTGGCTCCTTCACCGCGCTGACCGCCATCTACGACACGATGCGGTTCATCAAGCCCGACGTGCAGACCGTGTGCCTGGGCCAGGCGGCCTCGGCCGCCGCGATCCTGCTGGCCGCCGGCACGCCGGGCAAGCGCCTGGCGCTGCCCAACAGCCGGATCCTGATCCACCAGCCCTACACCGAGGGCACGTTCGGCCAGACCTCCGACATCGAGATCCAGGCCAACGAGATCCTCCGGATGCGCGAGCTGCTGGAGAAGATGATCAGCGACCACAGCGGGCGCGACCTCGAGCAGGTCAGCCGCGACATCGAGCGCGACAAGATCCTCACCGCCGAGCAGGCCGTCGAGTACGGCCTGATCGACTCGGTGCTCGAGTCGCTCAAGACCCCGGCGCTGGCCTAGTCGGCTGCGGCCGGACGACCGGCTCTCCACACGGTCGGCCGTGTCGCCCCTGACCGGGGGCGTCACGGGGTACCGTCACAGGGTTGGTCGTCCGGCCACCATGCTCCACCATGTTCACCGCTCAGTTCCGTCAGTTCTGTCAGTTCCGTCAGTCTCGTCAGACCCGTCCGACTCCAGGAGGACCCGCCAGTGGCACGCATCGGTGACGGAGGCGACCTGCTGAAGTGCTCCTTCTGCGGCAAGAGCCAGAAGCAGGTCAAGAAGCTCATCGCCGGCCCCGGCGTCTACATCTGCGACGAGTGCATCGACCTGTGCAACGAGATCATCGAGGAAGAGCTCAGCGAGGGCACCGAGGTCAGCCTCGACGAGCTGCCCAAGCCCAAGGAGATCTTCGAGTTCCTCAACTCCTACGTGATCGGGCAGGAGCAGGCCAAGAAGTCCCTGGCCGTCGCGGTCTACAACCACTACAAGCGCGTGCAGGCCGGCCTCCAGCCCGGCGGCTCGCACGACGGCAAGGGCAAGCACAGCAAGGACGAGGTCGTCGAGGTCGCCAAGTCCAACATCCTGGTGATCGGCCCCACCGGTTGCGGCAAGACCTACCTCGCCCAGACGCTGGCCCGGATGCTCAACGTGCCGTTCGCGATCGCCGACGCCACCGCGCTCACCGAGGCCGGCTACGTCGGTGAGGACGTCGAGAACATCCTCCTCAAGCTCATCCAGGCCGCCGACTACGACGTCAAGAAGGCCGAGACGGGCATCATCTACATCGACGAGATCGACAAGGTGGCCCGCAAGGCCGAGAACCCCTCGATCACCCGTGACGTCTCCGGCGAGGGCGTGCAGCAGGCGCTGCTGAAGATCATCGAGGGCACGACGGCCTCGGTGCCGCCGCAGGGCGGGCGCAAGCACCCGCACCAGGAGTTCATCCAGATCGACACCACCAACATCCTGTTCGTGGTGGGCGGCGCCTTCGCGGGCCTCGAGCACATCATCGAGCAGCGGGTCGGCAAGAAGACCCTCGGCTTCACCGCCGAGGTGCGCACCTCGGAGGAGAAGGCCCAGGACGACCTGCTCGCGCTGGTCCGTCCCGAGGACCTCACCAAGTTCGGCCTGATCCCCGAGTTCATCGGCCGCCTGCCCCTGATCGCGAGCGTCACCAAGCTCGACCAGGCCGCGCTCGTGCAGATCCTCACCGAGCCGCGCAACGCGCTGACCAAGCAGTACCGCAAGCTCTTCGAGCTCGACGGCGTCGAGCTCGAGTTCACCGACGAGGCGATCCAGTCGATCGCCGACAAGGCCCTCGAGCGCGGCACCGGCGCCCGCGGTCTGCGCGCCATCATCGAGGAGGTCCTCCTCCACGTGATGTACGACGTCCCCTCCCGCGGCGACGTGGCGAAGGTGGTCATCACCGACGAGGTCGTGCTCGGCGAGTCCGCCCCGACCCTGGTGATCCGCCAGCCCGAGGCCAAGAAGAAGAAGTCCGCCTGAGCAGTCGCGGCCGCACGTCGAGACCGTCGCGGCCCGGCTCGACCCGGTGCGGTCGCGATCCGGGCCGGCGTTCGTCGTAAGGACTCCGGTCGTCCCACGTCTGTAGGGCATGGAGGTACCGGGGACATCCCCACGACGTGGAGACCTGCACGACGAGCCGCACGCCCCGGAGCCGGACGACGGCACGCTGCTGGACGGGCTGCGACAGGGGGACGGACACGCCTGGGAGCTGCTGTGGCGGCGTCACTACCCGTGGCTGAGGGGCCTGGCCTCAGCAGCACTGCGCAGCGAGGCCGACGGCGAGGACGTCGCCTCCGAGGCGCTCCTGCGGACGCTGGTGCGGTTCAGCGTGCACCCCGCGCCGGAGTCCTTGCGCAGCTACCTGCGGGCAGCCGCCGGGAACATGGTCGTCGACATCGTGCGCGCCCGGGACCGGTCCCGCGACATCGCGGAGCGGCAGGCCGGTGACGCCCGGATCGCGAGCCACCCCGAGGCCTCGGACCTGCTCCCGCACGAGCGCCGGGAGGTCCTCCGGGCGCTGCGGGAGATGCCCGCGCGGCAGAGCTACGTCCTGGTGCGCATGGTCGTCGACGGGCTGACCGTCTCCGAGCTCGCCCGGGAGATCGACATCTCCCCCAACGCCGCCAGCCAGCTCGCCCACCGTGCCCGCACCACGCTGCGGCACCTCCTCGGGCCCCGCGGGATGCTCCTGCTCACCCTGGGGGTGGGCAGTCGGTCGTGCTTCTCGTGGTGGGCCGCCGCCCGGGACCCGGGACGAGCGGCGCGTCCCCGGTCCCGATGGCGTCGGCGTCCTCAGCCCGCGCCGCACTCCCGCCAGCCGGCCGGACGACGGCAGTAGCCCAGCCGGAGGTAGGTGTCGGTCTCGCCCGGCGCGTAGTACGTCGCCTCCAGGTAGCGCAACCGCCGGCTCGGCACCGGCAGCGACCACCGGGCGACGCCTCGCGCCCCGGTGACGACGCGTGCCCGCACCTGACCCCCGGTCCTCCTGGTGGCCAGGAACCGCACCGTGGCTCCGCGGACGGGGTCGCCGGAGGCGCGCCGGACCAGCCTGACCCCGAACGCCCGCGGCGCGATGTCGGCCGAGGCGAACTCGTAGACCCGCCACGTCGGTGGCCCGCCGGTGGTCACCGCGGCCCCGGCCGCCGGGGCGGGGGCGACCTGGGCGGTCAGGGCGAGCAGGGCGGCGGTGACCGCGGCGACGAGCGCGACGACCCGGTGCCGGCCCCCTCGGTCTCGTCGTCCTGGTCGGCTGGCGGGGGTGGGGGCGGGGGTCATCGCTGCTCCTCGGTCGGCGGCCTGCGGACGTCGGCGGACACCGACGCCGACTGCTCCTGCCCGCGCCGGCGCACCGCCACACCCGCGGCCGACGACCTGGTGCGACGGCACCAGGACGGCCGGTTCCTGGTCCAGGCGCACCAGGGTCAAGACGGTGGCTCAGCACGATGTCCGCGGGGACGCCGGGAGCCAGGGTTGACGGAGCGCCGGACGACCGCGCGCTTCCCTTCCAACTGGTGTGTGTCTGGAGTGATCGACAGTGGCGACAATTCTCTATCGGGTCGGACGGTGGGCCTTCCGGCGGCGCCGGCTCGTGGCCGGCCTGTGGCTGGCCGCCGTGGTGCTGGCGGGGGTGGCGGCGGCCACGGCGCCGTCCGCGGAGGAGGAGGACCTCTCCATGCCCGGCACCGAGTCGCAGCAGGCGTTCGACCTGCTCGACGAGCGGTTCCCGCAGGGCAACGCCCAGGGCGCCGAGGCCCGCCTGGTCTTCCAGGCGCCGCAGGGGGAGCAGGTGACGGACACCGAGCACCGCGAGGCGGTGACGGCCGCGGTCGGCGCGCTGGACGGGGGAGACCAGGTCGCGGGGGTGACCGACCCGTTCGAGGAGGGCGCCGTCAGCGAGGACGCCTCCATCGCCTACGCGACGATCTCCTACACCGAGGGCGCCGTCGACCTGACCGGGTCGACCAAGGGCACCCTCGAGGACGCCGCCGAGCAGGCCCGCGACAAGGGGCTGACCGTGGAGATCGGCGGTGACGCCCTGGAGTCGGAGGAGTCACCCGGCGGCACCACCGAGCTGGTCGGCGTCGCGGTCGCCGCGGTCGTCCTCATCCTCACCCTCGGCTCGATGGTCGCTGCCGGCCTGTCGCTGCTGGGTGCCTTCACCGGTGTCGCGATTGCCTTCGGCCTCGTCTCGGCCCTGGCCGAGCCGCTGGGGCTGACGTCGACGGTCGCCATCCTGGCGCTGATGCTGGGGCTCGCGGTCGGCATCGACTACGCGTTGTTCATCACCTCGCGGTACCGCGAGGAGCGGGCCCGCGGGAGCGAGCCGGAGGAGGCCGCCGGCCTGGCGGTCGGCACGGCCGGGTCCGCGGTCGTCTTCGCCGGCGCGACCGTCATCATCGCCCTGGCCGGACTGGCCGTCGTCGGGATCCCCGAGCTCACCAAGATGGGCCTCGGCGGGGCCGGCGCCGTAACCCTGGCGGTCCTCGTCGCCCTGACCCTGGTCCCGGCGATGTTCGGCCTCTTCGGGCAGCGGGTGCTGTCCCGCAAGGTCCGCAAGACCGAGCGCCGGAACCGGTTGCGCCCGTTCCCGGTGCCGCCCGCCCCCACCCGGCCCGGCCTCGGCACGCGCTGGGCGCGGCTCGTGCTGCGCCGACCGGTGGCCGTGCTGATGGTCGCCGGACTCGGTCTCGGGGCCATCGCCCTGCCGGCGCTGAGCCTCGAGCTCGGGCTGCCCGGGGACGAGTCGAAGTCGGTCGAGACGACCCAGCGGCGCGCCTACGACCTGCTCTCGGACGGTTTCGGTCCGGGGTTCAACGGCCCGCTCACCGTGGCCGTGGACCTGGTCGGCACCGCGGAGCCCGGCCCCGCCACCGACCAGGTCGTCGAGGCGCTCCGGGGCATGGACGGGGTCGCGTCGGTGGACGACCCGGTGCTCAACGAGGCCGGGGACACCGCCGTGATCACGGCGGTCCCGCAGAGCGCGCCGACCAGCACCGAGACCAAGGACCTGGTGCAGGAGATCCGCGGCGTCGCCGCCGACCTCGAGGCCAGCACGGGTGCCGACATCGCGGTCACGGGCAGGACCGCGCTGAACATCGACATCTCCGAGGCCATGTCCGACGCCCTGGTGCCCTACCTGAGCGTGGTCATCGGCCTGGCGATCCTCCTGCTGATGGTGGTCTTCCGCTCGATCCTGGTCCCGATCAAGGCCGCGCTCGGGTTCCTGCTCTCGGTGGGCGCCGCGTTCGGCGTCCTCGTCGCCGTCTTCCAGTGGGGCTGGGGGGCCGAGCTGATCGGGATCGAGCAGACCGGACCCGTGATGTCGTTGATGCCGATCCTCGTCATCGGGATCGTGTTCGGTCTCGCCATGGACTACGAGGTCTTCCTCTTCACCCGCGTCCGCGAGGCCTACGTGCACGGCGCGTCGCCCGGCGACGCGATCGTCGAGGGCTTCCGCCACAGCGGGCGGGTGGTGACCGCGGCGGCGATCATCATGATCAGCGTCTTCGCCGGGTTCATCGGGATCCACATGCCGACGATCCAGACGATGGGCGTGGGGCTGGCCTCCGCCGTCCTCTTCGACGCCTTCGTCGTCCGGATGGCGATCGCCCCGGCGGTCATGGCACTGCTGGGCCACCGGGCGTGGTGGCTGCCCCGTACCTTGAGCCGTGTGCTGCCGCGCGTCGACATCGAGGGTGAGAAGCTGAGCCGGCCCGCCCCCGTCCCGGCCGTCGGGCTGGTCGCGGCGGCCCGGGGTGACAGCCCGCGATGACCGACCCGGGTGGCTCCCTCTCGCGACCGCGTCCTGCGTGGTGGCGGGAGGGAGCGACCCTCGCGACGGCGTTCGCGCTCTGCCTGGTAGGCGGCTTCCTGCAGGTCGACGACACGGTGTCGCCGCCGTCCGGGGCCGCCTACCTGGTCGCCGTGGTGTCCACCGCCGTGCTGCCGGTGCGGCACCGCGCCCCGGTGGTCGCGATGGCCCTCACGACGGCGAGCGGCATGCTCGTCGGGCCGCTGGACCTGCTGCTGACCCCCCTCATCGTGGCCCCCGCCGTGATCACCGCCTACGCGCTCGCCGTGCGCGCCGACCGACGCGTGACGACCACGGTGCTGCTCGTCTCCTCGGCGCTCCTGGTCGCCTCCACCGTCCTGTCGGGGTCGCTCTCGTGGCAGGACGCGAGCCGGCTGGGCATCGTGGCGGCGTTCCCGCTGGTGGCCGGCGTGCTCGGGCACGCGACGCAGAACCGCCGCGCCTACCTGGCGGCGGTGGAGGAGCGGGCCCAGCGTGCCGAGGAGAGCCGCGACAGCGAGGCGCAGCGCCGGGTGGCGGAGGAACGGGTGCGCATCGCCCGCGAGCTGCACGACCTCGTGGCCCACCAGATCACCCTGGCCAACGCGCAGGCCGCGGTCGCCGCCCACGTCTTCGACGCCCGCCCCGAGCTGGCCCGGGCCAGCCTCGACCAGCTCGTCGAGACCACCGGCAACGCCCTCGACGACCTACGGGCCACGGTGGGCCTGCTGCGCCAGACCGGGGACGTCGCCGGGTCGGCCGAGCCCGCGCCCGGGCTGGACCGGCTCCCCACCCTCCTGGAGTCCTTCCGACGGGCCGGCCTCGAGGTGTCGGTGCACCACGAGGGCACGGCCCGGCCCCTGCCCCCCGGGGTCGACCTGACCGCCTACCGCGTCGTCCAGGAGGCGCTGACCAACGTGACCAAGCACGCCGGCGCGGGGAGCGCGCGGGTGCGGCTGACCTGGACCCGCGACCGCGTGACCATCGCCGTCGCCGACGACGGGGGAGCCGCCCGGACGACGGCGTCCCCGGCGTCGGAGCGGGCACCCGGCTACGGTCTGATCGGGATGCGCGAGCGGGCCACCGCCCTCGGGGGAGACCTCACGGCCGGCGGGCGTCCAGGAGGCGGCTTCCTCGTCTCGGTCCACCTGCCCCTCCCGCCGGCCAGGGACCCGGCGCGGACGGACCCGACGCGGACCGAGCAGGTCCAGGCGGACGGTACGACGACCACGGGAGGACGGATGGACGACGCAGGGACCGGTGCCACGCCGTGACGATCCGCGTGCTGCTCGCCGACGACCAGGCCCTGCTGCGCCAGGCGTTCCGGACGCTGCTGGAGACCGCCGACGACATCACCGTCGTCGGCGAGGCCGCCGACGGCCGCGAGGCGGTGCGGCTCACCCGCGACCTGCACCCGGACGTGGTCGTCATGGACATCCGGATGCCCGACGTGGACGGACTGACCGCCACCCTGGAGATCTGCGCCGACCCCACGCTGCAGACCAGCCGCATCCTGGTCCTCACCACCTACGAGACCGACGAGCACGTCGCCCACGCCCTGCGCGCCGGCGCCAGCGGCTTCCTCGGCAAGGGCATCGGGGCGCACGACCTGCTCGACGCCGTCCGCACGATCGCAGCCGGGGAGACGTTGCTGTCCCCGGCGGCGACCCGCGCCCTGGTCGCCCGCTTCCTGGCGACACCGGCCGACGTCGCGCCGCACCACCCCGAGCAGCTCTCGGTGCTCACGCCGCGCGAGCGGGAGATGGTCGCCCTGGTCGCGACCGGGTTGTCCAACCAGGAGATCGCCGAGCGGATGGTGGTCAGCCCGTTCACCGTCCGCGCCCACGTGCAGCGCGCGATGACCAAGCTGCAGGCCCGTGACCGCGCGCAGCTCGTCGTGATCGCCTACCAGACGGGCCTGGCGCAGGCCGTCCCCGACGGCGAGGCCGGCCGGTCGTCGTAGGACGTCGAGAGCCGCCCGCGGCGCCGGCCGGACGGCCGTCCGCGCCGCCTAGGGTGGGTGCATGGGAGCGAGTCGCTGGGCCCGCCGGCTGGAGAAGGCGTGGGACGGGGCTCGGCTGCGCCGCGCCAGGTCCCGCACGCCCGACGACCTCCGGATCGACACGTACGTCGGACACGGCAGCCACCGGGGAGTGGTGGTGCGCGGACGGGTCCTCGACGACCCGGCCCCGTCCGAGGCCGCCGAGGGCGAGCACGTCCGCACCGCAGCACGGCGCACGCTGCGGCAGTTCCTGACCGACGACCTTCCCGGGGTGCCGCTGCGGGTCACCGTCGGGGGCACCAGCGTCGAGACCGCCACCGACGCCGACGGCTACTTCCAGGTGCGCCTCCAGCCGGAGCCCGACCGGCTCACCTCCCCGTGGACCGACGGGACCGTCGAGCTCGCCGACGAGTACCGCGGCATCACCGACCCCACGAGCACGCCGCTCCGGGTCCGGGTCCCGGGTGACGACGCGGCGTTCGGCGTGATCTCCGACATCGACGACACGATCCTCGAGACCGGCGTCCAGCGGGTCGGGCGGATGATCCGGCAGACGATCACCGGCTCCGCGCTCACCCGGTCGCCGTTCCCGGGCGCGGCGGAGCTGTACGGCGACCTGGCCGCCGAGGCCAACCCCGTCTTCTACGTCTCGTCCAGCCCCTGGAACCTGTACAGCTTCCTGGTCGCGTTCATCCGGCACAGCGAGTTCCCGATGGGTCCCGTGCTGCTCCGCGACCTGCTGGGCACCTCGGCCGGTCGCGAGCAGAAGCCGGTGCGCATCCAGGAGGTCCTCGACCTCCACCCCCGGCTGCGGTTCGTGCTCATCGGCGACTCGGGGGAGAAGGACCCGGAGATCTACGCCGCGGTGGCTCGCGCGAACCCGGGACGGATCCTCGCGATCTACATCCGCGAGGTACGGCTCGACCCGGGCGACGGCCGGGTCGAGGAGGTCTCGGGCACGTGGACCGAGGACGTGCCGTTCGTGCTGGCGGCCGACACCGACGCCGTACGCCGGCACGCGGCCACCCTCGGCCTCCTCTGACCGGGCGCCCGTGGCCGGCGGTGCCTACTCGACGGGTGCCAGCTCGGCGCTCACGGTGACGTCGGTGCCGCCGTCGGAGGTCGTGTAGACCAGGTCACCGGTGATCTTCCCGGCGGCGCGCAGGTCGGGCTCGGCCAGCCGGATCGCGGCGAGGGCCGCCTCGGGGCCGGTGACCTCCACCCGGGACAGCTGCGCCTTCATGCCCACCTTGGCCTGAGACTTCGCGCCGCGGATGCCGGCGAGCGTCGACGCCACGGCGTCGACCATCGCCGGGTCGGCGGCGGCCGCGGAGCCGAGCTCGGTGGCGGTCGGCCAGGTGGAGCGGTGGATCGAGCCCTCCTGCCACCACGACCAGACCTCCTCGGTCACGTAGGGCAGGAACGGCGCCAGCATCCGCAGCTGGACCTGGAGGGCGAGGGTCAGGGTGGCCCGCGCCGAGTCGCGGGCGGTCGACGGCTCGGCGGCGTACGCCCGCTCCTTGACCAGCTCGAGGTAGTCGTCGCAGAACTCCCAGAAGAACTTCTCGGTGGCCTCGAGCGCGCTGGTGTAGTCGTAGGTCTCGAACGCGTCGGTGGCCCGGCCGACGACGATCGCCAGCCGCGCCAGCAGCGCGCAGTCGACCGGCTCCACGACCCGGACCGGGTCGAGGTCGGTGGCGCCGATGTTGCCGAGCACGAACTTCGAGGCGTTGAGGACCTTCATCGCCAGCCGGCGGCCGACCTTCATCTGCTTCTCGTCGAACGGCGAGTCGAGACCGGGGCGGCCGGTCGCGGCCCGCCAGCGGACGGCGTCGGCGCCGTACTCCGACAGCAGGTGGTCGGGGTCGATCGCGGAGTTGCCCTTGGACTTGGCGATCTTGCCCTTGCCGGTGCCGGCGAGCACGAACCCGGAGATCAGGGCGGTCGACCAGGGGAGCCGGCCGAACTCGGCGTGGGAGCGGACGACCCGGGAGAACAGCCAGGTGCGGATGATGTCGTGGGCGTGGGTGCACAGGTCCATCGGGAAGACGCGGTCGAACAGGTCGGGGTCGGTCTCCCAGCCACCGGCGATCATCGGCGTCAGCGACGACGTCGCCCAGGTGTCCATCACGTCGGGGTCGCCGAGGAACCCGCCCGGCTTGCCGCGCTGGCTCTCGTCGTAGCCGCGGGGGGCGTCGGTCGACGGGTCGACGGGCAGCTCGGCCTCGCTCGGCGTGAGCGGGTGGGCGTAGTCGGGCTCGCCCTGGTCGTCGAGCGGGTACCAGACCGGGAACGGGATGCCGAAGAAGCGCTGCCGCGAGATCAGCCAGTCGCCGTTGAGGCCACCGACCCAGTTGTCGTAGCGGTGCTTCATGTGGGCCGGCACCCAGGTCAGCTCGCGGCCGCGGTCGAGCATCTCGGCGCGCAGGGCGGCGTCGCGACCGCCGTTGCGGATGTACCACTGCCGGGTGGCGACGATCTCGAGCGGCTTGTCGCCCTTCTCGAAGAAGTTGGCCATCCGCTGGGTCGGCTTCGGCTCGCCGTCGAGGTCGCCGGACTCGCGCAGCCTGGCGACCATCGCCTCGCGGGCCGAGAACGTCGTCTTGCCGGCCAGGTCGGCGTACGCCGTGGCGGCCTGCTCCGAGGACAGCCACTCGGGCGTCTCGCGGGTCAGGCGCCCGTCGCGCCCGATCACGGTGCGCACGGGCAGCTGCAGCTCGCGCCACCAGGTCACGTCGGTGAGGTCACCGAACGTGCAGCACATGACCAGGCCGGAGCCCTTGTCCATCTCGGCCGCCGGGTGGGCGACGACCGGGATCTCGACGCCGAAGACCGGGCTGGTCGCCGTGGTGCCGAACAGCGCCTGGTAGCGCTCGTCGTCGGGGTGCGCGATCAGCGCGACCACGCTGGGGATCAGCTCGGGGCGGGTGGTCTCGATGTAGAGCGGGCTGTCGGAACCGTCCGACGACCGAGCGTGGAAGGCCACGCGGTGGTAGGCGCCGGCGTACTCGCGGGCCTCGAGTTCGGCCTGGGCGACGGCGGTCTGGAAGGTGACGTCCCACAGGGTCGGCGCCTCCTGCAGGTAGGCCTCGCCGCGGGCGAAGTTGCGCAGGAACGCGGTCTGGCTGATCTTCTGCGCCTTGGGCCCGATGGTCGTGTAGTGCTGCTTCCAGTCGACCGACAGCCCCAGGTCGCGCCACAGCGCCTCGAACTTCTTCTCGTCCTCCGGGACCAGCTCCTCGCACAGCGCGACGAAGTTGGGCCGGCTGATCGGCACCTGGCGCTTGGGGTCGGGCTTCTCGGGCGGGGTGAAGTCGGGGTCGTAGGGAAGCGACGGGTCGCAGCGGACGCCGTAGTGGTTCTGCACCCGGCGCTCGGTGGGCAGGCCGTTGTCGTCCCAGCCCATCGGGTAGAAGACGGCCTTGCCGCGCATCCGCTGGTAGCGGGCGACCAGGTCGGTGTGGGTGTAGGAGAAGACGTGCCCGACGTGCAGGCTGCCGCTCACCGTCGGCGGCGGGGTGTCGATGGAGAAGACGTTCTCGCGCGGCTGGGTGCGGTCGAAGGCATAGGTGTCGTCGGCCTTCCACTGCGCCGACCACTTCTCCTCGAGGCCCTCGAGGGCGGGCCTGTCGGGTACGACGAGCGCGCGGGGCGGGGCGCTCGTCGGGTCCGGGGCCTGCTCGGGAGTCTCGGTCATGCCCGAAATCCTAGGGCCGTTGCGCGGCGGCGCCCGCACCGGTCACCGGCTGCGACGCTCGACGACCACGTCGGCGCCACGGCGTACGACCCGGCCGACGCGCAGCCGGAGCACCTTGCTGTAGCCACGGACGAGCTGGGCGTAGCCCGGCGCCTTGCCGTGGTAGCCGAGGAACCCGCGCGGGCCCTCGACCATCTCGCCGGTGGTGACGTCGTAGGTGCTCTGGTGCCAGGGGCACACCAGGCAGCCGTCGGCGTCGACGGTGCCCTTCGACAGGTCGGCCAGCTGGTGCCGGCAGCGCCGCGAGACGGCGAACAGCTCACCGTCGCGGTTGCCCACCGCCCAGGGGCCGGCCCGGCGCACCTGTCCGGGGGTCAGCTGGTCGGCGGGGACGCTCTCGGACTTGGCCATGCCCCCAACCTCCACCGCCCGCCGTCCCGGGCCAACGCCCTCCGGGGTGGGTTGGCGGGTTCCGGCTGGTGGGCCGGCCTGTCGTTTCCGCGCGATCGAACGGCAACGACAGATCTGAGGCAGGCATTCCTGTCGTTCCCGTTCGATCGCGCGGGAACGGCACATCGCCTCGGCGCCGTCACCCGTCAGCCGTCAGCAGTCACCAGTCCCCCCCGGGCCCGCCTCCACCCGTCCCGACGAGGTCGGCGCGGGGGAAGGGCGTCACCAGACCAGGACGGGCTTGACCACGGCGCCGGTGAGGACGTCGCTGACCGCGGAGTTGATCTGCGCGAACGGGTAGGTCGTCACCAGGTCGTCGAGGTCGAAGTCGCCGGCGGCGCGCATCTGCAGCAGCCGCGGGATCATCTCCTGGGGGTCCGAGTCGCCCTCGACGGAGGAGCGGATCACCTTGCCGCTCTGCAGCAGGTCGATGGCGTCGACGGCGTACTCCTCGGCGCCGAGGCCGAGGGCCACCAGGGTGCCGCGCGGGCGCAGCGAGAGCTGGGCCTGGGTGACGACCTCGGAGACCGCGGTGGTGTCGATCGCGTACGACGCCCCGCCTCCGGTCAGCTCCTTGACCCGGTCGGGCACCGACTGCTCGCCGAGGTAGGCGGGGTTGACCCGCACGGCGCCGTACCGCTCGGCGACCTCGAGGCGCGCGTCCATCAGGTCGACGGCGACGACGGTGGTCATCCCGGCGGCCCGGGCGGCGGCGAGCGCCGCGATGCCGACGGCGCCGACACCGAGGACGACGAGGCTGTCGCCGGGGGACGGGTCGAGGATGTTGAGCACGGTGCCGGCGCCGGTCTGGAAGCCGCAGCCGTAGGGCGCCAGCAGCGTCAGGTCGAGCGACTTGTCGACGACGACGCAGTTGTCGGCGTAGGCCAGGGCGTGCTGGGCCAGGCTCGACTGGCCGAAGAAGGAGCCGTACAGCGGAGCGCCGTCCTGCTGGTGGGTGGTCGAGCCGTCCATCCGGAACCCCATGTAGTTGAGCACCAGGGAGTTGTCGCAGTAGCCGACCGCGCCCTCGCGGCACGGGCCGCACCCGCGGCACGAGCGGAAGCTGAGCAGCACGTGGTCGCCGACCTCGATGCCGGCCACGTCGGGCCCGACCTGCTCGACCACGCCGGCGCCCTCGTGGCCGAAGACCCGGGGGAACATCTCGGCCGGCAGGCTGTCGCGCAGCGAGAGGTCGGTGTGGCACAGCCCGGTGGCGACCATGCGCACCAGCACCTCGTCGGCGCGCGGCTCGTCGAGGTCGACCTCCTCGAGCACGAACTCCTGGCCCTGCTCGTGCACGACTGCCGCCAGCGTCTTCACGGTGCTCCCTCGGTCGGTGGTCCTGCGAGCAACCTAGAACCTGTTCTCGTCCGGCGGAAGCGTGACGCCGGGGGCGGCGCCGCGCGGAGGTCTCTAGACTCGATGGGAGATGACCACCAGCGATGACGCCCCCGAGATCCCCCGCCTGGCCGAGACGTTCGACGAGGTCGAGGACGCCCTGCTCTCCCGCTGGCCCGAGACCAGGCTCGAGCCGTCGCTCGACCGGATCCGGGCCTTCGCCGAGCTGCTCGGCGACCCGCAGTCGACGTACCGCTCGATCCACCTGACCGGCACCAACGGCAAGACCTCGACCTCGCGGATGATCGACCGGCTGCTGCGGGCGCTCGACCTGCGCACCGGGCGGTTCACCTCGCCGCACGTGCAGCGGATGTCGGAGCGGATCAGCATCGACGGCGAGCCGCTCGACGACGACGCCTTCGTCCGGGCCTTCAACGACGTCGCGCCGTACACGCACCTGGTCGACGCCGACCAGGCCCACCCGCTCAGCTTCTTCGAGACGGTCGTCGGCATGGCCTACGCCGCGTTCGCCGACGCCCCGGTCGACGTCGCCGTCGTCGAGGTCGGCATGGGCGGGTCGTGGGACGCCACCAACGTCATCGACGCCGACGTCGCGGTGATCCTCCCGGTAGCCAACGACCACGCCCGCTACCTCGGCGACTCGCCCGCGGCCATCGCGCGCGAGAAGGTCGGCATCATCAAGCCCGGCGCGGTCGCGGTGGTGGCCGAGCAGTCACCCGAGGTCGCGGCCGTCGTCGGCGAGCGGGCCGCCGAGGTCGGCGCCCGGCTGGTGGTCGAGAACGTCGACTTCGGGGTCGTCTCGCGGCTGCCGGCGGTCGGCGGCCAGGTCGTCACCCTGCGCGGGCTGCGGGCGACGTACGACGAGGTCTTCCTCTCGCTCTTCGGCGCCCACCAGGCGCAGAACGCCGCCGTGGCGCTCGCGGCGGTGGAGTCGTTCCTGGGCGACCAGGTGCTCGGCGACGACGTCGTGCGGGCTGCGTTCGGCGAGATCACCTCGCCCGGCCGGCTCGAGGTGGTGCGGCGCAGCCCCACCATCGTGCTCGACGCCGCCCACAACGTGCACGGCGCCGAGGCGACCGCCGCCGCGCTCGAGGACTCCTTCCAGCTCTCCCCGCTCATCGGCGTGGTCGGCGTGATGGGCGACAAGGACGCCGAGGGCCTGCTCGCGGCCTTCGAGCCCCACCTGGCCCACGTCGTGGTCACCCAGAACTCCACCGACCGCGCGATGCCCGTCGCCGAGCTCGCCCGGGTGGCCGTCGACGTCTTCGGCGAGGACCGGGTGAGCGTGGAGCGCCAGCTGAGCGACGCCCTCGACCACGCCGCCACCCTCGCCGAGGCCGGCGACGCCGTCAGCTCGATGGGCGCGGGCGCCGTGCTGGTCACCGGGTCGGTCGTGACCGTCGGCGAGGCGCGCACGCTGCTCGGCCGCACGGGCGAGGCGGCTGGATGAGCGGCGCGGAGGGCCGGCCCACCGGCGACCGCGAGCGCTCGCCGCGGCGCGGGATGTGCGCCGCCGTCCTCACCCTCGAGGCGATCACCCTCGGCCTGACGACCCCGGTGATGATCGCCGTGGCCGACGTGGCTCCCGGCACCGCGCTGGCCGTCGGGCTCGGGCTCGCCGTCGCCTGCCTGCTGGCGGCCGGGATGCTCCGCAGCGAGGCCGGCTACGCCGCCGGCTGGGCGATCCAGGTGGCCGCGATCGGCCTCGGGTTCGTGATCGACACGATGTTCTTCCTGGGCGCGCTGTTCGGGCTGCTGTGGGCCACCGCCGACCTCCTCGGCCGCAAGATCGACCGCGAGCGGGCCGCGGCGTTCGCGGCGTACGACCGGCGGCAGGCCGAGCAGGCCGAGCAGGCCCAGGAGTGAAACCCCCGTGCCCCACCGGCACGACGGGCGCGAGGATGGCGGGGTGACCACCACCCCGCTCTCGCCGACCGACCGCACCACCGTCCGCCGGGGCCGCGACCGGGCGCAGTCCGAGCGCGAGGCGATGCACGCGCTGCTCGCCGACGCGCTGGTCGCCCACGTGGGCGTCGACGTCGGCGACCACCCCGTGGTGCTCCCGGTGGCGTTCGCGGTCGACCTCGACGGGCCCGACGAGGGCGGCACGCTCTACATCCACGGCTCGGTCGCGGCGCGCTGGCTCACCGGGGCGGCGTCGCGCACGGTGTGCGTGACCGTCACCGAGGTCGACGGGCTGGTCGCCGCCCGCTCGGGCTTCCACCACTCGATGAACTACCGCTCCGTCGTGGTCATCGGCGAGGCCCGCATCGTGGCCGACGCGGAGGAGAAGGCGCACGCCCTCACGCTGACCGTCGACCACATGGTCCCGGGGCGCTCGGCGACCCTGCGCCCGCACACCCGCAAGGAGCTGGCCGCCACCTCGGTGCTGGCCGTGCCCCTGGTCGAGGCGTCGATGAAGCTGCGGTCCGGCGAGCCCGTCGACGAGCCGTCCGACGTCGAGGCCGGGGTCTGGGCCGGCGTGATCCCCGTGCGCCGGGTCTCCGCCGACCCGGTCTCGGCGAGCGACTCCCACGACGACGTCCCGCCCGACGTCGTACGCCGGGCGGCCGAGCTCGCCCGGCGTCCCCTTGGCTAGGGTGCGCGGCATGACGCAGCGCACCCTCGTCCTGATCAAGCCCGACGCCGTCCGCCGCGGCCTGGTCGGGCAGGTGCTGTCCCGGTTCGAGGCCAAGGGCCTGACGATCGTCGCGATGGAGCACCGCACCATCGACGGCGCGACGGCCGACCAGCACTACGCCGAGCACGTCGAGCGCGACTTCTACCCGCCGCTGCGCGAGTTCGCGACCAGCGGCCCGCTCGTCGCGCTGCTGCTGGAGGGGGACGAGGCGATCGACGTCGTCCGCTCGCTCAACGGCGCCACCGACGGGCGCAAGGCCGCCCCCGGCACGATCCGCGGCGACCTCTCGCTGTCCAACCGCGAGAACCTCGTGCACGCCTCCGACTCGCCCGAGTCGGCGGCCCGCGAGACCGCGATCTGGTTCCCCGCCCACGCCTAGGCCACATCCGCGCTGACCCGTCGCATCGTGGCGACGGGTCACCGCGGATTCCTCGCTGACCCGTCGCATCGTGGCGACGGGTCAGCGTGGTGGTCACCGAAACCCGGTCGCGACACGCCCCACCCGCCTCCGACGTCACATCCGTCCCACTGCTTACGCTCGCTCCGGGTAGGGCGTCACCGTGCGCGCGCGCTGCCTCCTTCCCCGGATCGCGCACGGAGCAGTGAGGCGCGCGTATGGCCACCAGCTTCATCGGCCGCGACATGGCGGTCGATCTCGGCACCGCCAACACGCTGGTCTACGTCCGCCGCAAGGGCGTGGTGCTCGACGAGCCGAGCGTCGTCGCGATCAACGACACGACCGGCGAGCTGCTGGCGGTCGGCCACGACGCCAAGCGGATGGTCGGTCGCACGCCCGACAACATCACCGCCCTGCGCCCGCTCAAGGACGGCGTGATCGCCGACTTCGAGGCCACCGAGCAGATGCTGCGCTGGTTCATCCAGCGCGCCCACCGGCGCCGCTACTTCGCCAAGCCGCGGATGGTCATCTGCGTGCCCAGCGGCATCACCGCCGTCGAGCAGCGGGCGGTCAAGGAGGCCGGCTACCAGGCCGGGGCACGTCGGGTCTACATCGTCGAGGAGCCGATGGCCGCCGCGATCGGCGCCGGGCTCCCCGTCCACCAGCCGACCGGGAACATGGTCGTCGACGTCGGCGGCGGCACCACCGAGGTCGCGGTGATCTCGCTCGGCGGGATCGTCACCAGCCTCAGCATCCGCACCGCCGGGGACGCCCTCGACCGGGCCATCACGGCGTGGCTGAAGAAGGAGCACTCCCTGATGCTGGGGGAGCGCACCGCCGAGGAGGTCAAGATGACCCTCGGCTCCGCCTTCCCCTCCACCGACGAGCCCGTCGCCGAGGTCCGCGGTCGCGACCTGGTCAGCGGCCTGCCGCGCACGATCGAGGTGAGCTCGGCCCAGGTCCGCCAGGCCATCGAGGAGCCGCTGCACGCCATCGTCGACGCCGTCCGCGTCACCCTCGACCAGACCCCGCCCGAGCTGGCCGGCGACATCATGGACCGCGGCATCGTGCTCACCGGCGGCGGCGCCCTGCTCCGCGGCCTCGACGAGCGGATCCGCCACGAGACCGGCATGCCGGTCCACGTCGCCGACAACCCGCTCAGCTCGGTCGCGCTCGGCGCCGGCCGCTGCGTCGAGGAGTTCGAGGCCCTCCAGGCCGTGCTCGTCGCCGACACCCGGCGGACCCGATGACCCGGCGCTACGGCCGTGCGCCGCGCGAGGACCAGCCCGGCCGCCCGCCGCGGGCCCTCGTCGTCGCCCTCCTCCTCGCCTGCGCCAGCCTGATGGTGCTCGACAGCAGCGGCGGGGGAGCGGCGCTCTCGCCGGCCCGCCAGGCCGTCGGCGAGGTCGTCGGCCCCGCCCAGCGGGTCGCCGACGCCGCGGTGCGGCCCGTCGTCGGACTGTCGGGACGCTTCGAGGACAACGACGACCTGCGCGGTCAGCTCGCGGCCCTCGAGGCCGAGAACGCCGGCCTCCGCGCCCGGGTCCGCACCGCGCCGTACGACGCCCAGCGGCTCGCCGAGCTCGAGGGCCTCACCTCCGCGGCCGTCGACCTCGCCAAGGCGCTGGTGCCCGCGCGGGTGATCGGGGTCGGGTCGTCGCAGTCGTTCTCGAGCACGGTCACCATCGACGCGGGCTCCGACTCCGGCATCCGCCCCGACCTGACGGTGATCAACAACGACGGCCTGGTGGGCCGGGTGCTGCGGGTCACCGCGACGACCGCCACCGTGCTCCTCATCGTCGACCCCGACTCCACCGTCGGCGGTCGGATCGCGCAGAGCATGGACATCGGCTTCCTCCGAGGACGCGGGGTCCTCGGCGACGCCGGCCGCCTCGACCTCGAGCTCGTCGACGAGACCGTGATCCCGCGCAAGCGCGACACCGTGCTCACCTGGGGCAGTGACGCGGGCACCAGCCCCTACGTCGCCGGCGTCCCGATCGGCGAGGTCGTCTCGGTCTACTCCAGCCTGCGCGAGACGTCGCAGCGCGCGGTGATCGACCCGTTCGTCGACTTCGCCGCCCTCGACGTCGTCGGCGTCGTCGTCCCGTCCGGCACGCGGAGCGACCGCGCCGTGGTCGAGGCCGACGGGAGCCTGCGATGAGCAGCCTGTCCGCAGCGCGCGGCGCGCTCGCCGCCCTCGTCGTCGCCCTGGCCTTCGTGCTCCAGACGACCGTGTTCTCCCACCTGGCCTGGCACGGCGTCGGCCCGGGGCTGGTGCTCGTGGTGGTCGTCGCCGGCGGCCTGGCCCGCGGCGCCCACTTCGGCCTGGTGCTCGGCTTCGCCGCCGGCCTGCTGCTCGACCTCGCGCCCCCCGCCGACCACGTCGCGGGTCGCTGGGCGCTGGCGCTGCTGGTCGTCGGCTACGTCGCCGGGCGGGTCCGCCAGGACGCCCCCGTCGGCGTGCTCGGCTCGCTGGCCGCCGTCGCGGCCTGCTCGTTCCTGGGTTCCTCCCTGTTCGCGCTCAGCGGCCTGGTGCTGGCCGACCGGACGGTCGCCGTCCCCGACCTGCTCGAGGTCGTGCTCGTCGGCGTGGTGTGGGACCTCGCGCTCGCGCCGTTCGTGCTGCCGTCGGTCGCGTGGGCCCTGGCCCGCCTCGAGCCCGAGAGCGCCCCCGCTCGATGACGTCGTTCGAGGCCGGCCCGCTGCGGCTGCCCACCTCCGGCAAGGGGGGACTCCGCCTGGTGGTCATCCAGGCGCTGGTGTTCTCGTTGTTCGCCACCCTCTTCGTGCGGCTCTACTACCTCCAGGTCGTCAGCGGCGACGAGTACCAGGGCCGCGCGGCGGCCCAGTCGGTGCGCGAGATCGTCGTCCAGCCCACCCGCGGCCTCATCGTCGACGCGCAGGGCCGCCCGCTGGTCGCCAATCGGCTGACCTGGGTGGTCTCGCTCGACCGCACCGTGCTCGGCAAGCTGGCGCCGGAGGACCGCACCCGCCTGCTCCGGCGGCTCGGGCGCGTCGTCGACCAGAAGCCGCGGCGGATCGAGAAGAAGCTGGTCACCTGCGGGGACGACGGCTCCGAGCCGGGCGTGTGCTGGAACGGGTCGCCGTACCAGCCGGTGCCGGTGGCCCAGGACCTCCGCCAGGCCCAGGCCCAGCGCCTGCGCGAGCAGCCCGAGGACTTCCCGGGCGTCGTCGTCGACCAGCAGAGCGTGCGCAACTACCCCGAGCCGTTCGGCATCAACGCCGCCCACCTGCTCGGCTACCTGAGCCCGATCACCGAGGACGAGCTCGACCTGGCCGAGGAGGCCGGTGACCGGTCGGTCAACGGTGCGTCGGTCGTCGGGCGCGCCGGCATCGAGCAGGAGTACGACCAGTGGCTGCGTGGGATGCCGGGCTACCAGCAGGTCCAGGTCGACTCGATGGGCCGTGTCATCGGCGAGGACGCCGAGATCGAGGCCCAGCCGGGTGACACCCTCGTCACCTCGATCGACGCCAAGGTGCAGAGCGTCGTCGAGCGCCAGCTGCACGAGATGATCACCACCGCGCGCGCCACCCACGACACCGTCACCGGCCGCAACTACGTCGCCGACTCCGGCGCCGCACTGGTGCTCGAGGCCGACACCGGCCGGGTGGTCGCGATGGCCAGCCAGCCGACGTACGACCCCTCGGTCTGGGTGGGCGGGATCACCAAGAAGCAGCTCGCCGCGCTCTACTCCAAGGAGGCCGGTACGCCGCTGCTCGGCCGCGCCACGCAGGGCCAGTTCGCGCCCGGCTCGACGTGGAAGCCCTTCATGACCGCCGGCGCGCTGACCCACGGCTACGACACCGACGTCACGCTGCCGTGCGGCTCGTCGTTCCAGGTCGGCAACCGCGCGTTCAAGAACTACGAGTCCGGCGCCTACGGCGACATCACCTTCGCCAAGGCGCTCGAGGTCTCGTGCAACACCTTCTTCTACCGGGTCGGCTTCGACTACTGGCAGGAGCACGGGTCCGACGCCGACGACGTCGACGCCACCGACCCGCTGGTCGAGGAGGCACAGGCGTTCGGGTTCGGGCGCGAGACCGGGATCGACATCCCCGGCGAGGCCGCGGGCCGGATCGCCGACCGGCGCTGGAAGCGCGCCTACTACGAGTCGATGAAGGACTTCTACTGCGGGATCGCCGACGCGCCGCAGGACGCCGAGACCAGCGACTTCGTCTACAAGTTCGCCCGCGAGTTCTGCATCGAGGGCTGGAAGTACAAGGTCACCGACGCGGTCAACTTCGCGATCGGCCAGGGCGACACGATCGTCACCCCGCTCCAGCTGGCCCGCGGGTACGCCGCGATCGCCAACGGCGGCACCCTCTACGCCCCCCGCGTCGCCCGGGCCGTGGTGGCCGCCGACGGCACCGTGATCCGGCGCATCGCGCCGCGCAAGACCGGCACGGTCGACCTGCCCGACCACGTGGTCGGCTACATCGACGAGGCGCTCAAGGACGTGACCAGCGTCGGCACGATGGCCTGGCGGATGGGCGGCTTCCCGCTCGACGAGGTCGAGATCCGGTCCAAGACCGGGTCGGCCGAGGTCTACGGCAAGCAGTCGACCTCGTGGGTGGCGTCGTACTCCGAGGACTACGTCGTGGTGATGATGATCAGCCAGGGCGGCACCGGCTCGGGCACCTCGGGCCCGGGCGTCCGCAAGATCTGGGAGGCGCTGTACGGCGTCCGCGGCGAGGAGGTCGTGCCCGACCGGGCCGCGATCCCCGGTACGACGCTGCCCGACGCCCTGCCGGAGTTCCGCGACGACGGCACGATCCTGCCGCCCGGCCGACGTGAGGGAGAGTCGTGAACCAGTCCGCCCCGATCCGGGTCGCCGGCCTCGACCGGCTGCTGCTGCTGGCCGTCGTCGCGCTCAGCGTCCTCGGCTGCCTGCTCGTCTGGTCGGCCACCAGCACCCGCGACGACCTCACCGGCGGCGACCCGCGCGCCTACCTGGAGAAGCAGGTCCTCAACGTCGCCATCGGGCTCGGGCTGCTCGTCGTCGTGCTCCTCACCGACCACCGGTGGGTGCGGATCGTGGCACCGGTGGTCTACCTCGCCTCGATCGTGGGGCTCGTGCTGGTGCTCACCATGGGCACCGTCGTCAACGGCTCGCAGTCGTGGCTGATGCTCGGCGGCATGTCGGTGCAGCCGTCGGAGTTCGCCAAGCTCGCCGTGGTGATCGGGATGGCGCTCGTCGTCGCCGAGCGCTCGGAGAACCGGCGGCTCCGCGGCTCGAGCGGCGCGACCGGCGCCGACGTGCTGGCGATGCTGCTGATCGCCGCCGTCCCCGCCGCGCTGATCCTCGCCCAGCCCGACCTCGGCACCATGCTCGTGCTGATCGCCACCGTCTTCGGCGTGCTCGCTGCCGCCGGCGCCGGCCGGCGCTGGCTGGTCCTGCTCGGCGCGATCGGCGTGGCCGGCGCGGTCGCCGCGGTGTCCGGCGGGCTGCTGAAGCAGTACCAGGTCGACCGCTTCCTCGCCTTCACCGACCCGACCCTCGACCCGCGCGGCGCGGGCTACAACGTCGAGCAGGCCCGGATCGCGGTCGGCAACGGCGGCCTGTTCGGCCAGGGCCTCTTCGACGGCTCCCAGACCCGGTCGGGCTTCGTGCCCGAGCAGCACACCGACTTCGTCTTCACCGTCGCCGGCGAGGAGCTCGGGCTCGTCGGCGCCGGCCTGGTGATCGCCCTGCTCGGCGTCGTCCTGTGGCGGGCCCTGCGGATCGCCGTCCGCACCGACGACGTCTTCGGCCGCGTCGCCGCCGCCGGCATCGCCTGCTGGTTCGGCTTCCAGGCCTTCCAGAACATCGGCATGTGCCTGGGCATCATGCCGGTCACCGGCGTCCCGCTCCCGTTCGTCTCCTACGGCGGCAGCTCGATGTTCGCCTCGATGCTCGCCGTCGGCCTGCTGCTCAACATCTCCCGCCGCGCCGCCGAGGCCCCCGCCGCCCGGCTGCAGCCGACGCCGCGGGTGCTCGTCCACGCCTGAGCGGCGCGTGGGGGGCCGGGGCCCGGGGGCGAGATTTCACCGGTGGACCGGGGAAGTCTGAACTTCCCAGGCAAGACCCCGCCCGCGCACCCCACCCGGACCGGATGCGCCGCCACCCCGTCCCACCAGGCACAATGGCCGGGTGTCGAGCGTCCGGGTGCTGCCGCGTGAGGGTGTCGCCCTGCGCGCCGTGCTCGCGACGGCCGAGGTGACGACGGCGCTCGCGCTGGGTCATCTGTGGGCCGGGGGCTCGTTGCCGTCGGTGCCGTGGCTGGCGGTGATGGCGGCGGTGGTGCTCGGCACCGGGTTGCTGGTGCTGCAGCGCCGGGTGCGCCCGGCGGTCGCCGTACCCGCCCTGGTCGCGACGCAGCTGCTGCTGCACGCCTGGCTGACCGCGCTGACGCCGGCGCCCGGGCTGCACGAGGGTGCCGCCCACGCCACCGAGGCGCACGCGACGTTCGACCCCGCGATGATCGCCGTCCACGTCGGTGGGGGGCTGCTCACGGCGCTGCTGTGGGAGCTGCGGGCCCGGGCGGCCGAGGTCGTGCTGACCTGGAGCCGTCAGCCCGTGCCGCCGCTGCCGTCCCTGCGTCGGGTGCCGGCGCCGGTCGCGACGCCGCCCGCGCTGGTCAGCAGGTTCGCCGTGTCGGCGGCGCCGCGCCGCGGGCCACCGCGGGTCGCCGCCACCGCCTGACCCTCCGACCGTTCTGCGTGCGGACCAGTCAGGCGTGCCTGACCGACCCCGCACCTCACTCCAGAACGGATCACCACCCATGTCTCCTCGTCCTACCCCCGCGCGCCGCCTCACCCGGCTCGGTGCCACCGCCGGTGCTGCCGGCCTCCTCGTCCTCTCCGTCGCCGGCCCGGCCTCGGCCCACGTCACCGTCACGCCGTCGACCACCGCGGCCGGCGCCTACACCGTCCTGACCTTCAGCAACGGCCACGGCTGCGAGGGGTCGCCGACCACCGCGATCACCATCTCCATCCCCGAGGGCATCAACGCCGCGACGCCCACCCGCCAGGACTTCTACGACGTCACCAAGCAGATGGAGAAGCTCGACCCGCCCGTCGACGACGGCCACGGGGGCCAGCTCACCGAGCGGGTCGACACCGTGACCTACGAGGCGAGGACGCCGCTGCCCGACGGTTACCGCGACGCGTTCGAGGTGCAGGTGCAGATCCCCGAGGACGCCGAGGGCGAGACGCTGGCGTTCCCGACGATCCAGACCTGCGAGCAGGGCGAGACCGCCTGGATCGAGCTCCCCGCCGAGGGTCAGTCGGCCGACGACCTCGACAGCCCGGCGCCGTCGTTCGTCGTCACCGGGGCCGAGGCCGCGGGCGAGGAGCAGGCCGCCGACGTCGACGAGGCCGCCGAGGTGTCCGCGCCGGCCGCCCAGACCGACGACGGGTCCGACGACGCCGCCTCCGACGACGACGGCAACGGCCTGGCGATCGCCGGCCTGGTGGCCGGCGTCGTGGGCGTCGCCGTCGCGGGGGTGGCGCTCGCGCGCACCCGTCGTACGGCGTGACGCACTCGTGATCCCCGCAGTGGCGCGGGCCGTCGGTGGTCTGCTGCTCGCCGTGCTCGTCGCGACCCTGGTCGTGGCGGGCGCGGCGGCGCCGGCGGCGGCCCACGCCACCCTGGTCGCCAGCGACCCCGCCGAGGGCGAGGTGCTGCCCACGACGCCCGACGTCGTCACCTTCACCTTTGACGAGGCCGTCTCGCTGCCCCCCGACGCGGTGCAGGTCTTCGACGCCACCGGCGAGCCGGTGGAGTCGGAGGCCTCCGCGCGCGACGAGGTGGTCAGCGCCGACCTCCCCGAGGAGCTGCCCGACGGCAGCTACGTCGTGGTCTGGCGTGCGATCTCGGCCGACGGGCACCCGATCGCGGGGTCGCTGACCTTTGCCGTCGGCGCCCCCAGCGCCGAGGTCGAGCCGCCCCAGGTGAGCGAGAGCGACCCCACCGAGGTCCGCAACGCGCTCAGCGTGGTGCAGGCGATCGGCTACGCCGGGCTGCTGCTCGCGGCCGGGCTCGTGCTGTTCCTGGCCTGGACGGTGCGCGGCGTGCGGCTCGACGACGCCGTGCGCCGCAGGCTACGCACCGTGCTCTGGTCGGCGTCGGGGGTCGCGCTGCTCGCGAGCGCCGTGCTGATCCCCCTCTCGGGGGCCTACCAGCAGGGGCTCGGGCTGACCCAGCTCGGCGAGAGCGCCGCCGTCGACCCGTCGGTGGTCGGCAACGACCTGCTCGTGCTCCTCGTCCAGCTGACGGGTCTCGCCGTGGCGCTCGGCAACCTCGACCGGCCGTGGGTGGCGATCGCGGGGGCGGGCGGGGCAGCGCTCGCGCCGGCGATGGTCGGTCACAGCCGCGCCATCGACCCGGTGTGGCTGATGATCACCACCGACGCCCTCCACCTCGCCGCCGGGGCCACCTGGCTGGGCGGCCTGGTCGGGCTGGTGCTCACCCTGCGCTCGCTGAGCGGCCGCGAGCGCGACGCGGCGCTGGTGCTCACCAGGTTCTCCGTCGTCGCGGCCGGGTTGCTCGGCCTGCTGGCCGTGACCGGCACCCTGATGGGCTGGCGGATCCTCGACGGCTGGAGCCCACTGTTCGACACCACCTACGGCGTGCTGCTGCTGGTCAAGGTCGGCGTCGCCGCGGTCGTCGCCGCCGCGGCCGGCTACAACCGCTTCCGGCTCCTGCCCCGCGCCACCGGCAGCGCCACCCTGGGCCACGGCGAGCGGCGTACGGCGGTGCTCGGCGTGCGGGGCGCGGTCGGCGTCGAGGCGGCGCTGCTCGTCGTCCTGCTCGGGGTGACCGGGTTCCTCACCAACCAATCGCCCCGTGAGGACCCCGCCTCGGCCAACCGGCCCCCGGTGGCCTCCCGCGTCGAGGTCGGGGTGCTGACCGACGAGCCGGGCGACCTGCAGGCCGCCAAGGTCCTCGCGACCATGGACCCCCGCACCACCGGACCGACCACGCTCACCGTCCAGCTCCAGGACGAGGCCGGCGAGCCGCTCGACGGCTTCAGCGAGCCCGTCGTCTCGGTGGCCAGTGCCGACGGGTCGGTCGACCTCGGCACGCAGCCCGTCGTCCCCGCTGCGGCCGGCACCTACGTCGTCGAGACCGTCATCCCCGCACCGGGTACCTGGGTGGTGCAGGTCAGCCTGCGTGCCTCCGAGTTCGACAACCCGGTCACCACCATCGAGTTCGAGGTGTCCTGATGAAGCGCTTCCTCCCGGCCGTCGTGGTCGCGACGCTCCTCGCCGCGTCACTGGCCGCGTGCAGCGACGACGAGCCGGCACCGCCCGCCGACAGCGGCCGGCAGGTGCTCACCCCCGGCGACGGCGGGAGCCACGACCACACGACGTACGTCGGCGACGGCACCACCGCCGACGCCGGCGGCTACCGTCTCGCCGACCTCACCTTCCCGCGGGACTCGCGCACGCCCAGCGACCTGTCGTTCCGGATCCTGGACTCCCGCGGCGAGCCGGTGGTCGACTACACCGAGGAGCAGACCAAGCTGCTCCACCTCTACGTCGTCCGCGACGACCTGTCCGACTTCCGCCACCTCCACCCGGTGCTCGGCGACGACGGCACCTGGAGCACCCGGGTCGACCTCACCGACCCCGGGCACTACCGGGTGCTGGCCGAGTTCGTCCCGGCCGGCACCCGCGACGGCGCCGAGGCCAACCCCGACGGCGACCACGTGATCCTCGGCGAGCACGCGCTGGTCCCCGGCGAGTCGCCACCGGTGCCCGAGGCGCCGGGCCGGGAGGGCAGTGACGGGCTGGTCACCGTCGAGGCCCCGGAGGTGCTGCCCGCCGGCGACGACACCGAGTTCGACCTCACGGTCTCCGACGGCGACGGCGGGGTGCTCAACCTCGGCACCTACCTCGGCTCCTACGCCCACCTCACCGGCTTCGACACCGCCACCGGCGCGTTCGTGCACGCCCACCCGATCGGCGCACCGACGGTCACCGACGGCGGCAGCACGTTGCGCTTCCACACCGCGCTCGGCACGCCCGGCACCTACCGGTTCTTCGTCCAGGTCCGCGTCGACGGGTTCGTGCACCAGGTGCCGCTGACCACGACCGTGGGCGAGGTCTGAGGCCGCCCGACCCGCCGTCGTGGCCGGATCGATCACTCCTCGGGCGTCACCCCGGCGGGCGACTTGTGCCGCGACCGGGATGGGTACCGGTTGGTCGTATCCCCACGAGAAGGAGGCACCATGGAGATCATCGGCATTCTCATTGCAGGTCTGATCATCGGACTGCTCGGCAAGTTCGTCGCCCCGGGCGACAAGGACAACATCCCGCTCTGGCTCACCGTCCTGTGCGGCATCGGAGGTGTTCTCCTCGGGTTGGCCGTCTACCGCGCCTTCGGTGGCGACGGTTCCGCCGGCATCGACTGGACCCGCTGGATCGTCTCGATCGCGCTGGCCGCCGTGCTGGTCGTCATCGCCTCCACCCTGACCGGGCGCAACCGCAGCCACAGCCGCGCCGGCCACCACTGATCGGAGCACCGACATGAAGCTGTTGAAGGCAACCGCTCTCGCCGGACTGGCGAGGAAGGCCTACACCGAGGCCCGCAAGCCGCAGAACCAGGCGCGGATCAAGGGCGCCGTGGGCAAGGCGCGTCAGCGCAAGACCCGCGGCACCGGCCGCTGAGCCGCTAGCACCACCCGACACCGGGCCACCCTGTTCACCGGGGTGGTCCGGTGCTGGTTTTCGCCCGTGCCCTCACGGCCGCCAGTCCTCCGGCGGGTCCTCACCGACCCGGCCGTCGACGGCCTCGCGCAGCAGGTCGGCGTGGCCGGTGTGGCGGCCGTACTCCTCGACGAGGTCGCAGACCAGCCGCCGCAACGACGCGTGGTGACCCTCGCCGTCGGAGACGTGCACCAGCGCGTCGAGACCGCCGTCGGCGATCCGGGCGGCGAGGTCGGCCCGCGCGCGCGAGACCGCGGCGTCGTAGAGCGCGTAGAGGTCGGCGGGGGAGTCCTCGGCCGCGGTGCGGAACTCCCAGTCGTCGGTGCCGTCGTGGGCGGCGTACGGCGAACCGGGCTCCTCGGCCAGGCTGCCGCCCGCGACCTTGACGACGCGGTGGAAGTCCTCGACGAGCGCCAGGTGCTTGACGAGCCCGCCGAGCGTCAGCGCGGAGGCACCGATCGTGGCCGTCAGCCCGGCGGCGTCGAGCCCGTCGACCTTCCAGCGGAACGTCCACCGCAGGCGGTCGAGCGCGCCGACGAGGTGCTCGGCCTCGGTCCCGGCGACGGGCGGTTCCCAGGGGGGTGTGCTCATGCCGAGCACGCTAGCCACGGTCGCGGACGGAGGGCGTCCGCATCGGTCACGGGTTGGCGGCGAGGAACACGTACGCCGCCAGCAGCACCAGGTGGACGCCGCCGGCGAGCGGCTTGGCCCGGCCGGGGACGACGGTCAGCACGCTGACGATCACCGAGAGCAGCAGCAGCACGATCTGCATCGACGTCAGGCCGAGGTCGAGCGGGCCGTCGAGCCAGATCGAGGCGATCGCGATGGTCGGGATCGTCAGGCCGATCGAGGCCATCGCCGACCCGTAGGCGAGGTTGAGGCTGATCTGCGTCTTGTCGCGGGCGGCCGCACGGGTGGCGGCGATCGACTCCGGTGCCAGCACCGTGAGGGCGATCACGACACCGACGAACGCGTGCGGGAAGCCCACCGCGGCGACGCCGTCCTCGATCGCCGGGGAGCACACCTTGGCCAGCCCGACCACCGCGACCAGCGCGACCACCAGCAGGCCCAGGCTGGTCCAGGCCTCGCGGGAGGACGGCGGGTCGGCGTGGCCGTCGCCGTCGTCGTCCACCGGGCCCCGCTCGCCGGCTGCCACGGGGAGGAAGAAGTCGCGGTGCCGCACCGTCTGCGTGAACACGAACATCCCGTAGAGGACGAGGGAGGCGACCGCGGCGAACGCCAGCTGCGAGCTGCTGAACTCCGGGCCGGCCTCGGCCTCGGTGAACCGCGGCAGCACGAGCGTCACCCCGGCGAGCGCGACCACCGTCGCGAGCGCCGAGCCCGTGCCCTCGGCGTTGAAGACGGCCAGGCGGTGCCGCACGGCTCCGACCACCAGCGCCAGGCCGACGATGCCGTTGAGGGTGATCATCACCGCGGCGAAGACCGTGTCGCGCGCCAGCGTGGAGGTCTCGTCGCCCCCGCTGACCATCAGCGTGACGATCAGCGCGACCTCGATCACCGTCACCGCGACCGCGAGCACCAGCGAGCCGAACGGCTCGCCCACCTTGTGGGCCACCACCTCGGCGTGGTGGACCGCGGCCAGCACCGCAGCGACCAGGACCACCCCGACGGCGACGGACAGCGCGACCGGGAGGTACCGGCCCCAGGTCGGCAGCAGCACGAGGAGGGCCACCACGGGCACGACCGTCGTCCACGGGATCCGTCGCTGCGTCGTCGAGGCCATGGTCGAAAACCTAGGGGGTGGGGGCGAGACCGCTGCACGCCCGCTCGCGGCGAATCGGAGCCCGGTGCGGCCCGCTCGTAGACTCGGACCCATGTCCGCCAGCGTCTTCCCCCGGCTCGAACCGCGTCTGCCGTCGGTCTCCAAGCCCATCCAGTACGTCGGTGGCGAGCTCAACTCGACCGTCAAGGAGTGGGACTGCGCTCCCGAGGGGCCGACCGTGCGCTGGGCGCTGATGTACCCCGACGCCTACGAGGTCGGCCTGCCCAACCAGGGCGTGCAGATCCTCTACGAGGTGCTCAACGAGCGCGACTGGATCGTCGCCGAGCGCACGTACTCCGTGTGGCCCGACATGGAGGCGGTGATGCGCGAGGACGGCATCCCGCAGTTCACCGTCGACGCCCACCGTCCGGTGCGCGACTTCGACGTGTTCGGCCTGAGCTTCTCCACCGAGCTCGGCTACACCAACATGCTCAACGCCCTCGACCTCGCCGGCATCCCGTTGCACACCGTCGACCGGACCGACGCCGACCCGATCGTGCTCGCCGGCGGCCACGCGGCGTTCAACCCCGAGCCGATCGCCGACTTCATCGACGCCGCGGTCCTCGGCGACGGGGAGGAGGTCGTGCTGGCGATCTCCGACCTGCTGCGCGAGTGGAAGACCCAGGGCTGCCCCGGTGGCCGCGACGAGGTGCTGCGCCGCCTCGCCGTGACCGGCAACGTCTACGTGCCGCGGTTCTACGACGTCACCTACGACGAGGCGACCGGCGCGATCGCGACGGTCACGCCCAACCGGCCCGGCGTACCGCACCGGGTCACCAAGCACACGCTGATGGACCTCGACGCCTGGCCCTACCCGGCCAAGCCGCTGGTGCCGCTGGCCGAGACCGTGCACGAGCGGTTCAGCGTGGAGATCTTCCGCGGCTGCACCCGCGGCTGCCGGTTCTGCCAGGCCGGCATGATCACCCGACCCGTGCGGGAGCGCTCGATCGAGACCATCGGCGCGATGGTCGAGAACGGCATCCGCAAGACCGGCTTCGAGGAGGTCGGGCTGCTGTCGTTGAGCAGCGCCGACCACACCGAGATCGCCCAGGTCGCCGAGGACCTCGCCGACCGCTACGAGGGCACCAACGTCTCGCTGTCGCTGCCCTCGACCCGCGTCGACGCGTTCAACATCAGCCTGGCCAACGAGTTCTCCCGCAACGGCCGGCGGTCGGGGCTCACGTTCGCGCCCGAGGGCGGCAGCGAGCGGATGCGCAAGGTGATCAACAAGATGGTCACCGAGGAGGACCTGATCCGCACGGTCGCGGCGGCGTACTCCCACGGCTGGCGGCAGGTGAAGCTCTACTTCATGGTCGGCCTGCCGACCGAGGAGCTCGAGGACGTGCTGCAGATCGCCGAGCTGGCCAAGGCGGTCATCGCCAAGGGCCGCGAGGTGACCGGATCCAACGACATCCGGTGCACCGTCTCCATCGGCGGGTTCGTGCCCAAGCCGCACACGCCGTTCCAGTGGGCCTCCCAGCTCGACGTCGAGACCACCGACGCGCGGCTCAAGGAGCTGCGCGACCTGGTCCGTGCCGACAAGCGCTACGGCCGGGCCATCGGGTTCCGCTACCACGACGGGCGCCCCGGCGCGATCGAGGGACTGCTCTCCCGCGGCGACCGCCGTGTCGGCCGGGTCATCGAGGCCGTCTGGCGCGACGGCGGCCGCTTCGACGGCTGGAGCGAGCACTTCTCCTACGACCGCTGGGTCGCCGCCGCCGAGTCCGCCCTCGCCGGCACCGGTGTCGACCTCGCCTGGTTCACCACCCGCGAGCGCGGCTACGACGAGGTCATCCCGTGGGACCACCTCGACTCCGGCCTCGACAAGGACTGGCTCTGGGCCGACTGGGAGGACGCCCTCGCCGTCGCCGACGGGTCCTCCGACGTCGAGGTCGAGGACTGCCGCTGGACGCCGTGCTACGACTGCGGCGTGTGCCCGGAGATGAACACCGAGATCCAGATCGGGCCCACCGGGAAGCGGTTGCTGCCGCTCAGCGTCGTCTGACGGTCGGGAATGGTGGTTTCGAGACGGTTGCTAGCGCAACCTCCTCAACCACCGTGACCCACGCTGGTCGAGGAGGGCCGCCAGGCCCGTCTCGAGACCATCCCCCACGCTGGTCGAGCCGGGCGAGCGCCAGCGAGCCCGAGTCGAGACCCGGCGAGGTAGGTGCCCTTGCGGGGGTCTCGACTCGCGGTGACTTCGTCCCCGCGGCTCGACCACCGTCGGTGGCTCACGCTGGTCGAGCCGGGCGAGCGCCAGCGAGCCCGAGTCGAGGCCCGGCGAGGTGGGCACCTTGCGGGGGTCTCGACTCGCGGTGACTTCGTCCCCGCGGCTCGACCACCGTCGGTGGCTCACGCTGGTCTTAGCCCGAGTCGAGACCCGGCGAGGTAGGTGCCCTTGCGGGGGTCTCGAGACGGCCGTGGCCGGCCTCCTCGACCGGCGTCGGTGCCGGTGGGTGCCGACGTTGCGGGCCCGGCGGCGGTGAGCGGGCGTCGTACGACGAGCGTCAGGGCAGCTGCTTGCTGGTGAAGGGGTCGCCGTTGGCGCCGGTGGCGTAGCAGAGCGCGGCCTCGCCGGCGGTGGGGGAGTCGTCCTCGTTGACGAGCTGGTACTCGACCTCCTCGCCGAGGGCCTCGACGTCACCGGGCTCCATCAGGGAGGTGCAGACCGCGTAGGAGATGCCGGCGTCGGTGAGGTCGTCGGGGTTGGTCGGGACGAAGTCGGAGGCGTTCACCTCGTCAAAGGTGCCGACCCAGGCGATCTCGCCGTCGTGCTTGCCGTCGCAGTCCTCCTCGGTGATGACCACGGAGTTGTCGTCCTCGCTGCTCACGTCGAGGCACTGGCCGACCTCGGCCTCGTCGACCTCGATCACCGAGCTGGCCCAGATGACGAGGAAGGCGATCAGCGCGCCGCCGACGATCGTCGCGAGCAGCCCGATGACGACCGCGGACACCGCCGCCCAGCGGCCCTTGCGCTTGCCGCCCTTGGTGCGTCCGAGCCCGACCAGGCCCAGGATGAACCCGATCAGGGAGAGGCAGACCGTGAGGCTGAGCACGAAGCCCACGATCGACACGGCGTCGGTCTTCTTCGGCAGCTCGTTGCCGTAGCCGCCGGGCTGTCCGTACGGCGCGCCGTAGCCGCCGCTGCCGTAGCCGCTGCTCCCACCGGCCCCGCCGCTCCCGCCGTAGGCGCCGCCGCCGCTCGGGGTGCCGTACGGGTTGTTGGGCTCGTAGGGGTTGCTCATGCGTGGTCCTTCGTGGGCGGGCCCGGCGTTCGCCGGGCGGTGGTGGCAGACAGTGTGGCAGGAAGCAGGCTCCGGCTCGGGCAAGATGCTCGGATGCGCCACGTCACGAACGCCGAGCGCCGCGCGCGCCTGGCGCGGCGGCACGCGGTGGCCGCGGCCCACCGGGTCGGCACGCCCGAGGAGGCCACCCGGGCGATGACCGTCCTGCACTCCACCGAGCCGGCCAGCGTCTACCTCGCGTGCCACGCGCGGGTCGACGGGTTCGGGGTCGCCGACCTCGACCGGGCGCTCCACACCGACCGCAGCCTGGTCAAGCAGCTGGCGATGCGCCGCACGCTGTTCGTCTTCCCGCGCGACCTCCTGCCAGCGGCCTGGGGGAGCGCGTCGGCGCGGGTGGCGGCCACCGAGCGCGCCCGGATCGCCAAGGACGTCATCTCGGCCGGGCTGGCCGCCGACGGCGGCGCCTGGCTCGACGAGGCTCGGGCACTCGTGGTTGCAGCCCTGGTCGAGGAGCCCGCGGGACTGCAGGCGCGCGACATCCGGGAGCGGGTGCCGCACATCGACGTCCGGGTCGAGGAGAGCGCCGGCGCCAGCTGGACCGCCGGGCGGGTGCTGACCCACCTCGGCCTGACCGCCGACCTCGTCCGCGCCACGAACACCGGCCACTGGCGCACCTCCCGGCCGCGCTGGACGCTGATGCGGCACTGGCTCGGCGACGTCCCGGACCCGCTGCCGAACGCGGAGGGGTACGCCGAGGTCGTCCGCCGCTGGCTGCACACGTTCGGGCCCGGTACCGAGGCCGACCTGGTGTGGTGGTTCGGCGCCACCAAGGCCGCGGTGCGGGCCGCGCTCGCCGCGGTGGACGCCGTACCGGTCTCGCTGGAGGACGGCGGCACCGGCTACCTGCTGCCCGACGACCTCGAGGAGGTCGACCCGGCCGAGTCGTGGGTGGCGCTGCTGCCGGTGCTCGACCCGACGGTGATGGGGTGGAAGGAGCGGTCCTGGTACCTCGGCGACCACGGTCCGCAGCTCTTCGACCGCAACGGCAACGCAGGCACCACCGCCTGGGTCGACGGTCGCGTCGTCGGCTGCTGGACCCAGGACGGCGGCGGCGCTGTCGCGGTCCACCTCCTCGAGGACGTGCCGGCCGCGACCCGCCGCGCGCTCGACGCCGAGGCCGCCCGGCTGACCGCCTGGCTCGACGGGCTGCGCATCGGCACCGTCTACCCGAGCCCCCGGATGAAGCAGGCGCTCGGCTGAGGGTGGCTGACGGTGGTCGAGCCGGGCGAGGCCTGGCGAGGTGCGCGCCCTCGGGTGGTTTCGAGACGGTTGCTGGCGCAACCTCCTCAACCACCGTCGGTGGCTGACGGTGGTCGAGCCGGGCGAGGCCTGGCGAGGTGCGCGCCCTCGGGTGGTTTCGAGACGGTTGCTGGCGCAACCTCCTCAACCACCGTCGGTGGGTGACGGTGGTCGAGCCGGGCGAGGCCTGGCGAGGTGCGCGCCCTCGGGTGGTTTCGAGACGGTTGCTGGCGCAACCTCCTCGACCACCGGTGGTCGGTGGGCGACGTCGCTGGGCGGCCGTCGTGCAACTACCGTTGCTGGTCGTGAGCCGTCAGCCCCCCGTCCAGCAGGCGCCCCCGGCGCAGCGGTTGCGGGTGCGCTACGCCAAGCGTGGCCGGCTGCGGTTCACCAGCCACCGCGACTTCAGCCGGGCGTTCGAGCGGGCGGTGTTCCGGGCGCGGGTGCCGATGGCCTACTCCTCCGGGTTCAACCCCCACCCCCGCATCTCCTACGCCGGTGCGGCGCCGACCGGGTCGGCGAGCGAGGCGGAGTACCTCGAGATCGCCCTCGCCGAGGTCGTCGACCCCGCGGCGGTCCACGAACAGCTGGCCGAGGCGCTGCCCGACGGTCTCGACGTCCTCGAGGTCGTCGACGCCGCCGGCCTCGGGGGCGGCAGCCTGGCCGACTCGCTGGAGGCGAGCCGCTGGACCCTCGACACCGCCGCGGACGCCGCCTCGGCCCTGGCCGCGGTGGAGGCGTTCCTCGCCCAGGAGTCCGTGGTCGTCGAGCGGATGACCAAGAAGGGGATGCGTGAGTTCGACTGTCGGGCCGCGGTCGTCGGGCTCGCCGTGGCCGGCCCCGGCCGCGACGGCGGCACCCTCCTCGACCTGGTGCTGCGGCACACGGTGCCGGCGGTGCGACCCGACGACGTGCTCACCGGGCTGGGCCGGCTGACCGGGCTCGACCCGGGGCCGGCGCCGCTGCTGACCCGCCTGGAGCAAGGGCTGCTCGACCCCGCCGGCGGCGGCGTGTGCGACCCGTTCCACCCCTGACCGGTCCGTCCGCCAGCGGTGAGGATCACCCCCGGCCCGGAGCCGTGTGCGATACTCGGCACCGACGACACCTCCGTCGCCCCGCACGTCGGGTCGACACGATGGGGCAGGTCGACGCCGGACCGCGACGCGGTCCTGGAGCCGGTGACAGCGGCCCAGGACGAGCGACCGCGGCGAGCGGGACCCACCTCAGCGTCGCGCCGCGGGTGGTGTCGCCGCCCACCAGACTTCGTGGCGGGCCGCGCACCGCGCGTCCCAGCCACCAGACAGCCCGAACCCCCTCGGGCGAGGAGCAGCACATGGCTGACGACGAGATCCAGGACGCTCCCACCGCATCGGCCCCGGCCGACACGCCGAGCGACACGCCGGCCGCGGTCGCCGTCGACGCCCCCACCGAGGCGCCGGCGAAGAAGACTGCCGCCAAGAAGGCCACCGCCAAGAAGGCGGCGGCGAAGAAGACCACCAAGAAGGCCACCGCCAAGAAGGCGGCGGCCGCACCCGAGACCGACGCCGTGGCGCCCCCGGCCGCCGACACGCCCGAGGCGGCCCCGGTCGCCGAGGCGCTCGACGCGGACGCGAAGCCGGCCAAGAAGGCCGCCAAGCGGGCCCCCGCCAAGAAGACCGCGAAGAAGACCGCCAAGAAGGCCGCGGCCGAGCCGCCGGCCGAGGACACCGACGCAGCGGCCGCGCCCCAGGCCCAGCCCGACGGTGAGCCCACCGGTGAGCCCGCCGGGGACACCTCCGGCACGATGCCGCTGTTCCAGGTGCCGGAGAAGACCACGCCGGCCAAGCGGACCCGCTCGCGCAAGAAGGTCGAGCCCGCGCCCGAGCCGGTCGAGCCCGTCGAGGCGACCGAGCCCGCGCCGGTCGAGGAGGAGGACGACGAGGAGACCCCCGACGTCCCCGTGGGTGAGCAGCTCCCGTCGGCCGAGGCCGAGAGCGACACCGCCGCGGTCGCCGACGCCACCGACACCACCGACACCACCGACACGACCGACACGACCGACGCCACGACGGACGACACCGACGACGCCGGTGACGAGTCCGACGACGACTCCGGCCCGCGCCGCCGTCGCCGCCGCGGCGGGCGACGCCGCCGGCGTACCGGATCGGGTGAGGGCGACGACGACAGCGCCGACGACGCCACGCCGAGCGACGACACCGCCACCGCCGCCGCCGCCGAGACCGAGACGCCGTCCGACGACGCCGACACCGACAGCGCGGACAGCTCCGAGGGCTCCGGCTCGTCCACCCGCCGGCGCCGCAAGCGCCGCCGCGAGGGCGACGACTCCGGCGGGTCCGACGACGCCGCCGGGGCCACCACCACGACCCGCGTCCGCAAGGCCCGATCGCCCGAGGACGAGATCACCTCGATCCAGGGCTCGACCCGCCTCGAGGCCAAGAAGCAGCGCCGCCGCGACGGACGCGAGGCCGGCCGCCGCCGCGCCCCCATCGTCAGCGAGGCCGAGTTCCTGGCCCGCCGCGAGTCGGTCGAGCGCGTGATGGTCGTGCGCCAGCGCGACGAGCTCACCCAGATCGGCGTCGTCGAGGACAAGGTCCTCGTCGAGCACTACGTCGCCCGCGAGTCGCAGACCTCCCTGATCGGCAACGTCTACCTCGGCCGGGTCCAGAACGTGCTGCCCTCGATGGAGGCGGCGTTCATCGACATCGGCAAGGGCCGCAACGCGGTCCTCTACGCCGGTGAGGTCAACTGGTCCTCGCTGGGCCACAAGGACGGCAACCCCCGCAAGATCGAGTCGGTGCTGTCCTCGGGCCAGACGGTCCTGGTGCAGGTCACCAAGGACCCCGTCGGCGCCAAGGGCGCCCGCCTGACCAGCCAGATCAGCCTGGCCGGCCGGTTCCTGGTCTACGTGCCCGACGGCACGACGTCCGGCATCTCCCGCAAGCTGCCCGACACCGAGCGCAACCGGCTCAAGACGCTCCTCAAGGAGGTCGTGCCCTCCAGCGCCGGCGTCATCGTCCGCACCGCGGCCGAGGGTGCCAGCGAGGACGAGCTCACCCAGGACGTCGAGCGGCTCAAGACGCGCTGGGAGGAGATCGAGGCCAAGTCCAAGGGCCGCAGCTCCAACCCGCAGCTGCTCTACGGCGAGCCCGACCTGACCCTCAAGGTCGTCCGCGACCTGTTCACCGAGGACTTCGCCAAGCTCGTCGTCCAGGGCGACGACGCCTGGGACCTCGTCAAGCGCTACGTCGACGACGTCGCCCCCGACCTGGCCGAGCGCCTGGAGCGCTACGACGCCGCCGAGCACAACAGCGTCGACCTGTTCGCGGCGTACCGGATCGACGAGCAGATCGCCAAGGCGCTCGACCGCAAGGTGTTCCTGCCCTCGGGCGGGTCGCTGATCATCGACCGCACCGAGGCGATGACCGTCGTCGACGTCAACACCGGCAAGTTCACCGGCTCGGGGGGCAACCTCGAGGAGACGGTCACCAAGAACAACCTGGAGGCGGCCGAGGAGGTCGTGCGCCAGCTGCGGCTGCGCGACATCGGCGGGATCATCGTCGTCGACTTCATCGACATGGTCCTGGAGTCCAACCGCGACCTGGTGATGCGTCGCCTCGTCGAGTGCCTGGGTCGCGACCGCACCCGCCACCAGGTCGCCGAGGTGACCTCGCTCGGCCTGGTGCAGATGACCCGCAAGCGGATCGGCACCGGCCTGCTCGAGGCGTTCAGCGAGAACTGCGAGCACTGCCACGGTCGCGGCGTCGTCGTGCACGACATGCCGATCGAGTCCCGGCGTGGTGGGTCCGACGACGGCGGCCGCGGCCGTGGCGGTGGCGGCAACAGCGGCGGCGGCAACGGCAACGGCGGCGGCGGCGGCGGCAACGCGGGCGCCAGCGGCGGTGGCGACGGCGGTGGCGACGGCGAGCGTCGTGGCCGGCGGCGCGGTGGCCGCGGGCGCTCCGACGACGACGCCCCCGCCTCGACCCCGGTCCCGCCGGCCCACAAGCCGACCCCCGCGGAGTTCGCGGCGATGGCCAAGGCCGAGATCCACAAGGACGACGAGCCGCACGACGAGGTCCCCGCGGTCGAGGAGACCCCGACCCCGACCCGGTCCGAGGGTCGCCGCGGGCGCCAGCCGCGCGGCCGGGCCGCGTCCACCTCCGACGCGCCGGCCAGCACCGAGCCGGTGGCTGCCCCGGAGCCCGCGGCGCCCGCCGCGGCTGCCCCGGTGGTCGAGCCCGCAGCTCCCGAGGCGCCCGTGAGTGCCGAGCCGGCCGCGCCCCCGGCCGAGCCCAAGGTGATCACCCGCACCCGCCGCGGCGTCAGCCGCACCGTGACCACGACCGCGCCGGTGGCGGCGGTCGAGGTCGTCGTACCGGCGGCGGCGCCCGTCGCCGTCCCCGAGACGGCGCCCGAGCCGCCCAAGGTCGTCACCCGCACCCGCGGCGGCTCGCGTCGTACGGCGGCAGCGGCCGTCGACCCGGCGGTCGACGGAGCGGGGGAGCCGTCGCCCGACGGCTCCGACCGCTCCGATGGCTCCGACGGCGACGAGGCGTCCGGCCTGCACGTGCCGGTCAAGCGCAAGGGCGGACCGCGCAAGCGGTGAGACCGGGCCGTTTTGCGGCCGGTGCGCCGGATCCGTACGATGGTCCCTTGTGCGTCCGCGAGGACGCTCCCCGCCTGCCCGGCACCCGATCCGGTCGTGCCGCGGGCCGAAGTTCAGTGAAGTGACAGACGAAGGAGACCGCGGTGTACGCGATCGTGCGCGCAGGCGCCAAGCAGCAGAAGGTCGCTGTCGGCGACGTCATCGAGATCGACCTGGTCTCGGCGCCCGTCGGCGACACGCTGACCCTGCCGGTCGTGATGACCGTCGACGGCGAGACCGTGAAGGCCACCGACCTCGGTGACGCCTCGGTCACCGTCGAGGTCCTCGGCGGCGCCAAGGGTCCCAAGATCGTGATCCAGAAGTACAAGAACAAGACCGGCTACAAGAAGCGCCAGGGTCACCGCCAGAAGTACACCCAGGTCCGCGTCACCGACATCTCGTCCTGACGCACCCCACCACCGACTCGATCCGGACTCGAAGGACTCACTGAGATGGCACACAAGAAGGGCGCCGCGTCCACCAAGAACGGTCGCGACTCCAACTCCCAGCGCCTCGGCGTCAAGCGCTTCGGCGGCCAGGTCGTCAACGCCGGCGAGATCATCGTCCGCCAGCGCGGCACCCACTTCCACCCCGGCAGCGGCGTCGGCCGTGGCGGCGACGACACCCTGTTCGCCCTGCAGCCCGGCGCGGTCGAGTTCGGCGTGAAGCGCGGCCGCAAGGTCGTCAACATCGTGCCCCAGGCCTGAGCAGCACCCACTTCCACGACAGGGCGTCCCGGACGGGGCGCCCTTCGTGATTTTCCCGGGTCGTCGTCGCGCAGATCCCCCGGCTGGCCGGGGAAACTGACCGGTTGGCGGGGGAAGTTCCCCCCGACAACGGTCGGGATCCCCGGCCGGCCGGGGAATCCGGCCCCGCGGCGCCGCCCACCCCACCAGCACCACAAGCCCCAGGAGCACCCCATGGCCGTCCCGACCTTCGTCGACCGGGTGACGCTGCACATCAGCGCCGGACGGGGTGGCAACGGCATCGCGTCGGTGCACCGCGAGAAGTTCAAGCCGCTCGGCGGGCCCGACGGCGGCAACGGCGGGCCCGGCGGTTCCGTGATCCTGCGCGTCGACCCCGACGTCACCACGCTGGTCGACTACCACCACAGCCCGCACCGCAAGGCGCCGAGCGGCGGCCACGGCGCCGGCGGGCACAAGAACGGCGGCCACGGCGCCGACCTGGTGCTGCCGGTGCCCGACGGCACCGTCGTCAGCCTCAAGAACGGCGACCCGATCGCCGACCTGGTCGGCCCCGGCACCGAGCTGGTGGTCGCCGAGGGCGGTCGGGGCGGTCTCGGCAACGCGGCGCTGGCCAGCGCCAAGCGCAAGGCGCCCGGGTTCGCGCTGCTCGGGGAGCCCGGTGACGAGCTCGAGGTCGTCCTCGAGCTCAAGGTGGTCGCCGACATCGGCCTGGTCGGCTTCCCCAGCGCCGGCAAGTCGAGCCTGATCGCGTCGATCTCCCGGGCGCGGCCCAAGATCGCCGACTACCCGTTCACGACCCTGGTGCCCAACCTCGGCGTCGTCACGGCGGGCGAGACGACGTTCACCGTCGCCGACGTGCCCGGCCTCATCGAGGGCGCCAGCGACGGCCGCGGACTCGGCCACGACTTCCTGCGCCACGTCGAGCGTTGTGCGGCGCTGGTGCACGTCCTCGACACCGCCACGCTCGAGCCGGGCCGCAACCCCGTCGACGACCTCGACGTCATCGAGCGCGAGCTGAGCCGCTACGGCGGCCTCGAGGACCGGCCGCGGCTGGTCGCGCTCAACAAGGTCGACGTCCCCGACGGTCGCGACATCTCCGACATGGTCCTCGGCGACCTGCGCGCCCGCGGGCTGCGGGTCTTCCCGATCTCGGCGGCGTCGGGCGAGGGCACGCGTGCGCTGACCTTTGCGATGGCCGAGATCGTGCTGGCCGCCCGGGAGGAGAAGGCGGTCGAGGTCGCCACCCGGATCGTGCTGCGCCCGCCGAGCGTCGACGGAGGTGGCGACTTCACCGTCACCGAGACCGTCGACGGCTGGAGCGTGCGGGGCACCAAGCCCGAGCGCTGGGTGCGGCAGACCGACTTCAGCAACGACGAGGCCGTCGGCTTCCTCGCCGACCGGCTCAACCGGCTCGGCATCGAGAAGCGGCTGCTCGAGCTGGGTGCCGTCGAGGGCGACACCGTCCTGATCGGCAACCCCGACGACGCCGTCGTCTTCGACTTCAAGCCCGGCCTCGACGCCGGCGCCGAGAACCTCGCCCGCCGCGGCGAGGACACCCGGTTGCGCGAGGAGCGCCCGTCGGTCGGACGCCGCCGCGCGATCCAGGAGGGCCTGGAGGACAAGGCCGAGGCCGAGGGCCGCGCCGACGTCGCCCGGCGCATCGACCAGCCCGAGGTCTACGGCCCGAGCTCCTACGAGATCGGGTCGACCGAGGACCCCGACTGGGCCGAGGACGACCCGGGCCGGTGACCGGGGCAGAGGTGAGGGCAGAGGTCACCGACGCCCGCCGCGTCGTGGTCAAGGTCGGCTCGTCGTCGCTGACGACCGGGGCCGGCGGGCTCGACCCTGCCCGGCTGAGCGGCCTCGTCGACGTGCTGGCCGCGTTGCGCGGCCGCGGGGCCGAGGTGGTGCTGGTTTCCTCCGGGGCCATCGCCGCCGGGCTCGCCCCGCTCGGGCTCAAGCGCCGCCCGTCCGGGCTGGCCGCCCAGCAGGCGGCGGCCGCGGTCGGCCAGGGCCTGCTGGTCCACCGCTACACCGACGAGCTCGCGCGCCACGGCATCGTCGCCGGGCAGGTGCTGCTCACCCTCGACGACGTGACGCGCCGCGCCCACTACCGCAACGCCCACCAGACCTTCGCCAAGCTCCTCGAGCTCGGGGTGCTGCCCATCGTCAACGAGAACGACACGGTCGCGACCACCGAGATCCGCTTCGGCGACAACGACCGGCTCGCCGCGCTCGTCGCCCACCTCGTGCACGCCGACCTGCTGGTGCTGCTCTCCGACGTCGACGGCCTGTACGACGGCCCGCCGGCCGACCCCGCCAGCAGGCTGGTCACCGAGGTGACCGCCGAGGCCGACCTCGCGGGGGTGCGCATCGGCGGCACGGGCGCGTCCGGGGTCGGCACGGGTGGCATGCACACCAAGGTCGAGGCGGCCCGGATCGCCACCGGGGCCGGCGTACCCGTCGTGCTCACCTCTGCGGCGCGGGCGGGGGAGGCGCTGGCCGGCGGACCCGTCGGCACCCTGTTCCGGCCCACGGGCCGCAAGCGCCCGACCCGGCAGCTGTGGCTGCGCCACGCCACGGAGGCGGTCGGGGTGCTCACCCTCGACGACGGCGCGGTGCGCGCGGTCGTCGAGCGGCGGGCCTCCCTGCTGGCGGCCGGGATCACCGGGGTGTCGGGGCAGTTCGTGGCCGGCGACCCCGTCGACCTCGCCGGCGCCGACGGGCGACCGGTGGCCCGCGGGCTGGTGAACTTCGACGCCGCCGAGCTGCCCGCGCTGCTCGGCCGGACCAGCCACGACCTCAAGCGCGAGCTCGGCGCCGGCTACGAGCGCGAGGTGGTCCACCGCGACGACCTCGTCGTGCTGTGAGGGCGCTTCGGGCGCTGCTGCTGGCGGCGGCGGTCCTGCTGGTGCTCGGCACCGTGCCGGTCACGGTGTCCCGCGCCGTCGGCTGGACCGGCGACCCCGGGATCGTGCTGACGGCGTTCGCCCCGCTCGGGCTGCTGTCGGCGGCCGCCGCGCTCGGCCTGGCCACCCTCGCGGTCCTCGCGCGCCGTCGTCGGCTCGACGGCGTGGGCCTCGCGGTCGCGGTGGTCGCCAGCGCGCTCGTGCTCGTGCACGCCTCCTGGGTCGCACCGCTGGTGGTGGGCGAGGAGCCCGAGCCAGCCGCCGACGGCGGTGCCGTCACCGTGCTCGCTGCCAACGTGCTCAAGGGCCAGGGCGACGCCGAGCAGCTAGCCGAGGCCGTCCGCGACTCCGGCGCCGACGTGGTCGTGCTCAGCGAGGTGACGGCCGGCTTCCTGGCCGCCGCCGACACGGCCGGTCTTGCCGACCTGCTCCCGCACCGGGCCGGCCAGCCCGGGGAGACCACCGAGGGCACCGTGGTGCTGTCCTCCCGCCGGGTCCGACCGGTGGCCACCGTGGCGACGACGTTCGACTCGATCGTCGTGCGCACCCACGGCCTCACCCTGCTCGGCACCCACCCCGCGCCGCCGACGAGACCGGCCGACTGGCGCCGCGACCAGTCGCTGGTGCTCGCCGCGGCTCAGCAGCACGACGTCGACGTCGTCGCCGGCGACCTCAACGCGACGCTCGACCACCCCACGGTCCGCGACCTCGTCGACGCCGGCTGGCGCTCGGCCGTCGAGCAGGCCAACGACGGCTGGGCGCCGACCTGGCCGGAGTCGGGCAGCCCGCTGCCGCTCGCACTGGTCCAGATAGACCACGTGCTCGTCGACGACGACTGGGCCGTCACCGACACCGGCACCGTCCGGATCGACGGCACCGACCACCGGGCCGTGGTGGCCGAGCTGCGGCCCGCGGCCTGAGGGTCCCGGTGCCACCGTCGCCGTGGTGACCGGCCGGTCCCCGGGCTTCGCGGGCAGAACTGACGGTTCGGGGGTGAAGTTTCGGCCCCGAGGTGCTGGTTTCCCCGGTGCACCGGGGGAATCCCGCACCCGGCGCAGCCCCAGCAGCCACGTAGAGCGCAGCCGCACCACCTCTTGGGCAAGACCTGAACTTCACAGGCAATGCATTGCCCGGGAAGTTCAGACTTCCCCGGCCCACCGGTGAGATCTCGCGCCGCCGACCCGCGCACAACCCCACCACCCACCGACCCCCCACCGAACGGGTGACTGTGACGCACCCGACCTGGGCCGATGCTGGTCACCTGCGGTGGTGCGGTCGCCGCGCCGTACTCTGGAAGGTGCCATGGACAACCCCACGACGATCCCGACCGGTCGCGCCGCGCACCGCGTGACGACCGGGCCGGGGCGACCCCGGTGAGCGCGGTCGAGCGCGGGCGGGTGCACTACCTCGACCACGCCGCGACGACCCCGATGGTGGGGGCTGCGGTCGAGGCGATGACCGCCCACCTGCGTGACGTCGGCAACCCCAGCTCGCTGCACGCCTCCGGGCGGCACGCGCGGCGGGTCGTGGAGGAGTCGCGCGAGACCGTCGCCCAGGCGCTGGACTGCCGGCCCGGCGAGGTGGTCTTCACCTCCGGCGGCACCGAGGCCGACAACCTCGCGATCAAGGGGATCTTCTGGGCCCGGCGCGCGGCCGACCCGCGGCGCACGCGGGTGCTGACCACCGCCGTCGAGCACCACGCGGTCCTCGACGCCGTGCACTGGCTCGCCGACTCCGACGGGGCAGAGGTCGAGCTGCTCGCGGTCGACGCCACCGGTCGGCTCGACCTCGACGCCCTGCGCGCCAGCATCGAGCGCGACCCCGGCTCGGTGGCCGTGGTCTCGGTGATGTGGGCCAACAACGAGGTCGGCACCGTCCAGCCGGTCGCCGAGGTGGTCGAGGTCGCCCACGCCCACGGCATCCCGGTGCACACCGACGCCGTGCAGGCGCTCGGGTCGGTGCCGCTCGGTTTCGCCGCGTCGGGGGTCGACGCGATGACGGTCACCGGGCACAAGGTCGGTGGCCCGTTCGGCGTCGGCGCGCTCGTCGTACGCCGTGAGCTCGACGTGGTCGCGCTCGTGCACGGCGGCGGGCAGGAGCGCGACATCCGCAGCGGCACCATCGACACCCCGGCCATCGCCGCGTTCGCCGCGGCCGTCGAGCTCGCGGTCAAGCACCAGGCCGAGCACGCCGTCCACATCGGGACGCTGCGCGACGACCTGGTCCGCCGCGTGATCGAGGTCGTCCCCGACGCCCACCTCCACGGCGCGCCCCTCGGCGAGGGGCGCCTGCCGGGCAACGCCCACCTCGGCTTCCCCGGCTGCGAGGGCGACTCGCTGCTGATGCTGCTCGACGCCCGCGGCATCGAGTGCTCCACCGGCTCGGCCTGCTCGGCCGGCGTCGCCCAGCCCTCCCACGTCCTGCTGGCGATGGGTTGCGAGGACGAGGCCGCCCGGCACTCCCTGCGGTTCTCCTTCGGCCACACCTCCACGCCCGCCGACGTCGACGCCGTGGTCGAGGCGATCGTGCCGGTCGTCGAGCGCGCCAGCGCCGCCCGCCGGTCATGAGGGTCCTGGCCGCCATGTCGGGCGGCGTCGACTCCGCCGTCGCGGCCGCCCGGGCCGCCGACGCCGGCCACGACGTCACCGGCATCCACCTCGCGCTGTCGCGCAACCCGGCGTCCTACCGCTCCGGCGCACGCGGCTGCTGCACCATCGAGGACAGCAACGACGCGCGCCGCGCCGCCGACGTGATCGGCATCCCCTTCTACGTCTGGGACCTCTCCGAGCGCTTCCACGAGGACGTCGTCGAGGACTTCATGGACGAGTACGCCGCCGGCCGCACCCCCAACCCGTGCCTGCGCTGCAACGAGAAGATCAAGTTCGCCGCGGTCCTCGAGCGCGGCCTGGCCCTGGGCTACGACGCGGTGGCGACCGGCCACTACGCCCAGCTCGTCACCGGCACCGACGGCACGGTCGAGATGCACCGCGCCGTCGACGACGGCAAGGACCAGTCCTACGTGCTCGGCGTGCTCGACCAGCGCCAGCTCGCCCACTCGATGTTCCCGCTGGGCGGGTCGACCAAGGCCGACGTGCGCGCCGAGGCCGCCCGGCGTGGGTTGCTGGTGGCCGACAAGCCCGACAGCCACGACATCTGCTTCGTCGCCGACGGCGACAACGCCGGCTGGCTGCGCGAGAAGCTCGGCGACCGGGCGCCCAACCACGGCGGGCCGATCGTCGACGCCGAGACCGGCGACGAGCTCGGCCGCCACGAGGGCACCTACGGGTTCACCATCGGCCAGCGCAAGGGCCTGCGCATCGGCCGCCCCGCGCCCGACGGCAAGCCGCGGTTCGTGCTCGACATCGAGCCGGTCACGGGCACGGTGACCGTCGGCCCCCACGAGCGGCTCGCCGTGCGCCGGCTGACCGGCGTCCGTCCGCGGTGGTGCGGCACCGTGCCGCGCGTCGTCCGCGGCACCGTCCAGCTGCGCGCCCACGGCGGCGAGCTGCCGGCCACCGTCTCGGTCGCCGGCGACGAGGTGGCCGTCGAGCTGCACGAGCCGGCGTACGGCATCGCGCCCGGGCAGGCGGCCGTCGTCTACGACGGCACCCGCGTGGTCGGCTCGGCGACGATCGCGGCCACCGCGTGAGCGCCCGGTGACGACCGCCACCGGCGTGGGGTCGGTGAGCGGGGAGTCGTTCGCCGAGGCCCAGCGCATCGTCCTCGGCGAGCTCGGCGACCTGCCGCACCTCGTGGAGCTCCCGGCCCGCGGGATCACCGCCGGCATGGTCGGCCGCGCGCTCGCGCTGGTCGCAGACCTCGGCGTCGACCTCCAGCCCGCCGGCTGGCGCCTCACCGACGCCTCCGGCGTCGACCACCGTCGCGCGCGCAGCCTGCTCGCCCAGGACCTCGACGGGCTCGAGGAGCTCACCCAGGACCACACCGGGGCGTTCAAGGTGCAGGTCGCCGGACCCTGGACCCTGGCCGCGACGGTCGAGAAGCCGCGCGGCGACAAGGTGGTCAGCGACCACGGCGCCCGGCGCGACCTGGCCCAGGCCCTCGCCGAGGGCGTGCGGACCCACGTGCGCGACGTACGCCGCCGCGTCAGCGGAGCCGGGCGGCTCGTCGTCCAGGTCGACGAGCCGTCGCTCGCGGCCGTGGTCGGCGGCGGTGTTCCGACGGCGTCCGGCTTCGGCCGCCACCGGTCGGTCCACCCGCCCGAGGCGTCCGAGCACCTCGGCTGGGTGCTGGCTGCGATCGCCGACGAGGGCGCGGAGCCGTGGGTGCACTCGTGCGCCCCCGGGACGCCCCTCGACCTGGTCCGCGGTGCCGGTGCCCGCGGCCTGTCCGTCGACCTGGCGACCGTCGACGCCGCCGGGCACGAGGTGCTGGCCACGATGCTCGAGGCCGGCGAGACCGTCGCGCTCGGCGTCGTGCCCTCCACCGACCCGGCGCCGGTGCCGACCGACACCGAGCTCACCGAGCGCGTGCTCCGGTGGCTCGACATGCTGGGCCTCGACCCGGCGGTCGTCGTCGGGTCGCTCGTCGTGACGCCGTCGTGCGGGTTGGCCGGCGCCTCACCGGCGTGGGTGCGCCGCGCGCTCGAGCTCTCCGCGACCACCGCGCGCAACCTCGGCGACGCCTGACCCTGCCCGTCGCACCTTCGCGGGCAGTCCTGGCGGTTCGGGGCCGAAGTTCTGCCCCCGAGGTGCAGGATTCCCCGGTGCACCGGGGAATCCTGCACCAGTCGGCCCACCCGCCCGACACGACGAACGGCCCGCCACCCCCCACAGGAGCGGGGAGGTGACGGGCCGTCGTACGGCGTGGAGCGGGGTCAGCCCACGTGGACCGGGGCGCCGCCCTCGGGGCCGTCGGTGGCCAGCTCCTCGTGCTTGACGTTGAGGAACGCCCAGATCGCCGCGGAGCCGAGCGCGATCAGCACGGCGCCGACCAGGAAGGCCGCCGTCGCTCCCTCGGTGAAGGAGCCGAGGAACGCCAGGTCCCTGGCGGCGTCGGCCGGGAGGCCCTGGGCGCCCAGGTCGCTGGTGAGGGCCGACTTGGTGCCGTCGGCGTAGTGCAGCGAGACGGTGCCCAGGATCGCCAGGCCGAGCGCGCCGCCGACCTGCTGCATCGTGTTGAGCACGCCCGAGCCGATGCCGGAGTCCTCGGCGCGGAGGTGGTGCACCGCGGTCAGGGTGAGCGGCACGAACACCATGCCCATGCCGACCGACATCAAGACGATGTAGGGGAAGATCGAGGACCAGTAGTTCACGTCGGCGCCCAGGGCGCCCTGGCCGTCGGCCACGGCCAGCAGGGCCTCGGTGCTGCTCGGGACGTCGAGCAGGGAGAAGCCCACCAGCGCGGCGGCGGCCATCAGCGTGCCGATGCCGGCGATGTAGCGCGGGTTGACCCGGTTGACCAGGTTGGACGACAGGGCTGCGCCGACCACGATGCCGAAGGAGAACGGCAGGAACGCGAAGCCCGTGCGCAGCGGGCTGTAGCCCACCACGAGCTGGATGAACAGGCTCAGGAAGTAGAACATCGCGAACATGGCGGCCGGGACGAGCGCCATCACCAGGAAGCTGGTGGCGCGGGTCCGGTTGGCGAAGACCCGGACCGGCAGCAGCGGGTGCTTCACGCGGGACTCGATGATCGCGAACACGGCGAGCAGCACGACACCGGCAGCCAGCGACGCGATGGTCCAGGTGTCACCCCAGCCGTGCGCCTCCTCGCCGGCGCGGCTGAAGCCGTAGACCAGGCCGAGCAGACCGAACGTGCCGGTGATCGCGCCGGGCACGTCGAGCCAGCCCGGGTGCGACTCGGACTCGTTGAGGAAGCGGGGCGCCAGCAGGGCGGCGACGACGCCGATCGGGACGTTGATCAGGAAGGTCCAGCGCCAGCCCTCGAGGCCGAGGATCGGGTCGAGGCCGGTGAGCCAGCCACCGAGGATCAGACCGACCGCCGCGCCGGCGCCGGACATGGCGGCGTACACCGCGAACGCGCGGTTGCGGGCGGGGCCGGCCGGGAAGGTGGTGGTGATCAGCGCGAGGGCGGCGGGGGAGGCGAGCGCCGCACCCAGGCCCTGGAGCCCACGGGAGGCGAGCAGGATGGCCTCGCTCTGGGCGATGCCGCCCAGGAAGGAGGCCAGGGCGAAGATGAGCAGGCCGACCATGAACACCCGACGGCGTCCGTAGAGGTCGCCGAGCCGGCCACCGAGCAGCAGCAGGCCGCCGAAGGCCAGCGCGTAGCCGGTGACGATCCAGGTGAGGTTGGCGTCGTCGATGTTGAGGTCCTCGCCGATGAACGGCAGCGCGATGTTGGCGATGGAGGCGTCGAGGACCACCATCAGCTGCGCCATCGAGATGAGCACCAGCGCCCACCCGAGGTGGAGCTCCCGCTCCGGCTTGTCCGGGGTGGGGGCCACCTCGGTCTTGGTCAGGTCGGTCATCACATGTCTTTCTGGTCGTGGGTGTGGTGGGTGGTGGAGGGCCCGGCCGCGACGGCGGGCAGGATGATCTGGTCGACGACGCGCTCGATCGAGGCGGCGTCGGGCATCTCGCCGAGCAGGAACTGGCGGTGCAGCACGATGCCCGGCAGGGCGGCGGTGACGATGTCGAGGTCGACGTCGGCCCGGACCTCGCCGCGGTCGCGGGCCCGCCGGAACACCTCGATGCTGAGTGCGGCCTTGGGACCGATGAAGTCGCGCCGGAACGCCTCGGCGAAGTCCTGGTCCCGCGCGATCGCGGTGAGCACGCTGGCCAGGATGGCGACCTGTCGCTGGTCGGTCAGGCCGCCCATGCCGCAGAACATGCCGAGCAGGTCGCCGCGCAGCGTGCCCGTGTCGGGGGCCGTCATCGGCTCCTTCTGCGAGATCAGTGCATCGATGACCAGGGCCGCCTTGGTGCTCCACCGCCGGTAGAGCGTGGCCTTGGAGGCGTGGGCCCGCGAGGCCACCGCGTCCATGGTGAGGCGGTCGTAGCCGACGTCGGCGAGGACGTCGAGCGTCGCGTCGAGGATCTCCTGCTCGCGGTCGCCCTCGACGCGGGGTCGGGCGCCGTCGGAGGCGGCCGCGCCGGGGAGGGGTGTCATGGTCGTGGTGTGTCCTTCGTCACTGGATGGAACGGTACCGTTTCGTTCCATCAAGAAGGTACGGACTCGTTTCATTCCCGGCAACCCGAAAAACTTTGCGGCCAGGTGAACTCGCCGCGTCGGGCGGTCCGCTCACCCCTGCCGGCTGTCGGCGGGGCGCGGCAGGATGGGCCCGTGCCCGACCAGACCGCGACCCCCGCCGCCCCCGAGTCCCGCGAGGAGCACCGCGCCCTCAGCGAGCAGGTCGAGGACGCCCGCTGGCGCTACTTCGTGCTCGACGACCCGGCGCTGTCCGACGCCGACTACGACCGGCGGATGCGTCGGCTCCAGGACCTCGAGGAGCAGTTCCCCGAGCTCCGCACGCCCGACTCGCCCACCCAGCAGGTCGGGGGAGCGGTCTCGACCGAGTTCACCGCCGTCGACCACCTGCAACGGATGGAGAGCCTCGACAACGCGTTCTCCGCCGAGGAGCTCGCGTCGTGGCACGCCCGCCTCGGCCGTGACGGGGTGGAGTCGCCGCAGCTGCTGTGCGAGCTCAAGGTCGACGGGCTCGCGATCAACCTGCTCTACGAGTCCGGGCGCCTGGTCCGCGCGCTGACCCGGGGCGACGGCCGTACCGGCGAGGACGTCACCCCCAACGTCAAGACGATCGACGGGGTGCCGCACCGGCTGCGCGCGTCGGCGACGTACCCGGTCCCCGAGCTGGTCGAGGTCCGCGGCGAGGTCTACCTCCCGCGCGCGGCCTTCGACCGGCTCAACGCGTCGATGATCGACGCCGGCAAGCCGATGTTCGCCAACCCGCGCAACGCCGCCGCCGGTTCCCTGCGCCAGAAAGACCCTCGGGTCACGGCCACGCGCGCGCTCGGCATGGTCTGCCACGGCATCGGGGCCCGTCGGGGCTTCGAGCCGGTCGCCCAGTCGACGGCCTACGACGCGTTGCGCGAGTGGGGGCTGTCGATCTCCGAGCAGGTGCGGGTGCTCCCCACGCTCGAGGAGGTCCAGGGCTACATCGCCCACGCCGGGGAGCACCGCCACACGATCGTTCCCTACGAGATCGACGGGGTCGTGGTGAAGGTCGACGACGTGTCGCTGCAGCGCCGTCTGGGCTCCACCAGCCGCGCACCGCGCTGGGCGATCGCGTTCAAGTACCCGCCCGAGGAGGTCAACGCCAGGCTCCTCGAGATCCGCGTCAACATCGGCCGCACCGGACGGGTCACGCCCTACGGGGTCATGGAGCCCACCCTCGTCGCCGGCTCCACGGTCGAGAACGCGACCCTGCACAACTTCTACGAGGTCGAGCGCAAGGACGTCCGACCGGGCGATCCCGGCGACACCGTGATCCTGCGCAAGGCCGGCGACGTGATCCCCGAGATCCTCGGCCCGGTGCTCACCCTGCGCCCCCCGGGCCTGGAGCCGTGGGTGCCGCCCACGACGTGCCCACCCGAGTACGGCGGCTGCGGCACCCCCCTGGTGGAGCAGAAGTCCGGCGACAAGGACCGGCGCTGCCCCAACCACGAGCTCTGCCCGGCCCAGGTGCGCGAGCGGGTCTACCACGTCGCGGGCCGCGGCGCCTTCGACATCGAGGGCCTCGGCTACGAGGCCGCGACCGCGCTGCTGGTCTCCGGGGCGATCGCCAACGAGGGCGACGTCTTCGACCTCGACGCTGACCGGCTCCGCAGGACCCCGCTGTTCACCCGGGCCCCGAAGAAGGGCGAGGAGGGCCCGCAGCTCAACGCCAACGCCCAGCGCCTGCTGGCCAACCTCGACCAGCGCAAGGGCGTGCCGCTCTGGCGGGTGCTCGTCGCGCTGTCGGTGCGGCACGTCGGGCCCACCGCCGCCCGCGCGCTGGCCCAGGAGTTCGGCTCGATGGCCGCGATCCGCGGGGCCACCCGCGAGCAGCTGGCGGCGGCCGAGGGCGTCGGCCCGACGATCGCCGACGCGGTCATCGAGTGGTTCGGCGTGCCCTGGCACGTCACGATCGTCGACGCCTGGGAGGCCGCGGGGGTCGCGATGGCCGACGTGCGCGACGAGACCCTCCCGCGCACGCTCGAGGGCCTGACGATCGTGGTCACCGGGTCGCTCGTCGACTTCAGCCGCGACTCGGCCAAGGAGGCGATCCTGGCCCACGGTGGCAAGGCGTCCGGCTCGGTGTCGAAGAAGACCGACTACCTCGTCGCCGGTGACAACGCCGGCAGCAAGGCCGACAAGGCCGAGCAGCTGGGGGTCCCGGTCCTCGACGAGGACGGGTTCAAGGCCCTGCTCGCCGACGGGCCACCCGCGACCGACGACGAGTGACGGCTGGCCGATCGGTCAGCCCTCGCGTCCGTCCGGGCCAGGAACCGGCGTTCGACCGCGGCGCGGCGGCATCACTGCCACCGTCAGCACCATGACCTCCCTCCCCACGCGCCGTCTCGGCACCGTCCTCGTCTCCTCCGTCGCCGCCGCCGTCGCGGCCGGCACCCTCGCCGCTCCCGCCGGGGCCGCCCCGGCCCGCGACCTCCAGCCGGTGATCAGCCGTTACCAGGCGTCGGTCGACGCGTGCAAGGTCGTGATGGCCGACAGCAACAAGGTGCGCCTGTTCGCCCAGATCGACAACACCCGCAACCGTCCCCGCAACGTCCGGTCCGGCGCGCTCTACGTCGTGCGCGACGGCGACGACACCGGCAAGACCATCCAGCTGCCCCTGACCCGCGGCGGCCAGAAGTCCCGGGTCAAGTCGATCACCTTCGAGACCGGCGGCAGGCTCGAGCTCAACGTCGGCATCGGCACCGGCGCGATGGGCGACGGTGCGACGATCCCGTTCCGGCGCGTCCGCCCCTGCTGACCGCCGCCGCGCAGCTCCACGGGCCCGACGCCCTCGGTCCCGCTGGGACCGGGGGCGTCGTGCCGTCAGCCGGTCTGGTGGGGCCGTCACTACGATGCCTCGGATGAGCACGCCCACCCCCGTCGGCCGCGATCCGATCGCCGAGGCCCGCCGGCAGTGGCGGGCCCACGGTTGGGACGACGCCGCCGACGGCATGGCCGCGGTCACCTCGGTGATGCGCGCCCAGCAGCTGCTGCTCACCCAGATCGACGCCGTGCTGCGCCCGTTCGGGCTGACCTTCGCCCGCTTCGAGCTGCTGCGGCTGCTCAGCTTCGCCTCCGAGCAGCGGATGACGATGCTGCGCGCCGGCCACCGCCTCCAGGTGCACCCCACGTCGCTGACCAGCCTCGCCACGCGGCTCAAGGAGGACGGCCTGGTCGAGCGGGCCGCCAACCCCGACGACGGCCGCTCGGCCATCCTGGTGCTGCTCCCGCCGGGCCTGGCGCTGGTGGAGGAGGCGACCACGGTGCTCAACGAGCAGGTCTTCGAGCAGGTCGGTCTCTCCGCCGACGACATCGCCACGCTGGTCGAGATCCTCGGCCGCTTCCGCGCCGGTCGTGGCGACTTCCCGGGCTGACGGGCCGGTGGGCCGGTCCCGGACGTCCTGGCCCTGGAACCGCCCGACAAGGGGCCATCCCGTCCGGACTAGCGGGCGAGCAGCTGGCGCGCCATCACGACGCGCTGGATCTGGTTGGTGCCCTCGTAGATCTGGGTGATCTTGGCGTCGCGCATCATCCGCTCGGCCGCGAAGTCCTGGGTGTAGCCGGACCCGCCGAGCAGCTGGACGGCGTCGACGGTGATCTCCATCGCGGTGTCGGAGGCGAAGCACTTCGCGGCGGCACCGAAGAACGGGAGGTCGGGGTCGTCGCGCTCGGACTTGGCGGCGGCGACGTAGACCATCTGGCGCGCGGCCTCGAGCTTCATCGCCATGTCGGCGAGCATGAACTGGACGCCCTGGAAGTCGGCGACCCGCTTGCCGAACTGGTGGCGCTGCTTGACGTAGTCGGTCGCGAGGTCGAGGGCGCCCTGGGCGATGCCGACGGCCTGGGCGCCGATCGTGACGCGGGTGTGGTCGAGGGTGCGCAGGGCGAGGGGCAGGCCCGTCCCGGGCTCGCCGATGATCCGGTCGCCGGGGATGCGGACCCGGTCGAGGAGCAGCTCGCGGGTGGGGGAGCCCTTGATGCCGAGCTTGCGCTCCTTCCCGCCGAAGGTGAAGCCGGGGTCGTCCTTCTCGACGACGAACGCGCTCACGCCCTTGCCCCGACCGGCGTCGGGGTCGGTCACGGCGAGCACCGTGTAGAACTGCGAGACGCCGGCCCCGGTGATCCACGCCTTGGTGCCGGTGAGCACCCAGTCGTCGCCGTCGCGCACCGCGCGGGTGCGCATCGCGGCGGTGTCGGAGCCGGCCTCGCGCTCGGACAGCCCGTAGGAGAAGCCCTCGCCGCGGGCGAGCCGCGGCAGGTAGCGGGCCTGGAGGTCCTCGGAGCCGCCCAGGACCACCGGCATCGAGCCAAGCTTGTTGACCGCCGGGATCAGCGACGACGACGCGCACCCGCGGGCGACCTCCTCGATCACGATGCAGGTGGCCAGCGCGTCGGCGCCGACGCCGTCGTACTGCTCGGGCACGTGCGGGGCGTGGAAGTCGGCCGCGACGAGGGCGTCGTGCGCCTCCTGGGGGTAGCGCGCCTGCTCGTCGACCTCGGCGGCGTACGGCGTGACCTTGTTCGCCACCAGGTCGCGCACGGCGTGCCGCAGCTCCTCGTGGTCGTCGCTGGTGCGGAACAGGTCGAACTGCGTGCCGGTCATCTCGGAGCCCCCAGGAACTCGGTATCGTCGCGTTGACACCCAGTCTCACACGGAGCAGGCGGGAACCGCACATGGCTGCACGCGAACCGATGGTCGAGGCGGCGTTCGCGCTCTTCGACGAGCAGGGGTACGACGCCACGACGGTCGAGCAGATCGTCGAGCGGGCCGGGGTGAGCCGCTCGACGTTCTTCCGCGCGTTCGGGTCCAAGGAGGACGTGATCTTCCCCCGGCACGCCGACCTGCAGGCGCGGATCGAGGCCCGCCTGGCCACCGGGTCGGCGACGACGATGCGGGTGGCGGTGACCGAGGCGGCCCGCCTCGTGCTCGACCAGTACGTCGAGGAGGGGCCGCTGGCGCTGAGCCGCTACCGGCTGACCCGCACGGTGCCGGTGCTGCGCGAGCGCGAGGTCGCGAGCATGCTCGGCTACCAGCGGCTCTTCCGCGACCGGCTGCGCGAGTGGCTGCCGGGTCCGCTCGGCGACCTGCACGCCGAGCTGCTCGCGGCCGCGGTCGTCACCGCGCACAACGTGGTGCTGCGGCGCTGGCTGCGCGGCGTCACCGCCGACCCCGGGCCGGAGTTCGACGACGCGATGGACTCGGTCTTCGCGATGACCCGGGACTGGACCCGGGGCCGGGTCCTGGGACAGACCGACGGCGGTGCGCCGTCGCGCACCGCCGTCGTCGTGGTGTCCTCGGACCGCCAGGCCGACGAGGTCGCCGCCCTGGTGGAGCAGGCGCTCAGCCGTTGAGCTTGCCAGCCACCATCAGCACGCGGGTGACCAGGTGGTCCAGCGCCGCGTTGTCGTCGTCGTCGAGGTCGCTGCCGGCGACCTTGCCGACGCCGTAGGGGTTGCCGTCGTTGAACTTCACCGCGTCGGTGTAGCCCGGCGGGACGATGATGCCGCCGAAGTGGGCGAAGGTCGTGTTCATCGCCTCCAGCGTCGTCTCCTGGCCGCCGTGCTTGGTCGAGCTGGAGGTGATCGCCGCGTAGACCTTGTCGGCGAGCTTGCCCTCCTGCCACAGCGGGCCGAGGGTGTCGATGAACGACTGCAGCTGGCTGGTCACGTGGCCGTAGCGGGTGCCGGAGCCGAAGATCGCGGCGTCGGCCCAGGCCAGGTCGTCGGGCTCGGCGACGGGCAGGTCGGCCACCGAGGCGGCGTGCGCGGCCCACGGCTCGACGCTCTGGACGACCTCGTCGGGCGCGGTCTCGCGCACCCGGCGCAGCCGGACCTCCGCGCCCTGGCTCTCGGCGGTCTGCGCGAGGCGCGTCGCCATGGAGTGGATGGTGCCGTAGCTGGAGTAGTAGATGATCGCGAGCTTCGTCATGGGTCCGACGGTAGCCGAGATCGATGAACCTTCAACCACCCCGCGGTGTCAGCCCGTGGCCCCGAACTGCTCCACCCGGATGGCGTCGGCCCGCATCCCCGCCTCGCCCAGCACGCGCGTGGCGAAGGAGGCGAAGCCCACCGAGCCGCACACGTACGCCGCCTCGGCCGGCGTGGGTGTTCCGTCGCCGACGAGGTCACGGACCTCCTCCGGGTACGGCGGCGCGGCGACCCGGCTGCCCAGGTTCTCCCGGGTCAGGGCGACGAACGCGCCGCCCGCGAGCAGCTCCTCGGCGTAGGGCAGCTCGTCGAGGGTGCGGCCGACCGCGACGACCCGCAGCCGGTCGGCCCGGCCGGTGCGGACGGCGTACCGCAGCATCGAGACGATCGGCACGATGCCGCTGCCGCCGCCGATCGCGACGGCCGTGGTGTCGCCGGTCCACGTGAACCAGCCGCCGATCGGCCCCCGCACCTCCAGCACGTCGCCGGGCTCGGCGACGTCGTGGAGGTGACCGGACACCTCGCCGTCGGGCAGCCGCTCGACGAGCAGCTCGACCAGCGGGTCGGCCGGGTCGGAGGCGACGGAGTAGGAGCGCTGGGCGGTGTAGTTGTCGGGCGCGCGCAGGCGGACGACGTAGTGCTGGCCCGGCAGGTGGTCGACGCGGCCGTCGACGTCGAGGCGGATCCGGGCCAGCCGGCCGTCGGGCCGGTCGATCTCGACGACGGTGGCGGTGGTCCAGCTCGTCGCCTCGGTGCTCACGGGTCGCCCTGGTAGCGCTGCTCGAGCCACGGGTCGCCGCGGTCGTGGTAGCCGTTGCTCTCCCAGAAGCCGGGCCGGTCACGCGCCATCAGCTCGAGCCGGGTGACCCACTTGGCCGACTTCCAGAAGTACAGGTGCGGCACCAGCAGCCGCACCGGCCCGCCGTGCTCGTCGCTGAGCGGCTTGCCGTCGGCCTCCCACATCAGCCAGGCCTTGCCGCCGGTGACGTCGGCGAGCGGCAGGTTGGTGGTGTAGCCGGTGGTGCTGTGGGCCATCACGTACGCCGCCTCCGGCAGCGGCCCGGCGGCCTCGAGCAGGGTGTCGACGCTGACGCCCACGAACGTCGTGTCGAACCGGCTCCACGTGGTGACGCAGTGGATGTCGCCGAAGTAGGAGTCGCCCGGCAGCGCCCGCAGCTGCCGCCAGGTCCACGTGGTCGGCGTGCGCGCGAGGCCGTCGACGGTGATGGTCCAGTGCTCGGGGTCGAGGTGCGGCGTGACCTCGGCGGTCAGCGTCGGCCACTCGGCCCCCGCGTCGTACTGGCCGGGCGGGAGGCGGTCGGCTCGGCCGGCGGCCTCGGCCCGGCGCTTGCCGGTGAATCCTCGGGTGACGGGCATGCCACCCATCTTGGCGGGTCCCGCCAGGACGACGACACCCCGCGACCGATCGGTGTCGCGGGTGCGGGGCGGAGGGCCCGGGTGCGCGGTCAGCGCATGACGATGCGGACCGTGCAGCCGCCGGCGGTGCCGACGCGGTTGACGCGCATCGTGAAGACGTCCTTGCCGCGGGTGTTGGGGCGGTTGCGGTCGATCCCGACGTCGCCGTCGTCGTCGGCCCGGCGCACCGTGTTGACGTAGGTCTTCCCGTCCTGCTTGAGCACGACGCGCCACCGCGACCCGGGCCGGGCGTCGTCGATGTCGGCGTCGACCTCGAAGCGGCCGTCGTCGCGCTCGACCTCGAGCTCGAACTTCGCGCCGTCGCAACGGGCGCTCCGCTCGGCGGCCTGGGCCGGGGTGGCGGTGATCGTGGCGAGGGGCGCGGCGAGCAGGGCCGCGGCTCCCACGGTGGCGGTGGCGGCACGCAGGGGTGACATGGGGTGTCCTTCCGGTGGAGGTGCCGCGGCGGTCCCGCCCCGGCGTCGTGGGACCAGCGTGGTGGCCCGCCGTGAGGTCGGGATGAGGTGCGGGTGAAGAAGCTCTCATGTGCGCGGCCGCCGGCGTCCTGGCGCCGTCACGCGACCCGGACGGACGCCCTAGGCTGGGAGGCATGCCTGAGATCACCCGAGACGAGGTCGCGCACCTGGCGACGCTCGCCCGGATCGACCTGGACGACGCCGAGCTCGACCACCTCGCGCCCCAGCTGTCGGTCATCCTCGAGTCCGTGGCCTCGATCAGCGGCGTGGCCGGTGACGACGTGCCCCCGACGTCGCACGCGCTGCCGCTGACCAACGTCTTCCGCGACGACGTCGTGACGCCGTCCCTGACGCCCGAGCAGGCGCTGTCCGGCGCGCCGGCGCAGGAGCAGCAGCGGTTCGCCGTCCCGCGGATCCTGGGTGACGAGCAGTGACCGACCTGATCCGGCGGACCGCCGCCGAGCTGGCCGACGACCTCGCCTCGGGCGCGACCACCTCGGTCGCGCTCACCCAGGCCCACCTCGACCGGATCGCCGAGGTCGACGGCGCGGTGCACGCGTTCCTGCACGTCGACGCCGAGGGCGCGCTCGCGCAGGCCGCCGCCGCCGACGAGCGCCGCGCCGAGGGCGCGACCCGCTCGCTCCTCGACGGCGTCCCGATCGCCGTCAAGGACGTGCTGGCCACCGAGGGCCTGCCCACCACCTGCGGCTCGCGGATCCTCGAGGGCTGGATCCCGCCGTACGACGCCACCGTGGTCGCGCGGGTCAAGGCCGCCGGCCTGCCGATCCTGGGCAAGACCAACATGGACGAGTTCGCGATGGGCTCCTCCACCGAGCACTCCGCCTACGGGCCCACCCACAACCCCTGGGACCTCGGACGCATCCCCGGCGGGTCCGGCGGCGGCTCGGCCGCCGCGGTCGCCGCCTTCGAGGCGCCGCTCGCCCTGGGCACCGACACCGGCGGCTCGATCCGCCAGCCCGGCGCCGTCACCGGCACCGTCGGCGTCAAGCCGACCTACGGCGGGGTCTCCCGCTACGGCCTGGTCGCCCTGGCCAACTCCCTCGACCAGGTCGGCCCGGTCACCCGCACCGTGCTCGACTCCGCCCTGCTGCACGAGGTCATCGGCGGTCACGACCCGCGCGACTCGACCTCGGTCGACCAGCCGATGCCCGACGTCGTCGCGGCTGCCCGCCAGGGTGCCGACGGCGACCTGACCGGCGTCCGGGTGGGCGTGGTGCGTGAGCTGTCCGGCGACGGCTACCAGGACGGCGTCCTCGCGCGGTTCCAGGAGTCCGTCGACCTGATGGTCTCGATGGGCGCCGAGGTCGTCGAGGTGTCGTGCCCGACGTTCGTGCACGCCCTGGCGACCTACTACCTGATCCTGCCGGCCGAGGCCTCCAGCAACCTCGCCAAGTTCGACGCGATGCGCTACGGCCTGCGGGTGCTGCCCGAGGGCATCGATTCGCCGTCTGCGGAGGAGGTCATGCGCGCCACCCGCGACGCCGGTTTCGGCGACGAGGTCAAGCGCCGGATCATCCTCGGCACCTACGCGCTCTCCAGCGGCTACTACGACGCCTACTACGGCCAGGCCCAGAAGGTGCGCACGCTGATCAGCCGCGACTTCGACGCGGCGTTCGCCCAGGCCGACGTCCTCGTCTCGCCGACCGCGCCGACCACGGCGTTCAAGCTGGGGGAGAAGCTCGACGACCCGCTGGCGATGTACCTCAACGACCTCGCCACCATCCCGGCCAACCTCTCCGGCGTCCCCGGCATCTCGGTGCCGAGCGGCCTGGCCGACGAGGACAGCCTCCCCGTCGGCACCCAGGTCCTGGCGCCGGCGCTGGCCGACGACCGGGTCTACCGCGTGGGTGCCGCCCTCGAGGCGGCCCTGACCGACCGCTGGGGCGGGCCGCTGCTCGACCGGGCCCCGGCCCTGAACGGAGGTGCGCGATGACCGCCACGCTGGTCGACTTCGACGACGTGCTGGCGTCCTACGACCCGGCCCTGGGACTCGAGGTCCACGTCGAGCTCAACACCAACACCAAGATGTTCTGCGGGTGCCCCGCGGTCTTCGGCGGTGAGCCCAACACCAACGTCTGCCCGACCTGCCTCGGCCTGCCCGGCGCGATGCCGGTGGTCAACGGCAAGGCCGTCGAGTCGGCGATCCGGATCGGGCTGGCGCTCAACTGCTCGATCGCCGAGTGGTGCCGGTTCGCGCGGAAGAACTACTTCTACCCGGACATGCCGAAGAACTTCCAGACCTCCCAGTACGACGAGCCGATCTGCTTCGACGGGTGGATGGACGTCGACGTCGACGGTGACACCTACCGGGTCGAGATCGAGCGCGCCCACATGGAGGAGGACACCGGCAAGTCGCTGCACGTCGGCGGCGCCACCGGACGCATCCACGGCGCCGACTACTCCCTGGTCGACTACAACCGTGCCGGGATCCCGCTGATCGAGATCGTCACCCGGCCGATCATGGGCGCGGGCGCGAAGGCGCCCGCCGTCGCGCGGGCGTACGTCGCGCAGCTGCGCGACCTGATCGTCGCGCTCGGCGTCTCCGAGGCCCGGATGGACCACGGCAACCTGCGCGCCGACGTCAACCTCTCGCTGGCGCCCAAGGGCACCGCGGGGCTCGGGACGCGGACCGAGACCAAGAACGTCAACTCGTTCCGCTCGGTCGAGCGGGCGGTGCGCTACGAGATGCAGCGCCACGCGGCGGTGCTCGACGGCGGCGGGTCGATCCTGCAGGAGACGCGCCACTGGCACGAGGACACCGGCGTGACCACCTCGGGCCGGGAGAAGTCCGACGCCGAGGACTACCGCTACTTCCCCGAGCCCGACCTGGTGCCGGTCGCGCCGTCACGGGAGTGGGTCGAGGAGCTGCGCGGCACCCTGCCCGACAACCCGACGCAGAAGCGGGCCCGGCTGCAGGCCGAGTGGGGTTTCACCGACCTCGAGATGCGTGACACCGTCGGTGCGGGCGCCTTCGGGCTGGTCGAGGAGACCGTGGCCGCCGGTTGCGCCCCGCAGGCCGCCCGCAAGTGGTGGCTCACCGAGCTGGCCCGCCGCGCCAACGAGTCCGGGGTCGACATCGCCGGCCTCGGCGTCTCGCCGGCCCAGGTTGCCTCCGTCCAGGCCCTCGTCGACGCCGGCACGATCAACGACAAGCTCGCCCGCCAGGTCTTCGACGGCCTGCTCGCCGGCGAGGGCACCCCCGAGGAGATCGTCGAGGCCCGCGGCCTCGCCGTCGTCTCCGACGAGGGCGCCCTCGGCGCCGCGGTCGACAAGGCGATCGAGGCCAACCCCGACGTCGCCCAGAAGATCCGCGACGGCAAGCACGCCGCCGCCGGCGCGCTCATCGGTGCGGTGATGAAGGAGATGCGCGGCCAGGCCGACGCGGCACGGGTGCGTGAGCTGGTGCTGGAGCGCCTGGCCTGACGGTTCCTCGACGCCGACGGTGGTGGAGGAGGTTGCGCTGGCAACCGTCTCGAAACCGCCCGGCGCCTGTGCCTCGCCGGGTCTCGACTCGGGCTCGCTGGCGCTCGCCCGGCTCGACCAGCGTGGGTCGACGACGGTGGTCTCGAGACGGTCGTGGCCGACCTCCTCGACCAACGGTGGTGGAGGAGGTTGCGCTGGCAACCGTCTCGAAACCGCCCGGCGCCTGTGCCTCGCCGGGTCTCGACTCGGGCTCGCTGGCGCTCGCCCGGCTCGACCAGCGGGGGTCGACGACGGTGGTCTCGAGACGGTCGTGGCCGACCTCCTCGACCAACGGTAGGAGGAGGTTGCGCTGGCAACCGTCTCGAAACCACTCGCTCGACCTGCGGCGGTCAGGGGTCGAGGAGGAGGGTCTTCTGGACCTTGCCCATCGCGTTGCGGGGGAGCTCGTCGACGACGACGACGCGGCGGGGGCGCTTGTGCCAGGACAGGCGGGTGGCGACGAGCTCGGTGAGCTCGGCCTCGCGGCCGGCGGCGTCGCCGACGACGTAGGCGACGATCTGCTGGCCGAGGTCGTCGTCGGGTGCGCCGACCACCGCGACCTCGTCGACGGCGGGGTGGTCGAGGAGGACCGCCTCGACCTCGCCGGCGCCGACGCGGTAGCCGCCGGTCTTGATCAGGTCGGTCGACTCGCGGCCGACGATGCGGTGCAGGCCGTCGGTGTCGCGGACGGCGAGGTCGCCCGTGGCGAACCAACCGTCGTCGTCCAGCGCGGCGTCGTCGTGGCCCAGGTAGCCGGTGAAGACCGACGGTCCCCGCACCTCCAGCCGGCCGCCACCCTCCTCGTCGCCCAGCCGGGTCTCGGTGGCGCCGACCGGGCGGCCGACCCACCCGGCCCGCGGTGTCTCGTCGTGGCGGGCGCTGAGCGTGATGCCGGTCTCGGTCATGCCGTAGCGCTCGAGCGGAGCGTGGCCGGTGAGCTCCGCCAACGCCGCGGACGTCGACACCGGTAGCGGCGCGCTCCCCGAGACGAGCAGCCGGGCCCGACGCAGGGCCGCCGCGCTGGCCGGGTCCCTGACGACGCGGTGCCAGACCGTCGGCACGCCGAAGTAGAGCGATCCGCGGGCGGTGGCGTAGGACGCCGGGTCGGGACGCACGGTGTGCACCAGCGGTGAGCCGACGCGCAGGGGACCCAGCACCCCGAGCACCAGGCCGTGGAGGTGGAACAGCGGGAGGCCGTGGACCAGCACGTCGTCCGGCGTCCACGCCCAGGCGTCGGCGAGGCCGTCGAGACAGGCGGCGAGCGAGCGGCCCGTGTGCGGCACGCCCTTGGGCGGGCCGGTCGTGCCGGAGGTGTAGAGCACCAGCGCGGTGGCGTCGAGGTCGGGCGCGACGGGTGCCGCCGCGGTCGAGGGCACCAGCGGCGTCACCCCAGGGGCGAGGTCGGGCGGCCCGGCCCAGGCCGTGGCGCCCGAGTCGCGGAGCACGTGCTCGCGCTCGACGGGCCCGCTGTCGGGCGGCACGGGCACGACGGGCACGCCCGCCAGCAGCCCGCCCACCACGGCGGCCACGGTCTCGACCGAGGCGGTGGCGTGCACGGCCACCGGCCCGTCCAGGTCACGGGCGGCGAGCGCCGTTGCGCAGCGCCCGGCGGCGTCGAGCAGCTCGCTGCGGGAGAGGACCCGGTCGCCGACGGTGACCGCCGTGGCCGAGCCGTCGGCGTCGGGTGCGAGGAGGGCGTCGAGCACGCGGGCACTCTTGCACGCGCGTCGCGGGGTCCCTCCATCTTCACTAACTAATCGATTAGTTAGGAGGCAACCGGCCCGCCCGCCGCGTGGGGGCGGCGAGGGCCGACTCCCAGAGAGGCCGGGCGACCTCGGCCGGAAGCGGCTGCACGGGGCAGCAGACCCGCTGGCGCAGGCCGACGAGCGTCGCGTGCAGCAGCTCGAGGGTGGGGATCGCGAGCCTGGAACGGCGGCTCGCCTCCACGGACTCGCGCAACGCGCCCCGCTCGCGGTCGTCGATGTCGACGACCACGCCCGTGAGGTCGGCGTCGGACCGCGCCAGGGTGGCGAACAGGCGCCAGGTGCGCGCGTCGGCGATCTCCTCGTCGGTGGACGGCAGGAAGGCGACCGGTCCACCGAGGTGGACCTCGGCGACGACCGCGCGCAACCAGCGGTCGCCGACCTCGTGCACGAGGAGCCGCCACAGCCGCGCCCGGTTGTCCCAGCGCTGGGTCAGGGCCGGCCCGGTCACGTTCATCCGGGCTGCGATCGCGCGCACGCTCAGGGCCTCCATGCCGCGCTCCGCGACGACGAGCAGGGCGGCGTTGCACGCGAGGTCGAGGTCTCTCAGGCCGGGACGCAGCAGCACGCCCCCAGCCTGGCCGACCGCCCGCCGACGCGCCGGCGTCCTCCACAGGCCGTCTCGATTACGAGGAGCGGGCCGCGCCGGGAGTAGGCTGCCGCCGAACCATTCATCACGCCCGTGGTGGGGAAAGCCGGTCCGAGTCCGGCGCTGACCCGCAACCGTAGGTGGAACCGTCGCTCGCGGCGGTCCACGAGCCGGAGCACCCGCCACGACGCGTCTCACCACATCGCTGTCGTGGAAAGCAGCGGGTGACCTGACGGCCCTGCCTGGGCCGGGGCCTCCCGCTGAGCAGCGGGAAGGAACCCATGAACCACCGCACCGCCCTCGCCGGTCTGGCCGCCCTCGCGGTCACGGCGTCCCTCGTCTCCGGGTCCCCGGCCTCGGCCGACCCCTCGCCCTCGAGCGCCGCCGGCGCCTCCTGGCTGGCCGACGACCTCGACGAGAACGGGCCGTTCCTGTACCCCGGCTCCTCGTTCGCAGACGTCGGCCTCAACATCGACGCCGGGTTCGCGCTGCTCAAGGCCGGCGACACCGAGGCCGCCACGGCCCTGCGCGAGCGCCTGGCCGAGGAGACCGACGGCTACACCGGCGCCGGTGACGAGACCTACGCCAACTCGCTGGCCAAGCTCACCGCCTTCGTGGCGGCCAGCGGCGGCGACCCGACGTCCTACGCCGGGCAGGACCTGGTGGCCCGCCTCGAGGCGCGGGTCGCCGACGGCACGGGCGACCTGCCGGCGGGCCAGATCTCCGACGCCAGCGAGTTCGGCGACTACGCCAACGTGCTGGGCCAGGCGTTCGCCGTCCGCGCCCTCGACGAGGCCGGCAGCGCGAGGACGGCTGCGGTCACCAACCACCTGCTCGCGCAGCAGTGCAGCGACGGGCACTTCCCGCTCGACTTCCGCACGGTCGAGGAGGACACCTGCGACCCCGAGGTCGCGCCGGCCAACGCCGACATCGCCGCCCTGGTGCTGGTCAACCTGCGCACCCGGTCCGAGGTCCCCGCCGTCGCCCGGGCGATCGGCAAGGCGGCGGCGTTCATCTCCGCCGAGCAGGCCGACGACGGCTCCATCGGCGGCGCGCCGCCGACCGACACCGGCAACGCCAACACCACCGGCCTCGGCGCGTGGGCACTCGGCGAGGCGTGCGTGCTCGACGACGCCTACCGGGCCGCCGCCTGGGTGCGGGCCCTGCAGGTCGAGGGCGAGGCGGGGACCCCGCTCGCCGGCGAGACCGGCGCGATCGCCTACGACGCCGCCACCCTCGAGCGCGACACCGAGGACGGCATCGGCGACAACGAGCGCGACCAGTACCGCCGCGCCACCGCCCAGGCCACCAACGGCCTGGCCTACGACCGCACCGCGCCGCCGACCGTCGGGCTCAGCGCTCCCACCGGCTACGTCCAGGGCGGCAGCCGGGTCGCCCTGCGGGTGACCGGCATCGCCTCGGGCGACGCGCCCTGCGTGACGGGTCCCGGCGCCGTCGCGATGCTCGACGACGAGGCCGCCACCGCGACGGCCACCGTCACCGTGCCCCGCACCACCGGCACCGCCCGGTACGTCGCCACCACCGGCCCCGGCCAGCGTGCCGCCACGGTGCGCGTGCTCGGCGCCACGACGCTCAAGGTCGCAGCGGGTGACCAGGTCCGCCGCGGCAAGGCCCTGCGCGTGACCGTGCGCGGCCTGGCCGCGGGCGAGCGCGTCCGCGTCGTCCTGGCCGGCAAGCAGCTCGTCTCCGGACGGGCGAGCAGCACCGGCACGTTCGTGCGCACCGCCAAGGTCGGTGCCGGCGTCCCGGTCGGCGCCAAGCGCCTGCGGGCCGTCGGCGAGTTCGGCACCCGCGTCGGCAGCACCCAGGTCCGGGTGCTGAAGACCCGATGAGCTCCCCGCTCCGGTCGGTCACCACGGCCCTCGCGGCCGCGGTGACCGTCCTGGCCTCCCTGCTGCTGACCGTCGGCGCCGCCCCGGCCCACGCCGACGCGTGCCCGACGGACAGCGGCGTCACCGTCGTCGTCGACTTCAACGAGCTCGGCGGCGGCGTGCAGGGCGACTGCGTGGCCGGTGGTGGCGGACGTGCGGCCATCGACCTGTTCCAGGACGCCGGGTTCGCGATCAACGCCGACACGCCGCGCAACCCGGGCTACGTGTGCCAGGTCAGCACCAAGCCGACCGGCTGCGGCCAGCCCGACGGGTCGCGGTTCTGGTCGCTGTGGTGGTCCGACGGCAAGGGCGGCACCTGGACCTTCTCCAGCCTGGGCGTCAAGGGACTGACCGTGCCCGACGGCGCGTCCGTCGCGTTCTCGTGGGACCAGGTGGCCGGCGACGCCAAGCCGTCGTTCACGCCGCCGACGCACGGTGCGCCCGCGCCGCAGCCCGACCCGCAGCCGACCACCGCTCCGCAGCAGCCCACCGAGCAGCCGACGGATACGTCGTCGTCGCCCGGCGGCGGTACGCCGTCCCCGCAGGACGGCGGCAACGCCGGTGGCGGCGCGGGTGGCAGCGGCGGGGGCAGCGAGGGTGACGGCGACACCGGCGGCAGCACCGCGCCCGGTGAGGCACCCACGACCGGCGCCGCCCCCGGCACCGACGGGCCGGCCGCCCCGCGTCCGACCGACGGCGCGACCTCGCCGAGCGGTACCCCCTCGCCGTCCGAGCCGACCACGTCGGCCGGCGCGGGCGCCGTCGCCGGTGACGACGGGACGACGGCCACCGTGCTCGCCGACCCGGTCGCGCCGACCGCGGCCGAGACCGAGGCCGCCCGGGCCGACGACTCCGGCCTGCCCGGCTGGCTGGCACCGCTGGTGATCGTGCTGCTGTTCGGCGCCGCCGGGGTCGGGCTGCTCCTCCAGCGGCGGCGGCAGCCGCAGGCGTGACGACGAGGTGAGCGCGCTGCCCCGCGACCTGCACCCCGTGGCCTGGTGGCTGTGGGCGATCGGGCTCGCGGCGGCGGCGTCGCTGACCACCAACCCGCTGGTGCTGCTGACGATCGTCGGCGTGGTCGCGGTCGTCGTCACCGCGCGGCGTACCGACCACCCGTGGGCGCGGTCCTTCCGGTTCTACGTCTGGCTCGGGGTGGCCACCGTCGTGCTCCGCGTGCTGTGGCGCGTGGTGCTCGGCGGGGGCTACCCCGGCGACGTCGTGCTCGACCTGCCCGAGGTGCCGCTGCCCGACTTCGTCCGCGGCGTGACCCTGCTCGGGCCCGTCACCCAGGAGACCCTCGTCGCCGGCCTGTACGACGGCCTCCGCCTGGCCACGCTGGTGATCTGCGTCGGCGCGGCCAACTCGCTGGCCAACCCCAAGCGGCTGCTGCGCAGCCTCCCGCCGGCGCTCTACGAGATCGGCACGGCGCTCGTGGTGGCGGTGACCGTGCTGCCCCAGTTCACCCAGAGCATCAAGCGGGTGCGGGCCGCCCAGGCGCTGCGGGCCGGCGAGACCGGACGGGTGCGGCGGCTGCGCCGCTTCCTGGTCCCCGTCCTCGAGGACACCTTCGACCGCTCGCTCGCCCTGGCCGCGGGCATGGACACCCGTGGCTACGGCCGGTCCGGCACGGCCACGGCGCGCGACCGGCGTACGACGGGGGCGCTGGTGCTCGCCGGGCTGTGCGGCGTCGTGGTCGGGGTCTACGCCCTGCTCGACCAGACGGCCCCCCGGCTGCTCGCCGGCCCGATGCTCGTCGTCGGCACGCTGGTCGCCGTCGCCGGCCTGGTCAACGCCGGACGCCGCGTCCAGCGCACCCGCTACCGGCCCGACCGGTGGCGGCCCGCCGAGCTGGCCGTGGTCGCCGTCGGGCTCGTCGTCGCCGTGCTCGGGTGGTGGGTCAACCGCCACCAGCTGCCGATCGCCTACCCCTCGCCCAGCGCCGCGCCGGAGATCAGCCTGGTCGCCCTGCTCGCGGCCGTGCTCGGCCTCGCCGCCGTGGCCGTGACCCCGCCGCCGCGCACCGCCGGGAGCCCCCGATGACGCCGCTGCTCGAGCTGCGCGAGCTCACCCTCACCTACGGCGGCTCCGACGGCGGCCCTGATGGCGCGCGCGTCCTCGACGGCGTCGACCTGAGCGTCGAGGAGGGCGAGCTGGTGCTCGTCTCGGGCCCGACCGGCGTCGGCAAGTCGACGCTGCTGGGGGTGGTCACCGGGTTGGTGCCGCGGTTCAGCGGGGGAGTGCTCACCGGCGACGTCCGCCTCGACGGCGCCAGCATCATCGACACCCCGCCCCGCGAGCGCGCGCACGCGATCGGGTACGTCGGCCAGGACCCGGCCGCGGCGTTCGTCACCGACACCGCCGAGGACGAGCTGGCCTACGGCATGGAGCAGCTCGGCCTGCCCGGCGAGACCATGCGCCGGCGGGTGGAGGAGACCCTCGACCTGCTGGGCATCGCCCACCTGCGCGACCGCGACCTGCACACGCTCTCGGGCGGCGAGCAGCAGCGCGTCGCGATCGGGTCGGTGCTCACCATGCACCCCCGGCTGCTCGTGCTCGACGAGCCGACCTCCGCCCTCGACCCCACCGCCGCCGAGGACGTGCTGGCCACGCTCACCCGGCTGGTCCACGACCTGGGGGTCTCGGTGCTGCTCGCCGAGCACCGCCTCGAGCGGGTCGTGCCGTTCGCCGACCGGATGGTGCTGATGACCGGCGCCGGCGCGTGCGAGGTGGGGGAGCCGGCCGACCTGCTCGCGCACTCGCCCGTCGTACCCCCGATCGTCGAGCTCGGCCGCGCCGCCGGCTGGAGCCCGCTGCCGCTGACCGTGCGGGAGGCCCGCCGGGCGGCCCGCACGCTGGTGCTGCCGCCGGTGCCGACCGAGACGCTGCCCACGCCGGCACCGCTGCTGCGGGCCATCGGGGTCGGCGTCAGCCACGGCAGCACCGTCGCCCTGCGCGACGTCGACCTGACCCTGCACGCCGGACGGGTCACCGCCCTGATGGGCCGCAACGGCGCCGGCAAGTCGACGCTCCTGTGGACCCTGCAGGGCACCCGCCAGCGTCGTTCCGGCCGGGTGGAGACCGGTGGCGCCGACCCCGCGGCGCTCGACGCCGCCGGCCGGCGGGCGCGGGTGGCGCTGCTGCCGCAGACCGCGTCGGACCTGCTCTACCTCGAGACCGTGGCCGAGGAGTGCGTGGCCGGCGGCCCCGGCACCCGGGAGGTCCTCGACCGGCTCGTGCCCGGCATCGACGACGCGGCCCACCCGCGCGACCTGTCCGAGGGTCAGAAGCTCGCCCTCGCGCTGGCGCTGGTGCTGGCACCGGCGCCTCCGGTCGTGCTGCTCGACGAGCCGACCCGCGGCCTCGACTACGCCGCCAAGGCCGCCCTCGCGGCTATCCTGCGGGGCCTCGCCACCGACGGCCACGCCGTCCTCGTGGCCACCCACGACGTCGAGTTCGTGGCCTCGGCCGCGGACGAGGTCGTGGTGCTCGCCGAGGGCGAGGTCGTCTCGTCCGGCCCGACCCGGCGCGTGGTCGCCGAGTCGCCGGCGTTCGCGCCGCAGGTGATGAAGGTGCTCGGCGCCCCCTGGCTCCGCGTCGACGAGGTCGTGGCATGACCGCCGTGACCGCCGCGCCGGACGTGCCCGACGACGTCCGCGCCATCCCGCTCAGCGTCCGCTCCCGCGTCACGCTCGCCGTCGCGTCGGTCCTCGGCCTGATGATGCTGTGCTGGCCGCTGCTCGTCCGGGTGGGCGACGAGGCGGCCCGCATCGACCCGCCGTTCCTGTTCCTGCTGCTCCTGCCCGTGGTGATCGCGGTGGTGGTCGCCGAGATGAGCGAGGGCGGCATGGACGCCCGGGTGCTGGCGATCCTCGGGGTGCTCTCGGCCGTCAACGCCCTGATGCGCGTGCTCTCGGCCGGCACCGCTGGCATCGAGCTCGTCTTCTTCCTGCTGATCCTGGCCGGACGGGTCTTCGGACCCGGCTTCGGCTTCGTGCTCGGCGTGACGTCGCTGTTCGCGTCCGCGCTGATGACCGCCGGGGTCGGGCCGTGGCTGCCGTTCCAGATGCTCTGCGCCGCGTGGGTCGGACTCGGCGCCGGGCTGCTCCCGCGCCGGGTGCTCGGCCGCCCGGTCCGGGGCCGCGGGGAGATCGCGATGCTGGCGGCGTACGGCGTCGTGGCGGCGTACCTGTTCGGCGCGCTGATGAACCTGTCCGGCTGGCCGTTCCTCCTCGGCGTCGCCGTCCCCGGGGTCGACGGCGACCTGACCTTCGACCCCACGGCGGGCCCGCTGGCCAACCTGCGCACGTTCGCGGCGTACACGCTGATCACCTCGACCGGCAGCTTCGACACCGGTCGCGCGATCACCACGGCGGTGGCCGTCGTGCTCCTCGGCCCCGCGGTGCTCACCACCCTGCGCCGCGCGTCGCGCCGTGCCGTGGTGGTCCAGACCGTTCCCTGACCACCAGGCCTCGGGGATAGCCCGTTCGGGCCATGGCCCATGGTCATCCCGGGCCAGGCCTGTCCACAGGTGCCGGTCTTGTTGTCCCAACCCGGGCTGGGTGTTCGCTCCTCGTTCACGGTCGTAGCCCCGATCGTTCCGTCCGTCTCCCGACACTCGTCGAGGCAGCCCACTGGGGGGCGCCGGCCTGGACGGGCCAGCACGAGCACTGCACCGACGATCACCGACGGGGACCGCAACACAGGTGACAACCACACTTCCCGACCTCGACCGCACCGGCGACGAGGTCGACGTCAAGCCGCGCGCGCTCTCGCGCCGCACCACGGGTGCCGACTCGGTGTTCACCCACGGCGCGCGCACCGTGGGGGCGACGGTGCTCGTCGTCGCGGCCGGGGTGGCGGTGTTCCTCGGCATCCAGGCGGTCCCGACGTTCCGCCGCTACGGGTGGTCCTTCTTCACCGAGCAGCAGTGGTCGCCCGACACCGACGTCATCGGCATCGCGGCCGTGCTGGTCGGCACCTTCCAGGTCGCGTTCGTCGCGATGGTCATCGCGTTCCCGCTGGCACTCCTCGTCGCGCTCTACATCAGCGAGTACGCCCCGGCCCGGATCAAGCCCACCCTCGTCTCGGCCGTCGACCTGATGGCTGCGGTGCCGTCGGTCATCTACGGCCTGTGGGGCTACCTGCTGATCATGGAGCACGCCGCCGGCTTCTCCATCTGGCTCGACCGCAACCTCGGCTGGGTCCCGTTCTTCGAGGTGCCCGGCGGCGAGGCCGACAAGCCGATCCCGGCCCTGAGCCAGTACGGCTTCAGCGCGTTCGTGGCCGGCATCGCCGTCTCCATGATGGTGCTGCCGATGGCCGCGGCCGTGATGCGGCAGGTGTTCTCCCAGACGCCGCCGGGGGAGAAGGAGGCCGCGCTCGCCCTGGGCGCCACCCGCTGGGGCGTGATCCGCTCCGTCGTGCTGCCCTTCGGCCGCGGCGGCGTCATCGGTGGCTCGATGCTCGCGCTGGGCCGCGCCATGGGCGAGACGATCGCGGTGCTGCTGATCATCTCCCCGGCGTTCGAGATCAAGTGGAGCCTCACCGAGAAGGGCGGCAACACGATCAGCTCCCTGATCGCCGGCCGCTTCGGTGACGCCTCGACCTCCCAGCTCTCGGCGCTGCTGGCAGCAGGGCTGGTGCTGTTCGGGATCACCCTGGTGATCAACACGCTGGCCGCGCTCGTGGTCAACCGCAGCCGCTCCGGGGCGGAGACGGACTGATGACCACCCTCGACAAGCGTCCCGACGCCCCCGTCACGCCGCACCCCACCGCGACGCCCGGGGTCACCTACATCCCGGTGCGCTCCGACGACGCGCCGCCGCCCGTCGTGCGCGGGTCGCTGGGCCGGATGGCTCCCGACGAGCTCGTCGTCCGCGCCGGCTCCTGGTTCGCCGCGTTCGGGTTGGCCTGGCTGGTCACCCAGCGACTGCTGCCGCTGCCGGGCATCGCCTGGTTCGTGATCGCCTGGTTCGTCTTCGGCCTGCTCGTCACCGCCGTGGCCACCGCCGCCACCGGGACGTGGATCGAGGTCAAGGACCGGGTCGCCGCCTGCGTGGTCACCGGCGGCGCCCTGCTCGTCGGGGCCGCACTGGTCAGCGTCATCGTCTACGTCGCCGCCAAGGGCTGGCGCCCGCTGACCAACCTGAACTTCTTCGTCGACGACATGGCCGGCGTCGGTCCCAAGGACCCCTTCGACGAGGGCGGCATCCGGCACGCGATCATCGGCTCCATCCTCCAGATGGGCATCGCCGTCGCCATCACGCTGCCGCTGGGCGTCGGCACCGCGGTCTTCATGACCGAGATCGGGGGCAGGTTCGCCCGCGTCGTCCGCACCCTGGTCGAGGCGATGACCGCGCTGCCCTCGATCGTCGCCGGCCTGTTCATCTACACCGTCTGGATCCTGGCGCTCGGCCAGGACCGCTCGGGGTTCGCCGCCTCGCTCGCGCTCTCGGTGATGATGCTGCCGATCATCGCCCGCGCCGCCGACGTCGTGCTGCGGGTGGTGCCGGGCGGCCTGCGCGAGGCCAGCCTGGCCCTCGGCGCCAGCCGCTGGCGCACCGTGTGGCACGTCGTGCTCCCCACCGCGCGGCCCGGCCTGGCCACCGCGCTGATCCTCGGCGTCGCCCGCGGCGTCGGCGAGACCAGTCCGGTGCTGCTCACCAGCGGTGCGGCGGAGTTCACCAACGCCAACCCGTTCGAGGGCGCCATGCACTCGCTGCCGCTGTTCATCTTCACCGGTGTGCGCAGCGGCAACGACGTCGCCATCCAGCGGGCCTACGGGGCCGCGCTGGTGCTGCTCATCCTCGTGCTCCTCCTCTTCGTGATCGCCCGACTCCTCGCCCGTCCAAGGCGCACCACCCCGCGCCGCTCCCGGAAAGCAGCCTCATGACCCGCCGTCCCACCCGCGTCCGCGCCCGCCTGCTCGTGGCCCTGGCCGCCCTCGCCGCGGTGCTGGTCCCCGCCACCCTCGGGGCGTCGGCCACGGCCGACACCTCCGGGGCCGCCGAGGCCGCCGGGACGAAGACCCCGGTCAGCGCCGAGCAGCTGCAGCAGTCGCGCGCCGCGGCGTACGCGACGATCGAGGGCACCGGCTCCACCTGGTCCGAGCTGATCGTCAAGCAGTGGATCGCCGACGTCGACGCCAACGGGATCAAGGTCGTCTACACCGGCGGCGGGTCGTCGAAGGGCCGCAAGGACTTCGCGCAGAACACCACCGACTTCGCGATCTCCGAGATCCCCTACCAGGGCAAGGACGAGACCGGCCAGGCCGACACCAGCAACGGCCGGGAGTACGCCTACCTGCCGCTGGTCGCGGGCGGCACCGCGTTCACCTACCAGCTCAAGATCGGCGACACCCTGGTGCGCAACCTGCGCCTCTCGGGCGAGACGATCGCCAAGATCTTCACCGGCAAGATCACCAACTGGAACGACCCGGCGATCACGGCCGACAACAACGGCCGCTCCTTCCCGGACAAGAAGATCGTGCCGGTCGTCCGCTCCGACGGCTCGGGCACGACCGCGCAGTTCACCACCTGGCTCGACAAGGCCTTCCCCTCGATCTGGCGGCCCTACTTCGGCCGGTCGGGGCTGACGTCGTACTACCCGAAGAAGGGCGACGTGATGATCGCCCAGTCGGGCTCGGACCAGGTGATGAACACCGTCTCGGGCTTCGCCGGCGACGGGACCATCGGCTACGTCGAGTACTCCTACCCGCTCGACAAGGGCTACCCGGTCGTCAAGGTGCTCAACAAGGCCGGCTACTACGTGGAGCCGACGCAGTTCAACACCGCGGTGGCGCTGACGAAGGCGCAGATCAACACCAACAAGGCCGACGCGACGAAGTACCTCACCCAGATCCTCGACGGCGTCTACACCAACCCCGACCCGCGGACCTACCCGATCTCGTCCTATTCCTACATGGTCATCCCGACCGGCAAGGACGACCCGCGGATGACGACGGCCAAGCGTCAGTCGCTGGCCGACTTCCTCTACTACTCCCTGTGCAGCGGGCAGACCAAGGCCGGCCCGTTCGGCTACTCGCCGCTGCCCGTCAACCTGGTGCAGGCCGGCTTCCAGCAGATCGCCACGTTGAAGAGGGCCGATCCCCAGGTCGACCTCACCGACCGCGACGTGAGCTCGTGCAACAACCCCACGTTCGACAGGAACAACCCGGGCAGCAACCTGCTCGCCAAGACCGCCCCCATGCCGCCCGCCTGCGACAAGCAGGGGGAGGGGCCGTGCGGCTCCGACACCGGCAAGAACGACCCCACCGGCGGCAACGACCCCGACCCGGCGGCGACCCCCGACGGCGCCGGCACGGGCACGGGCACGGGCCCGGGTGGTGGCACCGACCCCGGTGCCGGACCGCCCGGGGGCGGGGCACCGGGGGCCGGCGGACCGCCGGGCTCGGGCGCCGCGGTACCGGGGTCCGGGATCCCGGGGGCGTCGACCAGCACCGGTGACGACGCGGTCTTCGCCAACTCGACCACGCTCGACGACCGGCCGCTGGACTCCAAGACGTTCGCCTGGGTGAGCGTGCTTCTGCTCGCGGCCCTGGTGCTGCTGCCCGGGCTGTTCGCCGCCCGCCTGCGCCGCCGCGGGGGTGCCCGATGACGGGCCGTACGTCGCGACTGTCCCGCCTGCTGGTGGCTCCCGCCGTGGTCGGCCTGGTCGCCGTCGGGGTGCTCGCGCCGAGCAACGCGGTCGCCGGGGCCACGGTGTCCGCCACGTCCGCCACGTCCGCCGCGTCCGCCGCGCCGACCGCGTCCGCCGTGCCGACCGCCGTCGCCCGGGCAGCCGCGGACGACAAGGGCTACCGGGCCACCAAGAAGGTGAGCCGGGTCTTCGTCGGGCCCGACGGCACCGAGACCACCGTGTCCAGCTGGGACGTCACGGTCCGCGCCAACCAGACCACCAACCTCCGCGGCCGCCAGCGGATCCGGATCTCGTGGACCGGCGCCCAGCCCAGCGGCGGTCGCGCCGCCAACCCCTACGGCGAGAAGGGCCTGGCCCAGGAGTACCCGGTCGTCGTGCTGCAGTGCCGCGGCCGCGACGACGCGCGCCTTCCCAAGGCGCAGCAGCTGCGCCCGGAGACCTGCTGGACCTCCTCGTTCGACCAGCGTTCGCAGGTGCTGCGGTCCGAGGGGCTCTCGGTCTGGCGCCGCGACCAGTACGCCACCGAGGCTGCCAAGGAGCCGGTCACCGGCGCCGAGGGCGTCGAGGGCGAGGAGTGCCCGACGCTCGACGTGCCGACGTACAGCACCCGCCTGACGCCGTTCGTCAGCCGCTCGGGCGACGTCTTCGACGCCTGCGACCGCGACTCCATGCCGCCGGAGGCGGCCGTCGACGCCGCCTTCCCGCCCGCCGAGATCGCGGCCTTCACCGACGAGAACGGCCAGGGCGCGGTCAACTACGAGGTGCGCAGCAACGTCGAGAACGAGTCACTCGGCTGCAGCGACAAGGTGGCCTGCTCGATCGTGGTCGTCCCGATCGTCGGCGTCAGCTGCCAGCAGCCGGCCGAGCCGCCCACCGACGACGACAAGGCCTGCCGCAAGCTGGGTCGCTTCCCCCCGGGATCGAGCAACGCGGCGAGCGAGGGCATCGACCTCGCGGTCGGCCCGGCCCTGTGGTGGACCCAGTCCAACTGGCGCAACCGGTTCTCCATCCCGGTCACCTTCGGCCTGCCTCCCGACACCTGCGACGTGCTCGACAGCCGCCCGCCCACCGGGTTCTACGGCTCCGAGCTGCTCGCGCAGGCCGGCCTGCAGTGGTCGCCGGCGTACTGCCTGAACAAGAAGCGGTTCAAGTTCCAGCTCAACCAGATGTCCGACATCGCCGGGTTCAACCTGATGCAGAACGGTCAGGGTCCCGCCGCGGTGGTCTCCTCCGAGCAGGACGCGACGGGGGGTGACCCGGTCGGCTACGCACCGACCGCGATCACCGGCTTCGCGATCGGCTACGAGATCGACCGGCCCAGGAACAAGGGGGAGTTCGCGACCCTCCGGCTCAACGCGCGGCTGCTCGCCAAGCTGCTCACCCAGAGCTACCTGGGCTCCGACCTCGGGCGCCAGCACCCCGGCATCGCGAACAACCCGCTGGCGATCATGAACGACGAGGAGTTCCAGCGGCTCAACGAGGGCCTGAGCGAGATCACCCAGGAGGCCGGCGCCACCCTGCTCTCGCTGGCCAACGACTCCGACGTGATCCAGCAGCTGACGGCGTACATCGCCCAGGACAAGAAGGCGATGGCGTTCATCGGCGGCAAGCCCGACCCGTGGGGCATGCGGGTCAACCCGTCGTACCGCGACATCGAGCTGCCGCGGCCGGAGTGGCCGCTGCTCGACTCGTTCATCCCCAAGACCGAGAACACCTGTCGCCAGGAGAACCCGTCGGTCTACTTCAACCAGCTCGCCGCCCCGGTCACCACGCTCCGCAAGATCTCCGAGTCGCTGCTCGACGCGTGGCCCAACGTGCAGACCCGGTGCGACTACGACCCGAGCACGAAGCAGTACAAGATCGGACGGGTCGACCGGCAGTCCTACGGCTCGCGGTTCGTGCTGGGCGTCGTCAGCCTCGGCGACGCCGCCCGCTACGGGTTGAAGAGCGCTGCTCTCGAGACCAAGCCCGGCCGGTTCGTTGCCCCCACCGACGCCTCGATGGGGCGCGCCGTGGCGCTCTCGAAGCAGCCCGGCAAGCGGCGTCCGTTCGTGCTCGACCAGGCCGACGTCGCGCGGGACGGCCGTGCCTACCCCGGCACGATGGTCGTCTACACCGCGGCGCGGCTGCGCAACCTCGACAAGGCCACGGCCGGCCAGGTCGCGCAGTTCGTGCGGATCTCCACCACCGAGGGCCAGCGACGCGGCAGCGGCAACGGCCAGCTGCCCGCCGGCTACCTGCCGATCAAGGCGTCGGGTCCCACCGGCAAGCTGCTCCGCTCGGCGCGGGAGGTCGCCGGCGCCATCCAGGCGCAGACCCCGGCGCCGAGCGACCCGAAGGACCCGACCGGGGACGGGGGCAACACGACGCCCGACACCGACACCGACACCGACCTCGGGGACGGCGGCGGCCTCACCACCCCCGACGACGCCCCGCCGGCCACGGCACCCCCCGAGGCGCCCGGCGACGAGCCGACGGCGCCCCTCGACGACGCGGACGTCGAGGAGACCAGTGCGACCTCGGCGACCGACTCCGGCCTCGCCGGCAAGCTGCTGCCGCTGCTCCTGCTGGCCGGGGTGCTCGGCGTCGCCGTCCGGGTCGGTTCGCGGTTCTTCGTGCGCCCGCCGCGGAGACTGACGTGACCATGGTCGAGGGACGCCCGGCCCCGGCCGCCGCGGCCGAGGCGGCCCCGGTCGCCCCGGCCCCGGAGCGACCCCGCCGCCCCCGACGGCCACCGCGGCCGGCACCCCAGGGCGCCGCGGCCGTGGTGAGCACGGCGAGCGTGATGGTCTCGCTGGTCTCGATCTGGGCGGTGCTGCAGCTGCTCGTGTTCAGCGGCCTGTCCCACGACCGCCAGCAGGCGCTGCTGTTCCGCGAGTTCCGGGTCCAGCTCGCCGAGACGACGGCACCGCTCGGCCCCGTCGTCCCCGTCGGCGACCCGGTCGCGATCCTCACGATCCCCGCGCTCGGGCTCGAGGAGGTCGTCGTCGAGGGCACCGCCTCGGGCGACCTCCTGGCCGGGCCCGGCCACCAGCGCGGCACCCCGCTCCCGGGGCAGAAGGGCTACTCGGTCGTGATGGGCCGGGCGGCGACGTACGGCGCGCCGTTCGGCCGCCTCGGCGAGCTGCGACCCGGCGACGACGTCGAGGTCCTCACCTCCCAGGGCCGCCAGACCCTCGACGTGATCGGCGTGCGCCGCGAGGGCGACCCCGTGCCCGACCCGGTCGCCGAGGGCGGCGGCATGCTCACCCTCGTCTCGGCCGAGGGCGACGGACGGCTCTCCGCGCTCACGCCCGACACCACCGTCTACGTCGACGCGATCACCGTCGAGGCGTTCCCGACGCCGTCCGGCTACGGCGCCGCGATGCCCGAGGCCGAGGAGGCGATGGCGCGCGACACCACGGCGCTGCCGCTGCTGGCGCTCTGGCTCTCGCTGCTGCTCGGACTCACCTTCGCCGTCATCGCGGCCCGCCAGCGCTGGTCGGCCGTCCTGGTGTGGGTGCTCGCCGGCCCGGTGGTCCTCACCCTCGCCTGGCTCACCACCGACACCGCCATGCGACTGATGCCCAACCTCCTCTGACCTGCACCGGCGGGCTCGGGCCCGCCGGCGCACGCACCACCACCCTGCACGACCCCACAGCACCACCCACCACAAGGAGCACCTCCGAGATGTTCGTACGCAAGTCCCTCGCCGGCGTCGTCACGGTCGCCGTGACCGGGTCGGTCCTCGCGCTGACCGCCGGGACGGCCCACGCCGCCGACCCCGACGACACCACCTTCACGCCCACGACCGCCGACGTCATCGGGGCCGGCTCCGACACCAGCCAGAACGCGCTCTTCCGCCTCGCCCAGTCCTACAACACCGGGCTGTCCGCCGGCGCCCCGCGCCTGGCGACGTACGCCGCCACCGGCGGCGGCACCGTCACGCTGCCGTCGGGCTCGATCACGCGCCCCAACGGCTCGGGTGCGGGCAAGAACCTGCTCTACGGCACGAACAACAACGCCGAGATCGACTTCGCTCGCTCGTCGTCGAGCCTGAACGACGCCGAGCGCAACGCCAGCCTGCAGCAGTTCCCGTTCGCGCTGGACACCCTCAAGCTCGCGGTCTCCAACCAGGTGCCCTCCAACGCACCGGCCGCGATCACGCCGCAGCAGATGGTGGGGATCTACAACGGCAGCATCAAGAACTGGAGCGAGATCGGCGGGAAGCCCGGCGTCATCGCGCCCAAGATCCCGCAGGGCGGATCCGGCACGCGCTCGTTCTTCGTCGCCCAGCTCAAGGCCGCCAACACCAATGTCGACGTCGTCCTCGCCTCGACCGTCCAGGAGGTCCAGGAGCACGACGCGACCTCGATCCGCAACGACGCCAACGCCGTCGCGCCGTTCTCGGCCGGCCGGTCGAGCCTGACTCCCGGCGCCCTGCGCCTGGCGGACGGCTTCACCGCCGACCGTGCGCTCTACAACGTGATCCGCAACAGCGACCTCGGCAACGCCACCCTGCAGGGCCTCTTCGGCTCCAACGGCTTCCTCTGCTCCGACGAGGCCAACGACGAGATCGCGGCAGCCGGCTTCGAGCAGCTCGACAGCGTGGCCGACGGCGGCGTCTGCGGCCAGGCGACCGACACGGCGACCAGCAACTTCAAGACCAACGAGCCGGTCGTCCCGATCGAGACCACCACGACGGTCACCGGCACCAGCACGGCGCCCAAGGCCCTGCGCCTGACCGCCCGCGTCGCCGGCAACCCGACCCCGACCGGCACCGTGTCGTTCCTCGACTCCGGCAGTGACGCCGTCCTCGGCACCGCCAACCTCATCGGCGGCACCGCGACCCTCAACCTGACCAACCGGGCGCCGCGCTCCTACAGCATCGTGGCCGCCTACACGCCCGCCGAGGGCTCGGCCTACGTCGCGTCGTCCGGCTCCCGCACGGTCAAGGTCAAGGCCGGCTCGGTCCTCAAGGAGTCCTTCCCGGCCTCGGTCAAGAAGTCGGCCAAGTCGGCGAAGGGCGTCGTCACCGTCGCCTTCGCGGGTCTGTCGACCAAGCCCACCGGCAAGGTCACGATCAAGGAGGGCGCCAAGACGGTCGCCACCGGCAGCCTCAAGGCCGGCAAGGCCACCCTCACCCTCGCCAAGGCCAAGGTCGGAGCGGGCAAGAGCACGCTGAAGGTCTCCTACGCCGGTGACGCCAACGGCTTCGGTGCCAGCAAGACCTTCACCATCACCTTCAAGAAGTAGCACCCCGCCACACCCCCGGACGCCGGGCGGTCGTCCCTCCCACGACCGCCCGGCCCCGGCCTGATCGGAGACCTCGTCATGACCGTCACCACCACCCTCACGACGTACGACGCGACGCCGGCGCCCCCGGTCCGGCCCCTCGCCCAGATCGAGGCGCGCGACGTCACGGCCTGGTTCGGCAGCCACAAGGTCCTCGACCGGGTCTCGCTCGTGATGCCGGCCGGTGGCATCACCGCGCTGATCGGCCCGTCGGGCTGCGGCAAGTCGACGTTCCTGCGGATCCTCAACCGGATGCACGAGCTGGTCCCCTCCGCCGCCCTGGCCGGTGAGGTCCTGCTCGACGGGGAGGACGTCTACGACCCCGGCAAGCGCCTCATCGACGCCCGCCGCTCGATCGGGATGGTCTTCCAGAAGCCCAACCCGTTCCCGGCGATGTCGATCCGCGAGAACGTGCTCGCGGGCCTCAAGCTCACCGGCACCAAGGCGTCGCGGTCCGAGCGCGACGCGCTCGTCGAGTCGTGCCTGGTCAAGGGCGGGCTCTGGAACGAGGTCAAGGACCGCCTCGACGCCCCCGGCGGCGGCCTGTCCGGCGGCCAGCAGCAGCGCCTGTGCATCGCGCGGTCGCTGGCCATCAAGCCGCGGGTGCTGCTGATGGACGAGCCGTGCTCGGCCCTCGACCCCACCTCGACCCGGGTGATCGAGGAGACCATGCTCGAGCTGGCCCGCGAGGTCACCATCGTCATCGTCACCCACAACATGCAGCAGGCCGCCCGCGTCTCCGACGAGTGCGCCTTCTTCCTCGCCTCCCACGGCACCCCCGGCGTGATCGTCGAGCACGGCGACACCAAGGCCATGTTCGGCTCCCCCCGCGACCAGCGCACCTCCGACTACGTCAACGGTCGCTTCGGCTGACCCACGCTGACCCGTCGTAGATGTACGACGGGTCAGCGCCAAATCTGCGGTGACCCGTCGCATCGTTGCGACGGGTCGGCGCGAGATCTGGATCGACCCGTCGCATCGTTGCGACGGGTCAGCGCCATTCCCGTGAGCGAGGTGGGGGGTGCGACGGAACCGGGGGGACGTGGGAGCCGTCCCTCTCCCCATGGACCGTCGTCACCTGCTGAAGCTCCTGTCCCTCTCGGCGCTCGCCGTCGCCGGCGGCGGGGTGCTGGCCGGTTGTGCGGAGGACCCGGAGGACCCCGGGCTGCAGGACGGCGGGGCGGGCGCGGGCGACGTCGAGCTGGTCTCGGCCGACACGGCCCGGGCGCCGGGTGACCCGGCGGCCGTCGCGCCGGTGGTGGCGGCGGCGTACCGCAGCGGCGGCGCGCTGTTCGGGCGCCTCGCCGGGGAGCCGGGCAACCTCGCGCTGTCGCCGTTCTCGATCGTGGTGGCGCTGGCGATGACGGCCAACGGCGCGGCCGGACGTACCCGCACCGAGCTGGAGACCGCGATCGGCGACGTCCCGGTCGAGCGGGCCAACCCCGGTCTCAACGCCCTCACCGCGCACGTCGAGTCGCTGGCCGGGCCGCGCCGCAAGGCCGACGGCACCGAGACCGAGGTGGTGCTCGACAGCGCCAGCACGCTCTTCGGGCAGCGCGACGTCGCGTGGGAGCAGCCGTTCCTGGAGACCCTCGCCCGCGAGTACGGCGCGGGGCTGACGACGGTCGACTTCGCCGGCGCCACCGACGCCGCGCGGGCCGCGGTCAACGCGTGGACGGCCGCGCAGACCCGCGACAGGATCCCCGAGATCCTCCGCGAGGGCTCGGTCGATCCGCTGACGCGTCTCGTGCTGGTCAACGCGCTGTACCTCAAGGCCCCCTGGGAGATGCCGTTCGAGAAGGGCCTCACCGACGACGGCGACTTCACGCTCCTCGACGGCACCGTCGTGACCGCGCCGCTGATGCACACGGCGGGGCCGATCGGCGCCACGACCACCGCCGGGCCGGGGTGGCAGGCGGTCCGCCTGCCGTACGCCGGCCGCGAGCTCGCGATGACGGTCGTCCTCCCCGACGCCGGCCGGTACGCCGACATCGAGGCCGACGTCGTCGCCGGCGGGCTGGCGACCTACCTGGCCCTCCCCGGCCGCCGCGCCGCGGTCGACGTCGAGGTCGACGTCACCCTGCCGTCGTGGACCTTCCGCACCCAGGCGTCGCTGCGCAAGGCGCTCACCGAGCTCGGGGTGGTGACGCCGTTCACCGGCGCCGACCTCTCGCCGATGACCGGCGAGCTCGACCTCGTGGTCAAGGACGTCGTGCACGAGGTGTTCATCGCCGTCGACGAGGACGGCACCGAGGCGGCCGCCGCGACGGCCGTGGTCGTGGGGGAGTCGGCGACGCCGGCGCAGGCCGACGTGTTCGTCGCCGACCGGCCCTTCCTGTTCGTCGTCCACGACGTGGAGCACGGCGCGCCGCTCTTCCTGGGCCGCGTGCTCGACCCGCGCGACTGACCCGGCAGACGTGCCGTCCGCTCGTCAGCGCAGGGCGGTCACGCCGAGGTCGTGGTAGCGGCTGCAGGTGAAGTCCGTCTCGGACGACAGGTGGCCCTCGAGCTCGACGTGCTGGCCGAGGGTCGCCGCCATGCCGAGCGAGCTGCGGCCGTGGATGTGCAACCCGGTGCGCCGCGCGTCGAGGCGTCCCAACGTCGTCGTGACGATCGCGTCGTACTCCTCGGTCGACTCCGACAGCGTGTAGACGCCCTCGGCGGTCTCGAGCGCCAGGCACCACCCCTCGCCCTGGTTGCCCCGGACAGCGGTGATCCGACCGGACATCCGGACCGGCACGAGCTCGGGGTCGACGAACACGTACGGCGTCGGCCCGCCCGGCCCGGCGCTCGGGGCGGCGGGGGCGACGGGGGCGTCGGGAGCCGGCGGGGGAGGGACGGGCGGGGTGGGCCGCCTCCGGGCGGCCTCGACGAACGCGAGCGTCCGGTAGGCGCCGCAGTCGCGGTCGGCGTCGGCGACGACCCCGCCCCGCACGGCCGTCCGCTCGTCGGAGTACGGCGCCACCAGGCGCCGGCCGCGGGCGATGCCCGACCTGGTCGCGTCGAACGCGCCGTCCTGCTCCCACGCCACCGTCGACAGCCGGGCGCTCGCGGAGCGGAGGACGAAGCGCTCGGTCGAGGTGGCCAGCAGCAGGCACGACCGGCCGCCGGCCGCCGGCTCGACGACGAGCTGGCCGCGGAACCAGCGCGCCGTCGGCGGCGCCGCCACGGCTGCGGCCTGCGCGGCGTTGCCGGTGTGGTCCTGCGCGCGGTCGGACGGCGCGGTGGCCGAGCACGCCGTGGTGGCCGGCACGAGTGCCAGGACGGCCGACAGGAGCACTCGGCGACCTCGCACGTGCGAACGGTGGGGGAGCGACCCGACCTGCCGGTGAACGGCGGACGAACGAGGGCTGACGGTCTCGCGGGTGGGTCCCTGTCGGTGGGGCGTCCTAGACTCGGGCACATCCCCCGGTCGCGCTGATCGGGGGCCTCTCGTGCTGCCCCACACCCCGGATCCGGAGTCCTCGTGTCCCTCGCCGCCCTGGCCCGCCTCGTCCTGGCGAGCCCGCCGTACGCCGCCCTCGCCGCGCGGGCGCGCGGGCGGGAAGACCGCACCCTCCACCTGACCGGCCCGGCCGCGCTGCGGCCGTTCGTCGCCGCGACGCTGCTGGGGGCCGGGCGCACCACGCTGGTCGTCACCGCGACCACCCGTGAGGCCGAGGAGCTCACCGCCGAGCTCGGTGACCTCGTCGGTCCCGACGTCGTCGCCCACTACCCGAGCTGGGAGACGCTGCCGCACGAGCGGCTCAGCCCGCGCAGCGACACCGTCGGCAAGCGTCTCGCCGTGCTGCGCCGGCTCGCCCACCCCGGCTCCGACGCCACCAACGGCCCGCTCCAGGTGGTGGTCGCCCCGGTGCGCTCCCTGCTGCAGCCGCAGGTCAAGGGCCTGGCCGACCTCGAGCCGGTCGAGCTGGTGCTCGGCGACACGATGCCGCTCGACGACCTCGTACGCCGCCTGGCCGACGCCGCCTACACCCGCGTCGACCTGGTCGAGAAGCGCGGCGAGTTCGCGGTGCGCGGAGGCATCGTCGACGTCTTCCCGCCCACCGAGGAGCACCCGCTGCGCGTCGAGCTGTGGGGCGACGACGTCGAGGAGATCCGCTCGTTCTCCGTCGCCGACCAGCGCACCCTCGACAAGGCCGACCGGCTCTGGGCGCCGCCGTGCCGCGAGCTGCTGCTCACCGACGCCGTCCGCGCGCGGGCTGCCGAGCTCGGCCGCACCCACCCGCAGCTCCTCGAGCTCACCGACAAGATCGCCGCCGGCATCGCCGCGGAGGGCATGGAGTCCCTCGCCCCGGTGCTCGTCGACGAGATGGAGCTGCTGGTCGACCTGTTCCCCGCCGACGCCCACCTGCTGGTGCTCGACCCCGAGCGGGTGCGCAGCCGAGCCCACGACCTCGTGGCCACCAGCGACGAGTTCCTCGGCGCCTCCTGGGCCGCCGCGGCCGGCGGCGGTACGGCGCCGATCGACCTCGGCGCGGCGTCCTACCGCTCGTTGGGCGACGTCCGCGAGCACGTCCTCGGCCGCGGCCAGGCCTGGTGGACGCTCAGCCCGTTCGGCCTCGACGACGACGCCGACGACGCGGTCGCCCTGTCCGCCGCGCCCGCACCGGCCTACCACGGCGACGTCGAGCAGGCCCTCGCCGACCTCGACCGCTGGCGCTCCGACGGCTACCACGTCCTCGCCGTCCACCCCGGCCACGGCCCCGCCCAGCGCATGGTCGAGCAGCTCGGCGAGCGCGACGTCCCCGCCCGCTCGCAGGACGACGGCGACCTCGACGCGGGCGTCGTGGTCGTCACCTGCGGCTCGCTGACCCACGGCTTCGTCGACGACGACGCGCGCATCGCCGTCCTGACCAGCGAGGACGTCAGCGGCCAGAAGGCCTCCACCCGCGACATGCGCAAGATGCCGGCGCGCCGCAAGCGCCAGATCGACCCGCTCGAGCTCAAGGCCGGCGACCACGTCGTCCACGAGCAGCACGGCGTCGGCCGGTTCGTGGAGATGAAGCAGCGCGCCGTGCAGGGCGCCACCCGCGAGTACCTCGTCCTCGAGTACGGCGCCACCAAGCGCGGCGCCCCGCCCGACCGGCTCTACGTCCCGGCCGACGCGCTCGACCAGGTCACCCGCTACGTCGGCGGCGAGCAGCCGAGCCTCGACCGGCTCGGCGGCGCCGACTGGGCCAAGCGCAAGGGCCGCGCCCGCAAGGCCGTCCGCGAGATCGCCGCCGAGCTGATCAAGCTCTACGCCGCCCGCCAGGCCACCAAGGGCTTCGCCTTCGGTCCCGACACCCCGTGGCAGCGCGAGCTCGAGGACGCGTTCCCGTTCACCGAGACCGCCGACCAGCTGACCACCGTCGACGAGGTCAAGTCCGACATGCGCCAGGTCGTGCCGATGGACCGGCTGATCTGCGGCGACGTCGGCTACGGCAAGACCGAGATCGCGGTGCGGGCGGCGTTCAAGGCAGTCCAGGACGGCAAGCAGGTCGCGGTCCTGGTGCCGACCACGCTGCTGGTCACCCAGCACCTGTCGACCTTCGCCGAGCGGATGAGCGGGTTCCCGGTCGTGATCAAGGGGCTCAGCCGGTTCCAGACCGACAAGGAGGCCCGCGAGGTCACCGCCGGGCTGGCCGACGGCAGCATCGACATCGTGGTCGGCACCCACCGGCTGCTCAACCCCGACATCCGGATGAAGGACCTCGGGCTGATCGTCGTCGACGAGGAGCAGCGCTTCGGCGTCGAGCACAAGGAGCAGATGAAGCGGCTGCGCACCACGGTCGACGTGCTCTCGATGAGCGCGACCCCGATCCCGCGCACCCTGGAGATGTCGATCACCGGCATCCGCGAGATGTCGACGATCACCACGCCGCCGGAGGAGCGGCACCCGGTGCTCACCTACGTCGGCGCCTACGAGGACCGCCAGGTCACCGCCGCCGTACGCCGCGAGCTGCTGCGCGACGGCCAGGTCTTCTACATCCACAACCGGGTCAACTCGATCGAGAAGGCCGCGGCCAAGATCCGCGAGCTGGCGCCCGAGGCCCGGGTCGCGACCGCGCACGGGCAGATGAACGAGAAGGCGCTCGAGCAGGTGATGCTCGACTTCTGGGAGAAGCGCTTCGACGTCCTGGTCTGCACGACGCTGGTCGAGTCGGGCCTCGACGTCTCCAACGCCAACACGATGATCATCGAGCGCTCCGACACCCTCGGGCTCAGCCAGCTCCACCAGCTGCGCGGTCGGGTGGGTCGTTCCCGCGAGCGCGCCTACGCCTACTTCCTCTACCCCGGGGAGAAGCCGCTCACCGAGACCGCCCACGAGCGGCTCGCCACCCTGGCCCAGCACTCCGACCTCGGCGGCGGCATGGCGATCGCGATGAAGGACCTCGAGATCCGCGGCGCCGGCAACCTGCTCGGCGGCGAGCAGTCGGGCCACATCGCCGACGTCGGGTTCGACCTCTACGTCCGCCTGGTCGGCGAGGCGGTGGCCGACTTCAAGGGCGAGACCGAGCCCGAGCTCAACGAGGTCCGCATCGAGCTGCCGATCGACGCCCACCTGCCCCACGACTACATCCCCAGCGAGCGCCTGCGGCTGGAGATGTACAAGCGGTTCGCCGAGGTGCGTGCCGACGAGGACGTCGACGTGCTCGCCGAGGAGCTGGTCGACCGCTACGGCGAGCCGCCCGTCGAGGTGCTCTCGCTGCAGCTGGTCGCCCGGTTCCGGGCCCGTGCCCGTCAGGCCGGCATCGGTGAGGTGACCATCGCCGGGCGCAACGTGCGGTTCGCGCCGGTGTCGCTGCCCGAGTCGCGCCAGGTGCGGCTGCAGCGGATGTACCCGAAGTCGATCATCAAGCACGCCGTCGACACCGTCCTCGTCCCGCGACCCGGTACGCCGGGGGCCACCGGGAAGCCGTTGGAGGGCATCGCCCTGCTTGAATGGGCGCGAGGCGTGATCGACAGCGTCCTCGACCCGACCCCGACCCCCGCCCAGGAGTCCTCGCCGTGAGCACCACCCGTCGCCCGACCGTCGCGCTGGCCGCACCACTGCTCCTCCTGGCCCTGGCGGCCAACGGCTGCGGCGTCGCCGACACCCAGGGCTCGCCCCGGTCGGCGGCCCAGGTCGGCGACGACTCCATCTCCATCTCCGAGGTCGACGACCTCACCGACGACCTGTGCAGCCTGTCGTCGGAGCGGGAGGAGCTCAGCGAGGGCGTCCAGGCGCGCGGCGAGGCGCGCCGCAACCTCCTCGAGGGGCTCGTGCTCCGCGCCGCGGTGAGCCAGGTGCTCGACGAGACCGGCACCGACCTCGGCACCGACTACCAGGAGCAGCTCGACCTCACGCGCCAGGAGGCCGCCCAGCTCGAGCTCGACGAGGAGCAGACCCGGATCTACTCCGACATCAACGAGATCGGCGACTACATCACCTCCGGGATCACCGCTCTCGGCGGCGACGAGCCGGTGCTCGACTGGTTCAAGTCCAACGACGTCACCATCAACCCGCTCTTCGGGCTCACCGTCGGCGACGACGGCCTGCTCACCGGCACCGGCACCGGCACCTCGGTGGCCGTCAGCGACGTGGCCAAGGCGGGCGAGGAGCCCGAGGCCGGCTACCTCGGCGGACTGCCCGACGAGCAGACCTGCGGCTGAGGCCGTGCCCGGCGAGCCCGGCGTAGCCCCCCTGTTGGAGCTCCGGGAGGTCATGCGCCGGCTGCGGGCCGAGTGCCCGTGGAAGCGGGAGCAGACCCACCGCTCGCTGGTGCGCTACCTCGTCGAGGAGCTCCACGAGACCGTCGACGCCATCGAGTCGGGCACCCCCGACGACCTGCGCGAGGAGCTCGGTGACCTGCTGCTGCAGGTCTACTTCCACGCCGCGATCGCCGAGGAGTCCGGCGACTTCACCCTCGACGACGTCGCCGCCGGCGTCGTGGCCAAGATGCGGCGCCGCAACCCCCACGTCTTCGGCGACGCCGGGCCCCAGGCGTCCGCGGCCGAGGTCAACGAGCTCTGGGAGTCGGTCAAGGCGGGGGAGAAGCGCCGGACCGGCGTCACCGACGGCCTGGCGCCGACCCTCCCGGCGCTGCTGTACGCCGACAAGGTGCTCGACCGGCTCGACCGGCTCGACCCCGTACGGCGTCCGGGACCCGCGCCCACGTTCCTGCTCGTCCCGAGCGTGTTCCTGGGACCCGCGACCTGGCACCCCGTGGCGTGGTGGCTGCGCGGGCGCGGACACGACGTCGAGGTGGTCGACCTCGGCGACGCGCCCCGTACCCCCGACGCCGTCATCGGGGCCGTCGTCGCCGCGGCCGCCGGGCGGCCCGTCGTGCTGGTCCCGCACAGCAACGCCGGCCTGTACGCCGCCCACCTGGCGACGGTCGTCGACGTGCGGGCCACGGTCCACGTCGACGCGGCGCTGCCCGGCGTCGCGGGCGGTCCCACCCCGCTGGCGCCACCGGCCCTGCGGGCGGCGCTGGAGCCCCGCGCTGACGACGCCGGCCTGCTGCCGCCGTGGACCGGGTGGTGGCCCGACGACGTGGTCGCCGACCTGTTCCCCGACGCGGCCACCCGCGCCGCGGTGGAGGCCGAGCAGCCGCGGGTGCCCGTGGCCTACCTGGGTGCCACCGTGCCGGTCCCGGCCGGCTGGGTCGAGCGCCCGGCTGCCTACCTCGCGCTCGGCGACACCTACGCCGACGAGCGCGCACTCGCCGTCGCGGCGGGCTGGCCGGTCACCACCCTCGACGGCGGCCACCTGCACGCACTGCGCGACCCGGCGGCCGTCGGCGCCGCCGTCCTCGACCTGCTCGGCCGGCTCGCGCCTCCCGGGCCGGCACTCGGCGACCGGCTGCTGGACGTCGTCGCCGAGGCCCGCGCCGCCGGCGTCGACCCCGACCAGGAGCTCCGCGACGCCGTACGCCGCCTGCTGGCCCGCTGACCCGCTCACCGCGACGGCGCCGCGCCCCCCGCGCCCCCCGCGGCAGCCGCGGGGCACAATGGCCCGGTGAGCGAGCTCGATCCCTCAGACTCCCTGCAGGCGGCCCTCGACCGGGTGGACGGCCTGGCCCGGGCGGCGTCGGCCGCGGCAGCCGTGACCGCCACCGTCGAGCACGACCTGGTCAGCGTGACGCTGAGCGCCGAGCCGCGCCTCGAGGCGGTGGACTACCGCTGGGCGTTGCTGCGGGACGTCGACGCCGAGGCCCTCGCGCAGGCCACCCGCGCGGCCGTCGCCGAGGCCATGGTCAGGGTCCGCGACGCCCAGGCGGAGCAGCTGCGGGGGACCCCCCTCGCCGCGCTCCTCGAGGCGTCCGCTCCCCGGGACGGCACGATGCCGCCCGAGGTGCTCGAGCGTGCCCGCGCCGCCGCCTCGGACCTCGCGGGGCAGGAGCACACCGCCGCCGACCCCGACGGACGGGTCGAGGTCACCACCGACGGCGTCGGGACGATCACCCGGCTGTGGTTCAGCGCCACGGCGGCCCGGGAGTCGGCTGCCGAGTGGCTGCCGGACACCGTGCGCACCACCGTCAACGAGGCGTTCGCCCGGTCCCGTCAGGCACAGCAGGGGGCCGTCACCGACGGCGACACCGCCGACCTGGAGCGCCGGCTCGACGAGGTCGTCGGTGCCGCGGAGGCCAGGCTGGACGGGCTGTTCTCCCGGCTCGACGAGGTGAGCCGGCGCATCGGCCGGCTCTGATCAGCGACCGACGGCGTCCTCGCTGGCGTCGTGGGCCCCGGCGCCGTGCTCGACCGCGTCGACGCCCTCGCCGACGAGCCCGGGCAGCTGGACGCCCGGCAGCTGGTTGAGCGGGAAGCTGCCGGCCGCGTTGAGACCACCGTGCGCCGACATCCAGGCGATCCGCTCCTTGAGCGACATCGAGATCTTGCCCCCGTTGATGTTCTTGCCCTTGCTGAGCATCCGGAGCTCCTTCACGATGTCGGAGAGGACCTTCAAGATGGCCTTGATCCGCAGGAACAGCTCCCGGAGCCGGGCCAGCAGGGCCGCGATGCGCTGCAGGAAGGCGGCCATCCGGCTGGTCACGATCGACACCCGCGCCAGCGCCATCGCGGCGTTGGCCACCTGGCCCGCCGCCCACGCCACCATCGAGGCGCCGAGGGTCAGGATCGACAGGGCCAAGGAGATGGCCAGGCTGGACAGCGCGAAGGCGATGACCATCTTGATGATGCTGATGATCGCGTCGGCGGACTCGACGGCTGCCTCGGAGGCCGCCTCGAGGATGTCGGTGGTCGAGGTGACGCCCTCGCCGAGCGCGGTGAGCATCTCCTCGAGCTCGCTCACCCTGACCTGGAAGGCGTCGAAGTCCGGCCCCTCCCAGTGGCCCTGGACGGCGAGCCTGGCGCTGGCGACCTCGTCGGACAGGGCGGTGACGAGGGGTCCGACCTCGGTGTAGACGGCGGCGCCGCGCATCAGGTCGTCGGGGTCGCCGCAGACCCACTCCAGTGCCTCGTTGATCGGGTCGTAGACGAAGGAGAAGACGTCCTGCACCTCGCCGGGCAGCCCGTTCCAGAACGTCTGGAGCTCGTTCTGGTAGTCGGCTCCGCGGGTCATCCGGGCTCGCCGACCTTCGTCATGTCCTCCATGGTGCCGACCTCGGCCTGCAGCCATGCCGCCGCGCACTGGGCCACCGCCGCTCCGGCGCCGAGCACCGCCGACTGGGCCTCGGTGATGCCCTGCTTGGTGTCCCGGACGTGGTCGTCGTAGGCGGTGTAGATCTTCTCGCCGATGAACGGCATCCGCCCGAAGGCGCCGCTGTCGACCTTGGCCTCGTCGAGCCGGGTGACGAGGCGGTCGATCGACTCGGCGATCGCCTCGGCGCGGTCGGTGAACGCCAGCAACGCGTCGGGTTCGCAGAAGTCGGTGCCACCAGCCACGGCAGTCATCCTCTCGTCGGTGGGGCCAGCGCCTCCCGGAGGCGTCGCGCTCCGCGGCCGCTGACCATGCCACACATCAGTGCCGCACTGGAGCCGTCCTCAAACCCCAGCACGAGCCGCCCGGCCATCAGCGGACGCGACCGGATGCGGGCCATCCGCACCGCGGAGCGGGGGACCGCCCACCGCTGCTCGGTGACGGCGTCCCAGGTCTTCTTCCCGGTGACGGGGTCCTTGCCGAAGGTCGTGGCGCCCTCGGAGAACAGCAGCGCCCGCTCGGTGGTCACGGCCAGCCGGGTCGTGCCGACGCCCGACAGCGCCTGGCCGAGCCGGTCGGCGATCGAGCCGGCGTGGCCGGTGAGCGCCACCCCGGCCACCATCCGGTCGAACAGGCCGGGGTCCACGTCGAGAGGCCCGCCGGACAGCGAGCCCACGGGGTTGAGGTCCACCCCGGTGACCGCCCGGGGCGGTCCCGTGCGGCCGATGCGCGACTCGCCCGGAGCGAGGTCGACGGGCTGCCAGGCCAGCACGTCCTCGTGCGGACCGAGGACGTCGCGCACCGACGGCGGCAGCTGGGCGAGACCGCTGAGCCCCACGAGATGTCTCCTTGGTCCGTCGCCGAACGGTCGCGGCGAGGCTAGCAGTGCGTGCCCGGCAGGCGGCTCGCCCGCGACCGCCGTGGGCGGCGCCGCGCACCGACGTCGACCACAGCGATAGCGTGAGGTGACCCAACGACCTCAGCCCCCAGGAGCATGTGACGTGGCAACGATCGAAGCCGTCGGCGCCCGCGAGATCCTCGACTCGCGCGGCAACCCCACCGTCGAGGTCGAGGTCGCCCTCGACGACGGAGCGTTCGCCCGGGCCGCCGTGCCCAGTGGCGCCTCCACCGGTGCGTTCGAGGCCGTCGAGCTGCGCGACGGCGGCGACCGCTACCTCGGCAAGGGCGTGGCCACCGCCGTCGACGCGGTGATCTCCAAGATCGGCCCGGCCATCGAGGGCATGACCGTCGACGACCAGCGCCTGGTCGACCAGGCGATGATCGACCTCGACGGCACCCCCAACAAGGCCGACCTCGGCGCCAACGCCATCCTCGGCGTCTCGCTCGCGGTCGCCCGCGCGGCCGCCGACTCCAGCGGCCTGCCGCTCTACCGCTACGTCGGTGGCCCCAACGCCCACGTGCTGCCCGTGCCGATGCTCAACATCCTCAACGGGGGCGCCCACGCCGACACCAACGTCGACGTGCAGGAGTTCATGATCGCCCCGATCGGGCTGCCGACGTTCCGCGACGCCATCCGCGCCGGCGCCGAGGTCTACCACGCGCTCAAGAGCGTCCTGAAGAGCCGCGGCCTGGCCACCGGCGTCGGCGACGAGGGCGGCTTCGCTCCCGACCTCGAGTCCAACCGCGCCGCGCTCGACCTGATCGCCGAGGCCATCGAGAAGGCCGGCTACCGGCTGGGCGACGACATCGCGCTCGCCCTCGACGTCGCCGCCTCGGAGTTCTGCGACGACGGCACCTACACCTTCGAGGGCGCGGCCAAGACCAGCGCCGAGATGACGGCCTACTACGCCGACCTCGTGGCGTCCTACCCGATCGTCAGCATCGAGGACCCGCTCGACGAGAGCGACTGGGAGGGCTGGAAGGCGATGACCGACCAGCTCGGCTCGAAGATCCAGATCGTCGGCGACGACCTGTTCGTCACCAACGTCGAGCGGCTGCAGCGCGGCATCGACGAGGGCTCCGCCAACTCCCTGCTGGTCAAGGTCAACCAGATCGGCTCGCTCACCGAGACCCTCGACTCCGTCGACCTCGCCCACCGCAACGGCTTCCGCTGCATGATGAGCCACCGCTCCGGCGAGACCGAGGACACCACGATCGCCGACCTCGCCGTGGCCACCAACTGCGGCCAGATCAAGTCCGGCGCCCCCGCCCGCAGCGACCGCACGGCCAAGTACAACCAGCTGCTGCGCATCGAGGAGGAGCTCGGCGACGCTGCCCGCTTCGCCGGAGCTGCCGCGTTCCCGCGTTTCGCGCGCTGATCCAGCCCTCCCGCGGGAGAGGATGGTCCGCATGTCCACGTCGGGTCAGGGTCGCCGCACGCCGGCGCGCGGTTCGCGGCCTGCCGGTCGCAGCCGCCCCGGCGGCGCGCCCCGCCCGCGTGGCGGCAGGCCGTCGCGGTCACCGGTCGTCGAGCGCCCCGGTCCGGTCGCGCCGGCGCCGCGGCTGACCAGCCGGGCCGCGATCCTGGTGCTCGTGGTGGCCGTGCTCGCGGTGTCGGCGTCCTCGCTGGCGCGGGCCTACCTGCAGCAGCGCGACCACCTCGACGACGTGCAGGCCCGGATCGCGGCGAGCGAGGCGACCATCGCCGAGCTCGAGCGGGAGAAGAAGCGGCTCGACGACCCCGCCTACCTCGCCCGCGTGGCGCGCGAGCTCGGGTTCGTGCACCCGGGATCGACGCCGTACGTGGTGCTCGACGGCGGCGAGCCGCTCGACGTCGGGTCGACGCTCACCGACCCCGCGACCATCGACCCGGCCCAGCCGCCCGCCTGGTGGGACGACGCCTGGACCACGATGGAGATCGCCGGCAACCCGCCCCGGCGCACCGACCCGCTGCCGCAGACCAAGATCACCGATCCCGAGGGTGCCCCGCCCGAGGGCGAGGACGGCGAGTGATCGACCGCGACGACGAGGCGGCCGTGCACGCCCAGCTCGGGCGCCCGCCCCGGGCGATCCACGCCGTCGGGCACCGCTGCCCGTGCGGCAACCCCGACGTCGTCACCACCGAGCCGCGGCTGCCCGACGGCACGCCGTTCCCCACCACCTTCTACCTCACCTGCCCCCGCGCGGCGTCGATGATCGGCACGCTCGAGGGCGGCGGGGTGATGAAGGAGATGCAGGCGCGCCTCGCCGAGGACCCCGACCTCGCGGCCGCCTACCGCGCCGCCCACGAGGCCTACCTCGCGTTCCGGGCCGGGCTGGGCGACGTCCCCGAGATCGACGGGGTCTCCGCCGGCGGCATGCCCGACCGGGTCAAGTGCCTGCACGTGCTCGCGGGCCACGCGCTCGCGGCGGGACCCGGGGTCAACCCGCTCGGCGACGAGGTCCTCGAGCGGCTGGGGGAGTGGTGGGCCGCGGGACCGTGCGTCACGGTCGATGAGTGAGGTCGTCGCCGCCGTCGACTGCGGCACCAACACCGTGAAGCTGCTGGTCACCGGTCCCGACGGCGAGCTGGCCCGCGAGATGCGGATGGTCCGGCTCAGCGAGGGCGTCGACCGCACCGGCCGGCTCTCCGACGAGGCGCTGACCCGCACGTTCGCCGCGATCGACGAGTACGCCGTCCTCGTGCGCGAGCACGGCGTGGCGCGCCTGCGCTTCTGCGCCACGTCCGCCACCCGCGACGCCGCCAACGCCGACGTCTTCCGCGCCGGCGTGCTCGCGCGGCTCGGTGTCGAGCCGGAGGTGGTCAGCGGGGCCGAGGAGGCGGCGCTGGCCTTCGGTGGCGCGGTGCGCAACCTGGCCACCCCGCCCGCGCCGCCGGTGCTGGTCGTCGACATCGGCGGCGGCTCCACCGAGCTGGTGCTGGGCGACGCCGACGGACCGACCGCCGCGCACTCGATGGACATCGGATCGGTCCGGCTGCACGAGCGCCACGTGCGCTCCGACCCGCCGACGCCCGCCGAGGTCGCTGCGGTGGTCGCCGACGTCGACGCCGCCCTCGACGCCTGCCCCGTCGACCCCGCGGCCGCCGCGACCGTGGTCGGCGTCGCCGGCACGGTCACGACCGTCGCGGCCGGGGTCCTCGACCTGCCGGCGTACGACCGGGCGGCGATCGACCAGTCGGTGCTCGACGCCGACGCCGTGCAGGCGATGGTCGCCCGGCTCGTCGCGCTGCCGCGCGCCGAGCGGCTCGTGCTGCCGTGGCTGCACCCCGGGCGGGCCGACGTCATCGACGCCGGCGCGCTGATCCTCGGCCGGGTGCTGGCGCGCAGCGGCGCGGCGTCGCTGGTCGTCTCGGAGTCCGACATCCTGGACGGCATCGCGTGGTCGATCGCCTGACGTCTGCTGAGCGCCTCGCCCGGCTCGACGCCCGCATCACCACGTGCCGCCGCTGCCCTCGGCTGGTGGCCTGGCGCGAGCAGGTCGCGCGCGAGAAGCGGGCGGCGTACGCCGACGAGACCTACTGGGGACGACCCGTCCCGGGCTTCGGCGTCGCCGAGCCGGGGCTGCTCGTGGTCGGGCTCGCACCCGCGGCCCACGGTGCCAACCGCACGGGCCGGCTGTTCACCGGGGACCGGTCGGGCGACTGGCTCTTCGCCTCGATGCACCGCGTCGGCCTCGCCAACCAGCCGACCGCGACCCACGCCGACGACGGGCTCGAGCTGCGGGGCACCCGGATCGTCTCGGCCGTGCGGTGCGCGCCGCCCGACAACAAGCCCACCACCGAGGAGAAGGTGCGCTGCTCGGCGTGGCTGGACGCCGAGCTGAGGCTCGTCGCCCCGTCGGTGCGGGTGGTCGTGGCCCTCGGCTCGATCGGGTGGGACGCCGCCCTCGCCGCCGCACGCCGGGTCGGCTGGACCGTCCCCCGGCCCAAGCCCCGGTTCGGGCACGGTGCCGAGGCGGTGCTGGAGGCGCCGCACGGCGAGATGGTGCTCCTCGGCAGCTACCACCCGAGCCAGCAGAACACCTTCACCGGCAAGCTCACCGAACCGATGCTCGACGACGTCCTGGGTCGGGCTGCTGCGATGATCGGCCCGTGATCCTCCACGCCATCACCGTCCTGGGCCACGACCGCCCCGGCATCATCGCCGAGACCACCGAGCGCCTGGCCGGTCTCGGCCTCAACCTCGAGGACTCCACGATGACGCTGCTGCGCGGGCACTTCGCGATGATGCTCATCGGTGCCGGGGACGTCGGCGACGACGCGATCCGTGCGGTGCTCGAGCCGCTGACCGTCGACGGCACGCTGTCGGTCACGGTCCGCGAGGTGCCGGTCGAGGACACCCCTGCCGTCGCGGGGGTGCCGTGGGTGCTCACCGTGCACGGGGGCGACCGGCCCGGCATCGTCTCGGCGGTCGTCGCCGAGGTCGCCCGCGTGGGGGGCAACATCACCGACCTGACCACGCGGCTGGCCGGCGACCTCTACCTGCTGATCGCCGAGATCGCCCTGCCGGTCGGCGTCGACGAGGCCGCGCTCGAGGCGTCGATCAAGAACGTCGCCGCCGGTCTCGGGGTCGGCGCCACCCTGCGCCCGGTCGACGCCGACGAGCTGTGAACGACCGCCTCGCCGCCTGGACGGAGGCCGAGCTCGGGGTGCCGGGACGCGTGCTCGACGTCGTCCGCGCGCCCGCGCCGGTGCTCTCGACGCCCGGCGGCGCCGTCGACCCCACGGCGCCCGACGTCGTCCAGCTCGCCGCCGACCTCGTCGCCACGATGCGCGTCAGCCCCGGCTGCGTGGGCCTCGCGGCACCGCAGGTCGGCGTGGGCGTGACGATGTTCTGCGTCGACGTCTCCGCCCACCCCAAGACCCGCGCGCACCACGGCACCTTCGTGCTGTGCAACGCCGAGGTCGTCGACGGCTCGCGCAACGAGAAGGCCCGCGAGGGCTGCATGAGCGTGCCCGACCTCACCGGCGACGTGAAGCGCGCGTCGCGAGTCGTCGTCCGGGGTGCCCTGCCGGGCACCGGTGAGGCGGTCGAGGTGGAGGCCGTGGCGTTCGAGGCGCGGGCGCTGCAGCACGAGATCGACCACTGCGCCGGCCTGCTGTTCCTCGACCGGGTCGCCGGTGCCCACGCCGTCTACGCTCGCCAGACCTACCTGTAGACCCGGTAGGCCCGCACGCCGGCCCCCGTATCCCAACCGGCAGAGGAAGCCGCCTTAAAAGCGACAAAGTGTGGGTTCGAATCCCACCGGGGGCACCGCTCGGCACGCGCCGAGGCCATGAAACGGGTCGACGTCAGCGGGCCGAAAGGACGGTCCACGCGACCATCTGATAAGCCGCGACACTCATTCCCGCGTGGCCGACCTGAGCACTCCAGTGCCTGCGCGACGGCAGCCGGGGGCTCGCGCCTGGGTGATCTCGTGGGTCCGCTCGACCTCAGCGCCGCACCAACCCGAGGTCACCCACCACACCCAGCCGGTCCCCGGCCTCCCCATCGCACGCCAACCCTTCGAGGAGGGCGCCCACGTCGCGCTCGAAGTGCTCCACCACCTCGTCGGAGGCGACCGGGGCGCCCCCGGACAACGGTCCCGTCGCGAGCATGAGGTGCGCCGCAACTGCACCCACCTGCGCCGAGCAGACGAGGAGGAAGCGGCCGCCAGGTGCGAACGCCACCAAGCCGCGGGTCCCGGTGTCCGGTGACGACTCGTGACCGTCCAGGCTGCGCCCGGCGTCACCGAGGATGCAGTAGAGGACGTCACGTCCGGCGGTCGCGATCTGGGCGTGGCGCGTGGCGCGCACGACGGACTTCGTCATGGACCAGGTCCCCGGTTCCGGGAGAACCGCGGGGCTGCGATCACCGCGGAAGACCATGCCCGTCGTCGGCGGCAACGAGGACCAGTCGCGGATCACGGTGCGGTCGGCGTCCGAGAGCTCGGGGCGACTGCCGAGGTCCTTGCCGAGGAGGTCGGCGCGGAGCCGCGCAAGCTGTTCTGGCGGCGTACGACGGCCCGAGCGGAACGCCGTCAGGGCCTCCTCCACGGTGCGGGTGGAGCTGGGGACGTGCAGCGTCGATCCTGAACGGTCGACGAGGACCGCGCCCGCGCCGCGCACGGGGCTGCCGAGCCAGATGACGCCGGGTGCCACGGTGGTCGCACGTGACGCCGCGGTGTCGAGGTCCAGGGCCAGGCACCACGCCGCCTGCTGGATGGCCGGCTCCGACGTCATCGGCCCGGTGACGCTTCAGTCGCGCCGCGGCCGGCCGCGGGTGGGAGTCGGTAGTCCTTCTCGACGATCTGGATGTCGCTGAGGCCGTGCTTCTCGGCCCATCGGGGATCGCGGTACGGAGTGCTTGCGAAGGAACCCCCCGTACCTGATGCTCCGGGACCTGACATGCACGGACTGTAAGCGCTTCATCTCCGCCCGGCCATGCCGCGTAGCGGGCGCGCGCTTCTGTGATCCACTCCGGCGCGAGTCGGCTACCGGGTTGGTTCGGAGGCGCAGTCTGGGTTCGAGTCCCAGCGGGGGCACTACCGGGTACGTGCGTGGCACCCGTCTCGGCATGGCCTCGGTCCTGAGCTGACCAACCGATGAGCAAGTCGGACGAGCGGACGTCCCGGGGGACTCGGATGGCGTAGTCCGTGCCAACGTTCCCGGGACGATGACGCGGGCGGTGGCGTCATACATCGCCGGTGCCGCGCCGACCACGCCGTAGGCGAGCTCGAGTACGGCCGCTCGGAACAGGACCGGAACCGGGCCGGTCCAGGGCTTCCGTGAGACGCGAGGGCCGCTCTCCCGGGTTGCGGGCCGGATGGCTGTTCCTCGATCGACCGTCGCTCGACCTGGCTGGCCACCCAACCCGTACTAACTAATCGATTAGTTAGTCGATAAGTCGGCGGTGTCCCGGTGGATCGCCGCCGCGCTTGCCCTCAGGTCGGCCTGAACTGGCACGGTGGGTCCATGAGCCACCACCACCAGCAGCAGGGCGACGAAGCCGCCGACCTGAGCCAGATGTTCACCCGCGAGTTCTGGGACGAGCGCTACGCGTCGTCCGATCGGATCTGGTCGGGGCAACCCAACCAGCGCCTGGCCGAGGAGCTCGCCGACCTCGCGCCCGGCACCGCGCTCGACGTCGGCTGCGGCGAGGGTGCCGACGCGGTCTGGCTCGCAGGCCGGGGTTGGACCGTCACCGGCGTCGACGTCTCCGACGTCGCGCTGACCCGGGCCGCCGAGCACGCCGCCGACGCCGGCGTCGGCGAGCGCACCTCCTGGCTCCAGGCCGACGTCTACTCCCTCGAGCCGCTGCCGACGGGCGTCGACCTGGTGACGGCGGCGTACGTCCACGTGCCGCCGGAGAAGTTCGACGCGGTCTACCGCCACCTGGGCGCCTGCGTCGCCCCCGGGGGGAGCCTGCTGGTCCTCGGCCACCACCCCGACGACGTCCACACGGGGCTGCGCAACAGCGAGCTGAGCCACCTGCTCTTCACCCCCGAGACCGTCGTCGCTGCGCTCGACCCGGCCACGTGGGACGTCGTCACCAGCCGGGTGCTGACCCGTGAGCAGGCGCGCGACGGGGAGACGCACGTCGTCAGCGACACGGTGGTGCGTGCCGTCCGCCGTCCCTGAAGGGTTGATGAGAGCCTTCTCATCCGGAACTAAAGCCGCCCCAGGTGGCGTTTGACCTGGTGAGGAACCGTCTAGGATCGGTTCCGGTAGGTAGGCCGTCACCGCGACGGCCACCAGCCTCCGAAGGAGGAGACCCACATGCAGAGCAACAACCCGGTGTTCCGACGCTCCGAGGAGTTCAACCGGGCGGGCGCGGCGCCGCAGACCCAGGGCTACGGCGGCTACGGCCAGCCGTCGCAGTGGTCCACCGGCCAGCCCGGTGGCCCGCTCGGCTACGACTACACCCGCCAGGCCGGCGCCGGCACCGGCCGGATGTCGATCGACTCGGTCGTGCAGACGATGGCGATGACGTTGGGCGTGGTGATCGTCACCGCGTTCGCGACGTGGCTGCTCACCCCCGAGCTCGACGACTCCAACGCCGGCAGCCTCTACGCCGCCGTGGTGATCGGCTCGCTCGGCGCCTTCGTGCTGTCGCTGGTCAACTCGTTCAAGCGGGTCATCAGCCCGGCGCTCGTGCTGGCCTTTGCCGCCCTCGAGGGCGTGGCCCTCGGCGCCCTGAGCAAGATGTTCAACTCCATGTTCGCCGACGGCATCGTGACCAACGCCGTCCTCGGCACGTTCGCCGCCTTCGCCGGCACCCTGGCCGCCTACAAGTTCTTCAACATCACCGTGGGCGCGCGGTTCCGCACCTTCGTGATCGCCGCCGTCTTCGGCATGGTCGCGCTCAGCCTGATGGAGGTCGTGCTCCGGCTCTTCGGCGCCGAGATCGGCATCTTCGGGTTCGGCGCGATGGGCGCGATCTTCTCGATCGTCGGTCTGGTGCTCGGCATCTTCATGCTGATCCTCGACTTCGACTTCGTGGAGCAGGGCATCCGCAACGGCCTGCCGCAGCGTGAGTCGTGGCGTGCCGCGTTCGGCATGACCGTCAGCCTGGTCTGGATCTACACCAACCTGCTGCGCCTGCTGGCGATCTTCGGCAGCGACTGACGCGACCGACCCCAGCACCACCTGACCACCTGACAGACGGGCCGCCCCGCCCCGACGTCGGCGCGTAGCCGAAGGCCCCGGGCTCTGCCCGGGGCCTTCGTGCGTCCCGGTCAGCCGCCGCCCTCGAGCCAGGCGAGCACCGCGAGCACCCGGCGGTTGTCGTCGGGGGCGGGCGGGAGGTCGAGCTTGGCGAAGATGCTGGCGCTGTGCTTGCCGACGGCCTTCTCGCTGACGAACAGCCGGGCGGCGATGGCGTTGTTGGACCGGCCCTCGGCCATCAGCGTGAGCACGTCGCGCTCGCGCGGGGTGAGCCGCTCCAGCCGCCGTCCGCGGGTCGACCCGCCGACGAGGCCGGCGACCACCTCGGGGTCGAGCACGGTCCCGCCGTCGACCACGCGGTCGAGGGCGTCGACGAAGCCGTCGACGTCGGCGACCCGGTCCTTGAGCAGGTAGCCGACGGCTCCCTCGCCGTCGGCGAGCAGCTGTCGTGCGTAGTGGGCCTCGACGAACTGGCTGAGCACCAGCACCGGGAACCCGGGACGCCGGGTCCGCACCTCGATGGCAGCGGCCAGGCCCTCGTGGGTGTACGTCGGGGGCAGCCGGACGTCGAGCACGGCCGCCTCGGCGTTCGGGTCGGCCAGCGCGTCGGTGAGCGCCGGGCCGTCGCCGACCGTGGTCACCCGGTGCCCGTGGTCGGTGAGGATCCGGGTCAGCCCGGCCCGGAGGAGGGCCTGGTCCTCGGCGAGGACAAGACGCACGGCACCTCCAGCACGAGCTCGGTCGGCCCTCCGGGAGGGCTGGTCAGCGTCATCGTCCCATCGAAGGCGGCCAGCCGGCGTCCGAGACCCGCGAGCCCCGTGCCGCCCTCCGCCACCGCAGCTCCGCCGTGGCCGTCGTCGCCCACCACCGCCCGCAGCACGCGGCCGTCGTGGCGCAGGTGCACCCAGGCACGGCCGGCCCCCGCGTGCTTGACCACGTTGGCCAGGCCCTCGGCGACCGCGAAGTAGACGGCCGACTCGACCGGCGCCGGCGGGTGACCGGGCAGGTCGACCGTCACCGTCACCGGCAGCGGGATCGACCCGGCCAGCGCCTCGACGCCGCCGCCGAGCCCGAGGTCGGCCAGCACCGGCGGGTGGATGCCGCGGACCAGCGTCCGCAGGTCGGCGAGCGCCGCGAGGGTGGTCTCGCGCACCTCCCGCAGCACCTCGGCCGCCGCGGCGGGGTCGGTCTCGAGCAGCTTCTCGGCGATCCCGACGTGCATCCCCACCGCGGTCATCCGGGCCTGCGCGCCGTCGTGCAGGTCGCGCTCGATGCGGCGTACCTCGGCCGCGCCGGCGTCGAGGGTCTCGTCGCGGGAGGCCGCGACCTCCTCGACGCGTCGCTCGAGGTGCTCGACCCGCTGCCGTGGGTCCTGGTCGAGGATCGCGCGCTCGACGGACGCCCGCGCGCGCACCAGCGCCGGCGTGGTGAGCCACCAGACCAGCAGCATCGGGCCGGCGAGCAGCAGCAGGCCCCACCACACCGGTCCGCCGTCGAGCAGCGCGCCGGTGAGGTGGACGACCGGGGCGGTCAGCAGGGCCACCGGCACCAGGGAGAGCACGAAGCCCCCGGTCGCCGAGAACCACACGAACCCGACCTCCCGCCACCGGGCCGGGTCGCGCAGCCAGACGAACGGCCGGGCGAGGAACCCGCCGCGGTGCTCGGCGTACGACGCCGTCAGCGTCTCGCCGAGCAGCGCGCCCGACAGGCGACGGTGCAGCCGGGTCAGCGCCTCGGTGGCCGGCACGACGGCGTGGGGGATCGCGAGCCCGACGACCGTGAGCGACAGCGGGACCGCGAGCACCGACCCGATCGCCAGGACCAGCGCCAGCGGCATGCCCAGCGTGTACGTCGCCGAGACCAGCGTCAGCCGGAGCCGCTCGACCAGCGCCGGGCGCGCCACCGGCTCGGTCGGCCGCACGGAGACGATCGGCGCGAGCAGGTCCACGGTCGCCGAGTCTGTCATCGGACGACGCGCCCGACCGCGACCCGCGTCGCCGACACGGTGAGGACGGCGACCGCCGCCAGCACCAGCGGCGGCAGCCACAGCTGGCCGTCGGGGACGACGCCCTCGTCGCGGGCGACCGCGAACGGCACGACCGTCGCCAGCGAGGCCACCGCCCCGAGCACCACACCGACGACCGCGACGACCAGGCCCTCGGCGACCACGGACCCCCGCACCTGCTCGGGGGTCGCGCCGAGGAGGCGAAGGCGCGCGAGCTCGGCCCGGCGGTCGGCGACGACCGCGGCCACGGCGTTGACGACCATGATCGCCGCGAACAGCACGATCATGCCGACGACGACGTTGTTGAGCAGGGTGATGGTCTCCGACTCCTCCGCCGGCAGCGTGGTGTCGAGCGTGCGGCCGTCGATGCCGACGAGCATCAGGATGCCGACGGCGGCGGCCGAGAGCACGATCATCGGCGCCAGCACCCCGGCGAGCAGGTGCGCCCGGCGGGTGGTGTTCCAGCCGGCGAGGTGCGCCACGGCCCCGCGCCCCAGCAGCGGGCGCAGCACCGTCGCACCCCACCGCAGCAGGGCGGGGGCGAGGAGGGCGAGGCCGAGGCCGACCAGGATCGCGGACGAGCCGGAGGTCTGCATCGCCGCGTAGGGGTCGTCGCTGTCGGCCGTGACGGTCACCGTGACGACGGCCATGCCGCTGCCGTAGGCGATCAGCCCGAGTGCGGCCAGGCGCCGCCACCACGACAGGCGCCGGCACGCGGTCCCGGCCTCGGCCAGCACGAGCGTCGCCGGGCCCCGGGTGGCACGTCGAGCGGCGATCCCGGCCGCGAGGAGACTGGTCGCCACCACCCCGGCCGCCGCGACCAGGGGGGCCGGGCCGCCGTCGTAGGCCACGGAGTCGGAGACCAGGCCGCCCCGCAGCAGCGCCAGCAGCGCGCGGCCGCCGACGGTGGCCAGGGCGGCCCCGGCCGCTGCGCCGAGGAGGGTGACGACGAGCGCCTCGGCCCGGATCAGGCGGCGGGCCTGGCGGGGCGTGGCCCCGACCGTGCGCAGCAGGCCGATCTCGCGCACCTGCTGGCGCACGGTGATGCCGACGGTGGACGCGACGGAGAACAGCACGATCAGCGCGCCCCAGCCCCCGACGACGGCGCCCATCACCACCAGGGTCTCGGCGTCGGTGCTCGAGACCGGACCACCGGCGGTGGCCACGAGCGTGGCGAAGGAGCCGGTGAGGGCGGTGCCGAGCAGGACGGCGAGGAACGTCGCCACCGACGCCGTCGGGCGGTGTCGCAGCGAGCGCAGGGCCAGGCCGGTCATCGCGCGACCGCCGCGGTGAGCTGGTCGAGGTGGGCGAGCTGGCCGGCGACGGCCTCGGCGGTGGGGGAGGTCATCCGACCCGCGACCCGGCCGTCGACCAGGAACACCACCTCGTCGGCGTACGCCGCCGCGACTGGGTCGTGGGTGACCATCAGCACGGTGCGGCCCAGGTCGGTCGCGCACGAACGCAGCAGCGCGAGCACCTCGTGGGCCGTGGTCTGGTCGAGCGCGCCGGTGGGCTCGTCGGCGACGACGACGGCCGGGTCGGTGACCAGGGCGCGGGCGATCGCCACCCGCTGCTGCTGCCCGCCGGAGAGCGCGCCGGGCAGGTGCGAGCGCCGGTCGGACAGGCCCACCTGGTCGAGCAGGGCACGGACCCGCGCCCGGTCGACCCGGCGTCCCGCCAGCCGCACCGGCAGCGCGGCGTTCTGCTCGGCGGTGAGGTAGGGCAGCAGGTGGAAGGACTGGAAGACGAACCCGACCCGCACGCGCCGGTAGGCCGCCCGCCGGCCCTCGGTCCATCCGGTGAGGTCCTGCCCGTCGAGCTCGACGCGACCGGCGTCGGGCACGTCGAGCCCGGCGGCGCAGGAGAGGAAGGTCGACTTCCCCGAGCCCGAGGGACCCATCACGGCGGTGAACCCGCCGCGGGGGACCGCGAGGGTCAGGTCGTCGAGGGCACGGACGGCGGAGGCGCCGGTGCCGTAGGTGCGGACGAGGCCGGTCACGGCCAGGGCGGGGGTGGCGACGCCGGGCGTCGGGGGAGTGGAAGAGGTCATGCCGACGACGCTAGGAGCGGCGCGCCGCCCGATCGATGGGCCTGGACCGCCGACCGGGGTGGGGTTTCCCCCACCCCGGACAGGGAGCCGGCTGCTAGCCGGCGACCTCCTCGAGCTCGGGTGCCGCGGCCTCCGACTGCGGACGGCGACGGCGGTGGCGCAGCTCGACCCAGAGCCCGCGGACGCCGTGGCGGCTGCCGCCGACCTCGGTGCCGTCGAGCTCGGTGCCGGGCTCGTTGACCGCCGCGATGGCGGCGCGGGCGACGGGCAGCACGCCCTCGCCGCGGTCGACGGCGGGGGCGTCCTCGTCGTCGGGGCACAGCCCGAGGCTGTGCAGCACCGAGGGCAGCAGGATGCGGACCAGGGCGCGGTAGCCCTCGGCCGACGGGTGGAACTGGTCGGGGCCGAAGAGGATCGCCGGCGCCGCGGCGAACTCGGGCCCGAGGACCGAGCCCAGCGAGACCGTGCGTCCGCCCTCCCGGATCACCGCGATCGTCTGCGCCGCGGCGAGCCGCCGCGACCACGCCCGGGCGACCTGCTTGAGCGGCGGCGCGATCGGCTTGATCGTGCCCAGGTCGGGGCAGGTGCCGACGATGACGTCGACGCCGGCGGCGCGGAGGCGGCGTACGGCCTCGGAGAGGTGCCGCACCGCCTCGCTCGGCTTGGTCATGTGGGTGACGTCGTTGCCGCCGACCAGGATGACGGCCAGGTGGGGCTCGATGGGCAGGGCACGGTCGATCTGGCCCTTCAGGTCGGACGAGACCGCCCCCACCACGCAGAACTCGCGTAGGTAGACCCGCCGGTCGCCCTGCTGGGAGACGCCGCTGGCGATCAGCGCACCCGGCGTCTCCTCGACGCGGTCGACGCCGTAGCCGCAGGCGCTGGAGTCACCCAGGAGCGCGATCTTGACCGCAGGTCCGGGACGACCGCGGCCGTACCAGCCGGTCGCGTCGGGCACCGGGTCGGGCAGCACGTCGCCGATCGTCTTGCGGGCGAGCCGGGCCTCGGCGGTCAGGACGCCGTAGAGCCCGGCGCCGAGCAGGGACAACCCGCCCCCGCCGTACGCCGCCGCGGAGGCGAGCCTGCGAGCTGCCGCGGCCTTCCCCATGCCTCGATCTTAGTGACTCGCCAGTAGGGCCTTAGGTTGAGGCCCATGCAGTACGTCAACTCACTCCTGGACCTGATCGGCAACACCCCGCTGCTCCGGCTCTCGCGCACCCTCGACCTGCCCGGCGGCGACGCCGGCCCGCTGGTGCTGGCGAAGGTGGAGTACCTCAACCCCGGCGGCTCCGTGAAGGACCGCATCGCCACGCGGATGATCGAGGCCGCCGAGGCCTCGGGCGAGCTCCAGCCCGGCGGGACGATCGTCGAGCCGACCTCGGGCAACACCGGCGTCGGGCTGGCGATGGTGGCCCAGTCGAAGGGCTACAAGTGCGTCTTCGTCTGTCCCGACAAGGTCAGCGAGGACAAGCGCAACGTGCTCAAGGCCTACGGCGCCGAGGTCGTGGTGTGCCCGACCGCGGTCGCGCCCGAGCACCCGGACTCCTACTACAACGTCTCCGACCGCCTCGCCTCGCAGCCCGGCGCCTGGAAGCCCGACCAGTACTCCAACCCGCACAACCCGCGCTCCCACTACGAGGAGACCGGGCCGGAGATCTGGCGCCAGACCGAGGGACGGATCACCCACTTCGTCACCGGCATGGGCACCGGCGGCACGATCAGCGGCGTCGGGCGCTACCTGAAGGAGCAGAACCCCGACATCCAGGTGATCGGCGCCGACCCGTCCGGCTCGGTCTACTCCGGCGGCACCGGTCGCCCCTACCTCGTCGAGGGCGTCGGCGAGGACTTCTGGCCCGAGACCTACGACCGCGGGGTCGCCGACCGCGTCATCGAGGTCTCCGACGCCGACTCCTTCGCCTTCACCCGCCGCCTGGCCCGTGAGGAGGCGCTGCTCGTCGGCGGCTCGTCGGGCATGGCGGCGTACGCCGCGCGCGAGCTGGCCCACGAGCTGGCCGGCACCCCCGAGGGCCGCGACGCCGTGGTCGTCGTGCTGCTGCCCGACTCCGGTCGCGGCTACCTGACCAAGGTCTTCAACGACGACTGGCTCGGCCAGTACGGCTTCGCCACCGGCGCGCCCGCCGCGACCCGCACCGTCGGCCAGGTGCTGCGCGGCAAGTCGGGCCGGCTGCCCGACCTGGTGCACACGCACCCGAGCGAGACCGTGGCCGAGGCGGTCGCCATCCTGCAGGAGTACGGCGTCTCGCAGATCCCGGTCGTGCGCGCCGAGCCGCCGATCGTGGCAGCCGAGGTGGCCGGGTCGGTCTCCGACCGCGGGCTGCTCGACGCCCTGTTCGCCGGCTCCGCACGGCTCACCGACCCGGTCGAGGAGCACATGTCACCGCCGCTCCCGACGATCGGGTCGTCCGAGGCCGCCTCCGACGCCGTCGGGCTGCTGGAGGCGGCCGACGCGGTGCTCGTCCACGAGGACGGCAAGCCCGTCGGGGTGCTGACGCGGCAGGACCTGCTGGCGTTCCTGTCCCGCTGACGACACCTGGCGGACCTTGTGGCCGTGGTGCATGAGCAGGTGCGTGGCGGCGGGCACCGCCTCGTGTGCGCACGTCTCGACCAGGCCGACGTCGACGCCGCGGTGGGCGTCGAGGTCGACGAAGAGGAACAGGTGCGGCGCGGTCTTACCGGGCTCGGTCGAGACGAACGTCGCGAGTCCGAGCGACTCGGGCGGCTCGTCGAGATTCGCGGTGAAGTCCCGATGGAGTCGGGTCCAGCCCTTCTCGTCGCTGGCGAGGCGTAGCCAGGCGCTGCAGATGTCGAGGTGGTGGCTGACGGGACTGGCCATGGTCACCTCCCCTGGACGCACGAACGGTGCCCGACCGACACGAATCGGGGGCACCGTCCGTGACCGGACAACGGACCGGCTACAGGTTGCGCTGGCTGCGATCGCGTGGCGCGTCGCGCTGGGCCGGAGAACGTGAGCCGTCAGATGCGGACCCGGTGCTCGTACCGGACGGTGACGCTCTGAACTTCGACGGCGCGGTAGCCGGTGACCTGGGCGGTCACGACGAACGTGCGGGGTCCTGTTCGCTTTCCGTTCTGGGTGATGCTGCCGTGGCAGCACAGGTCCCCTCCGGTGCGGGCTGTGTCCATCTGCCACCTCAGGCCGGTGGCGGCTCGGGGGATGCTGAACTTGTAGGTGACCTTCGCGAAGGAGCCGCCGTAGCAGTCGAGGTCGGCTGTGTCGTCGTACTCGTCCCAGAAGACGGAGCAGGCGCCACGCGTCGCTGCACGGCCCGCGTACCCGCTCTTGTAGAGACGCGCACGCTTGGTCACGATCTCCGACTTCGCTGTCACTCGCGTCGCTGCGACCGCGGTGTCCCCGGCAGCGGTGCGGGCGACGACCTGCACGCGGTACCGTCCGGGCGCGACCTTCTTGCCGCCGTTCGTGAGGCCGTTCCACACGAGGTCGTTGGTGCCGCTCCACTGGTACGTGGGGCGGAACGTCCGGACGAGGCGCCCGCGCGAGTCGGTCACGCGTCCTGAGACGGTGGCCTCTTGGTTGAGTCGATAGCTCAGCCCCACCGTGTCCTGGTAACCATCTCGGACCAGTGGGTAGAAGACGGTGCGGGACGGACGTAGGCCGACAAGTGCGATGCGCCTCTCCACGATGGTCACCAGGGAAGCCGAGGAGTACTCCGGGTACGAAGAATGGGTGACCTCGATCCAGTAGCGGGCGTGCTTGTCGACGGGCGGGAACTCGACGACCTTGGCTTCGCGATTCCAGTTGTAGACGTCCTGGTACTCGTCATAGACGGTGTCGCCGGATTCGTTGTCGTCGGCGTGACGGCTGACCCTCACGGCGTACGGGCCTTCCGGCGCGTTGCTGAAGTCGATGGCGATCGACCCGAACTGCGACGCCGTGAGGAACGACCCGGCGCTGGGAGACGTCACTCGAGGTCCGCCGTGCTGGTCACCGTCCACGTCGAAGTACACGTTGTTGCCTCCAACGCCCGGGTCTCGGGGGAGCGCGTGCGCCATGCACTGTCGTAGCGTCGGCACCTGGATGGGGGGCAGAGCCCACTCCTTGATGGTCGCGCTCCCGTCATGGGTGTACTGCTCGGTCCAGAAGTAGCCCTCGTCGTTGCCTTCGCTCGGGCACGTCACCCGCATGTAGAAGAACGAACCCGCGGGCACACCCGAGAAGTCGACCCGCAGCGGGCCAGTCCACCCGGTCGGCTTCGGAGCCTCGACGTGGCTACCGACCGGGCTCAAGAACACGGGATAGGTCGGATCGGCAGCCGCGCTCGGTCCCACGCTCAGGGCTGTGGCGACGAGCGCCAGCGCAAGGGCGTGCAAGATCTTGACCACGTGAAGGCTCCCGAGTACGGCGGTTTGGTGTGGCACCATCATCAACGAGTTCGAGGACCGGCGCCGCCGATTGGCCGAGCCCGCACCCTGCTGTCTCTAGCGGCGCCCTGATCGCGAGCAGCGAGGACGTCGGTCACGTCGTAGAGCTGACGACCGTGCTCGCCACGCCCGCGGCACCTTCCCTCGATCGGTCCACGTGCGCACGGTCCCGGGCGACGAGGTAGCCGCCGGCTCGCCCCCACGCGCGCCTGGGTGGCGCTGCCGGTGCCGAGCGGGGCGGGGCTACGACGTCGCCCACGACGCCGACAGGGCCGTTTGGGGGGCCGCGCACGCAGGCCGGGCCGCGGGCCTCTTCCCCCCTACGGGTGGGCCGAGCCCCGCGCGGGCCGTGGTGGGGTCGGGCACCGAGCCGTCGTGGGGTGGTTCGTGATGCCTGAGGAGGCCAGCGCGACCCGTGTGGGACTTCATCGTCGAGCGACGTGAACAGATCGCCTACAACACCTTCCAGCACTTCAACCTGGTGATCCAAGCCGTCCTCGTCGCCACCGTGGTCGGCGTGCTGCTGGCGGTGCTGATCGTGCGGACACCGCAGCTGCAGGGCGTGGCCAACGCGCTGAGCGCCATCGGCCTGACCATCCCGTCGTTCGCGCTGGTCGGGCTGCTGCTGCCGGTCTTCTCGATCGGCGCGTTCACCGCCTTCATCGCGGTGGCCTTCTACGCCGTGCTGCCGGTGCTGCGCAACGCGGTCGTCGGCCTGCAGCAGGTCGACGCGACGCTGCTGGAGTCGGCGCGGGGGATGGGGATGAGCGGGTTCGCCGTGCTCTGGCGGATCCGCCTGCCCCTGGCCTGGCCGGTGATCCTGGCCGGCGTGCGCATCTCGATGCAGATGTCGATGGGCGTCGCCGCGATCGCGGCGTACGTGCTCGGGCCCGGGCTCGGGGGCTACATCTTCAAGGGCCTCGCCCAGATCGGCGGCGCCAACGCCGTCAACTACGCCCTCGTCGGCACGCTGGGGGTGGTCGTGGTCGCCCTCCTGGCCGACGCGCTGCTGCTCCTGCTCGGCCGGCTGACCGTCTCGAAGGGGATCCGAGTCGCATGACCACCGACAAGACCGTGGAGCCGACCACCGGGGACACCGGGGACACCGGCTCGATCAGCGGCGCCGAGATCGTCCTCGAGGACGTCGTCAAGCTCTACCCCGGGCAGAAGACGGCGGCGGTCGACTCGCTGTCGCTGACCATCCCGGCCGGCGAGATCGCGATGTTCGTCGGGCCGTCGGGGTGCGGCAAGACCACGTCGCTGAAGATGATCAACCGACTCATCGAGCCGACGTCCGGCACGATCCGGATCGGTGGCGAGGACATCCGGGGCAAGAGCGAGTCCGAGCTGCGGCGCAAGATCGGCTACGTGATCCAGGGCGGCAGCCTGTTCCCGCACATGACGGTGGAGAAGAACATCGCGATCGTGCCCAAGATGCTCGGCTGGGACGCCCAGCGCATCGACCGGCGCGTCGACGAGCTGCTCGACCTGGTCAGCCTCGACCCGGCCAAGTACCGCCAGCGCTACCCGCGCGAGCTGTCCGGCGGCCAGCAGCAGCGCGTCGGTGTCGCGCGCGGCCTCGCCGCCGACCCGCCGGTGATCCTGATGGACGAGCCGTTCGGCGCCGTCGACCCGATCACCCGGCAGCGGCTGCAGGACGAGCTGCTCTCGATCCAGCGCGAGCTGCGCAAGACCATCGTCTGCGTCACCCACGACATCGACGAGGCGATCAAGCTCGGCGACCGCATCCTGATCCTCCAGGAGGGCGCGCAGGTCGCCCAGTACGACACCCCCGAGGCCATCCTCGCCGCGCCGGCGAGCGAGTTCGTCGAGGACTTCATCGGCGCCGGGTCCTCGCTCAAGCAGCTGAGCCTGGTGCGGGTCTCCGAGGTCGAGCTGCGCCAGACGACGTCGGCGACGGTCGGCGAGCCGGTCGCCGACGTCCGCAAGCGTGCCGAGGCCAACGGCGACCGCTCGGTCGTCGTGCTCGACCAGCGCGGCCGACCGGTCGGGTGGCCCTGGCTGCGCCAGCTCAAGGGCGACGTGGTCCTGGAGCCCACGGGCGACCTGGTCAGCATCGACCTCCGCTCCACGCTCAACGACGCCCTCGACACCATGCTCACCTCGAGCCACGGCGGCGCGGTCGTCACCGGCGACCGCGACCAGTACCTCGGCGTCGTCGTCTTCGACGCCGTGACCGGGCACATCCGGTCGCTGGAGGAGCAGGCCGGTGAGTGACCTCAACACGGCTTCCCAACGCTCGGTCGAGGCACCGACCGGGCGGCGGGACAAGAGCGGTCGGTTCGACCGCGAGACCGTGCTGATGCTGGTGCTCCCACCGGTCCTGGTGGCGGTGGCCTTCATCGGCTACGTCGTGTGGCGCCAGAACGCGACCCTGACCGACGCCGAGCTCCAGCAGCTCGGCTGGTCGCAGGTGTGGGACCTGATCTGGCAGCACGTCAAGCTGACCGTCGTCGCCTCCGCGCTGGTGGTGGCGATCGCCGTCCCGCTCGGGGTCCTGGTGACCCGCGGTCCCGCGCGGCGGCTCTCGCCGTTCATCGTCGGGTTCGCCAACGCCGGGCAGGGCGCGCCGGCCATCGGCCTGATCGTGCTGCTGGCGATCTGGCTCGGCTACGGCTTCTGGACCGCGGTGGTCTCGCTGACCCTCTACGGCCTGCTGCCGGTGCTGCGCAACACCATCACCGGTCTGCAGGGTGTCGACCCGACCCTGGTCGAGGCCGGCCGCGGGCTGGGCATGTCGTCGGTCTCGGTGCTGCTGCGGATCGAGCTCCCGCTCGCCGTCCCGGTGATCATGGCCGGCGTCCGGACCGCGCTGGTGCTGGTGGTCGGTGTCGCCACGCTGGCGACGTTCATCGGCGCCGGAGGTCTCGGCGCCATCCTGCAGACCGGCATCTCGCTGTTCCTGCCCAAGCTGATGGTGGCCGGCGCCGTGCTCGTCGCCCTGCTCGCGCTGCTGATCGAGTGGCTCGGTCGGGTGCTCGAGCTGGCTGCCCGACCGAAGGGACTGTGAGCCGGTGGACCCCGTGCGTGGCGCGTCGCTGCGACGCCGTACCGCCCTGACCGCGGCCGGGCTGCTGGTCCTGGTCACCACCGCCTGCGGTCTCGGCACCGCCGGCGGCCGGGTGCCCGAGGCCGACCTGGCCGGTGACCTGGCCGAGAAGCCGCGCCTGGACGGCGTCGAGATCGCCGTCGGGTCGAAGAACTTCTCCGAGAACGTGCTGCTCGGCAAGCTGGCGCTGATCCTGCTCAAGGCGGCTGGCGCCGAGGTGGAGGACCTGACCAACATCCCGGGCAGCGCCGCCGCGCGGCAGGCCCACCTCGAGGGCGACATCGACGCGATGTGGGAGTACACCGGCACCGGCTGGCTGGTCTACCTCGGGAACCCCAAGCCGATCAAGGGCTCGGAGGAGCAGTACGAGGCCGTCCGCGAGGAGGACCTCGCCGAGAACGGGCTCACCTGGCTGCCGCCGGCGCCGATGAACAACACCTACGCCTTCGCGATCACGGCCGAGAGCAAGGAGAAGTACGGGATCTCCACGCTCTCGGAGATCAAGAAGGTCCCGAGGGCCGAGCGCACCTTCTGCGTCGAGTCCGAGTTCGCCAACCGCGCCGACGGACTGCCGGGGATGCTGAAGACCTACGGGCTCGGCGGCAACGAGGTCCCCGGCGAGAACGTGCAGACCTACCAGACCGGCGCCATCTACGACGCGACCGCGAAGGGGGAGTGCGTCTTCGGCGAGGTGTTCACCACCGACGGCCGGATCGTCGCCCTCGACCTCCAGGTGCTCGAGGACGACAAGGCGTACTTCCCCAACTACAACGTCTCGCTGGTGGTCCGCCAGGAGGTCGCCGAGGAGCACCCCGAGATCGAGGAGCTCCTGGCCCCGGTCACCGAGATGCTCACCGACGACGTCCTGAAGCGCCTCAACGCCGAGATCGACGTCGACGGCCGCGAGCCCGAGGACGTCGCGCTCGACTGGCTGCGCGACGAGGGTTTCGTGGAGTGACGCAGGTGACACCCCGTGGTGGTCATGTCACCGAACCGTGGCAGCGATGTGTCATCGGTGTGGACGTGCCGAGCATCCCGGCCCCGTAGTGTTCTGGTTGTCGGCAAACGAAGGCCAGACCGGGACACCGGGACTGGCGCGCGGAGCCGGCAGACATCGGGAGGACCTGCTCGACGCAATCTGGGGGGATGGCGTCTTGAGCGGGTCCTCCTGTCTTTTTCCCGGGCGGTGGAGGCCGGCCGCAACGAGAACACGTTCTAGTTCCGCGCTACCCTGTCGACCGTGACTCCCACCTCGACCCCGGCCGTCGACGGCTGGTTCACCACCGGCGACGAGCCGCGGCTCCTCGCCTCGCGGTGCGCCACCTGCGGCGACGTCGTGTTCCCGCCCGTCCCGGCCGAGGCCGCCGCGTTCTGCCGCAACCCGCGGTGCGACGGTGACGCCGTCGAGCCGGCGGAGCTGTCGCGCCGCGGTCGGGTGTGGTCCTACACCGACGCGCAGTACCAGCCGCCCCCGCCGTACGTGCCGCCGCAGGCCGAGGGGACGGCCTACGAGCCGTTCGCGCTGGCCGCGGTCGAGCTGCCCGAGGGGATCGTCGTGCTCGGCCAGGTCGCCCACGGCTACGGCGTCGCCGACCTGCGGGTCGGGGCCGAGGCCGAGCTCGTCGTCGAGACGCTGTACGCCGACGAGTCCGGCGAGCGCACCACCTGGCGCTGGAAGCCGGTCACCGAGCTCGGCGAGGAGGCCGACCAGTGAGCGGCGTCGTGGTCGCGGGCGTCGGGATGCACCCGTGGGGCAAGTGGGGCCGCAGCTTCGTCCAGTACGGCGTCCACGCGGCGCGGGCGGCGCTCGCCGACGCCGGCGTCGCCTGGGACGACGTCCAGCTGGTCGTCGGCGGCGAGACGGTCCGCAACGGCTACGGCGGCTACGTCGCCGGCTCCACGTTCGCGCAGGCGCTGGGTTGGAACGGCGCCCGCGTCGCCACGTCGTACGCCGCGTGCGCGACGGGCGCGCAGGCCATCGACACCGCGCGCGCCCGGATCATGGCCGGGCTGTGCGAGGTGGCGCTGGTGGTCGGCGCCGACACCACGCCGAAGGGCTTCCTCAAGCCCAACGCGGGGGAGCGGTGGGACGACCCCGACTGGCTGCGGTTCCGGCTGCTCGGGATGACCAACCCGATGTACTTCGCCCTCTACGCCCGCAGGCGGATGGACCTCTACGGCGCCACGCCGGAGGACTTCGCGGCCGTCAAGGTCAAGAACGCCCGGCACGGCCTGGCCAACGACAACGCCCGCTACCGCAAGGAGGTCACCGTCGACGACGTGCTGGCCTCGGCCGTGGTCAGCGACCCGCTGCACCTGCTCGACATCTGCGCCACCTCCGACGGTGCCGCCGCGGTCGTGCTGGTCAGCGACGCCTACGCGGCCCGCCTCGGCCTGGCCGACCCGGTGCGGGTCGCCGCCGTCTCGACGGTGACGCCGACGTTCCCCAACACGGTGCTGGACATGCCGATGCTGGCCACGGACTCCACGGCGGCGGTGTCGGAGCCGGAGCACACGTTCAAGGAGTCGATCGCGCTCGCGGCCTACGAGGAGGCCGGGATCGGGCCCGGCGACGTCGACGTCGCCGAGGTCTACGACCTGTCCACCGCCCTCGAGCTCGACTGGATCGAGGACCTCCAGCTCTGCGGGCGCGGCGAGGCCGAGGTACTGCTGCGCGCCGGCGACACCACGATCGGCGGCCGCATCCCGGTCAACCCGTCCGGCGGGCTGGCCTGCTTCGGCGAGGCCGTGCCGGCCCAGGCGCTCGCGCAGGTCTGCGAGCTCACCTGGCAGCTGCGCGGCCAGGCGACCGGGCGCCAGGTCGAGGACGCCCGCGTCGGCATCACCGCCAACCAGGGCCTCTTCGGCCACGGCTCCGCGGTGCTGCTCGCCCGCTGACGGTGGTCGAGGAGGTCGCGCCGGCAACCGCGACCCGCGTCATGGGCGCCGTACGACGACCGGTCACCGACGGTGGTCGAGCCGCGGGGACGAAGTCTCCGCGAGTCGAGACCCCCGCAGGGTGCGCACCTCGCCGGGTCTCGACTCGGGCTCGCTGGCGCTCGCCCGGCTCGACCAGCGTCATGGGCCGTCGTACGACGGGCGGTCAGCAACGGTGGTTGAGGAGGTTGCGCTGGCAACCGTCTCGAAACCACCGTCAGGGTGGGCACCTCGCCGGGTCTCGACTCGGGCTCGCTGGCGCTCGCCCGGCTCGACGAGCGTGGATCACCGACGGTGGTCGAGCCGCGGGGACGAGGTCTCCGCGAGTCGAGACCCCCGCAGGGTGGGCACCTCGCCGGGTCTCCACTCGGGCTCGCTGGCGCTCGCCCGGCTCGACCAGCGTGGGTCACCGACGGTGGTCGAGCCGCGGGGACGAAGTCTCCGCGAGTCGAGACCCCCGCAGGGTGGGCACCTCGCCGGGTCTCCACTCGGGCTCGCTGGCGCTCGCCCGGCTCGACCAGCGTGGGTCCGACGGTGGTCGAGCCGCGGGGACGAAGTCTCTGCGAGTCGAGACCCCCGCAGGGTGGGCACCTCGCCGGGTCTCGACTCGGGCTCGCTGGCGCTCGCCCGGCTCGACCAGCGTGGGGTCGTGGCGTCGTGCGGCGGGCTCGGGGTCAGCGCTGCACCAGCGCGAAGACACCCCAGCCGAGGTACTCGCGCTGGTAGGTGACGTGCTGCACGGGTGAGGTGTCGAGGTCGGCGCGCATCTCGGCCCACAGCGGGTCGTCGGGGTGGGCGTCGAGCCAGCGCCGGGTGCTCAGCCACTGGGCGGCGACGTAGCCGTCCCAGTCGTCCTGGTCGGCCAGCACCATCTGCACCAGGTCCCAGCCGTGGTCGCCGAACGACCGGACCAGGTCGGGCAGCGGGTCCCAGGTCTCGCGCGACTCGGCGTGGCAGCCGCGCACGACCTCCTCCGAGTCGGGCTCCCGGCGCCAGTAGGGGTGCCCGACCAGCACGGTGCCGCCGGGGCGGAGCACCCCGGCCAGCAGGTCGACGGTGCCGAGCAAGCCGTCGCCGATCCAGGTGGCGCCGAGGCAGGCCGCCACGTCGACGGGCGCGTCGTCGTACACCGCGACGTACGCCGTCGCCTCGCCGTGCACGAACGTCACCCGGTCGCTGACCCCGAGCTCGACCGAGCGGGCGACCGCGGCGGCGGTGAAGTCGCTGCTGAGGTCGACCCCGGTGCCGCCCACCCGGTGGTCCCGGGCCCAGGTGCACAGCATCTCGCCGGACCCCGAGGCCAGGTCGAGGATGCGCGCACCCTCGGGCAGCCGGAGGACCGTGCCGAGCCGGGCGAGCTTCTCGGGACCGAACGGGTCGTGGATGCGGTGGTCGGCCTCACGGACGACGAACGGGCGCGGGATGTCCATGCACCCATCCGACCCCACCCGGCGCCGCGGGCGCACCCCGGTTACGGTCGGGTGGGTGAGCCAACCACCGCCGGAGGTCCTCGACCTGTTCGCCGTGCCGGACGACGTGGAGCCGCTCCCGGGCGGCCAGGGCCACAGCTTCCGCGCCGGCGACCTGGTGCTGTCGCCGGGACGCGACGCCCGGGTGGCCGCGTGGCTCAACCCGGTCCTCGCGCGCCTCTCGGTGCGCCTCGACGAGGACGTCGCCCGGCGTCGCCGCGACCTGCGGGTCGCGCTCCCGGTGCCGGCCCGCGACGGGTCCTGGGTGGTCGACGGGTGGGGCGCCACCCGCCACGAGCCGGGCACGGTCGCCTGCCGCGACCTCGACGTCACGCTCGCCGCCGGGCGGGTGCTGCACGCCCGGCTCGCCTCGACGGTGCGCACGCGTCCGTCCGACCTGGCCTGCCGCAGCGACCGCGGGGCGCGTGCCGAGCGCCTGGCGTTCGGTCCCGTGCCCGACCTGGTCGCCGCCGCGGCCGGTACGCCCGGGGCGACGGTGGTCGGCTCCGCGGTGCGCGGCCTCGACGACCGCGACCTCGGGCCCGACCAGCTGGTGCACGCCGACCTCGCCGGCAACGTGCTGCTCGACGGCGACGGGGCGCCGCTGGTCATCGACGTGGTGCCGGCCTGGCGGCCGCTGCTCTGGGCGGAGGCGGTCGCCGTCCTCGACTCGGTGCTCCGGTACGACGCCCCGCGCGAGGTGCTGACCGGGTGGACGCAGGGCGAGCGGCGACAGGCGATGCTGCGGGCGGTCGTGTGGCGGGCGCTGGGCGACGAGCGCCCCGGCCCGGGCTACGGCGAGGTGGTCGCCGTCGTCGCGCCCACGTAGAACCAGCGACCGGCGCGCTGCTCGAACACGCTGCGCTCGTGGAGCCGGCCCGGCTCGCCGAGGCGCTCGAACGACGCCGTGAACTCCACCTCGGCGTCCGTCGCGTCGTGGACGACCAGCCCGGTCCAGCGCACGTCGGGGTCGGGGGTGACGCTGAGCGGGCGGGTGCGCGGGTGCCAGGTGCGCCAGACGTAGTTGCTGTCGCGGGCGGCGTACGCCGCGTAGCGCGAGCGCATCAGCTCCTCCGGCGTCACCGCCTGGGCCGCGCCGCGGTGCAGGCGCCCGCAGCAGGCGTCGTACACCGTCGCCGATCCGCAGGGGCAGTCCGGGCGCAGCGTCGTCACTGCGTCACCACCCGGAAGACCTGGTGGGTGCCGGGCAGGCCCTTGAGCCCGACCTCGCCCATCTCGACCAGCCGCACCGCGGCGTCGTCGTCGAGCGCCTCGGCGACGGCGCTGGTGGCCAGCACCTCGCCGCCGGTCGCGAGCGCGCCGACCCGCGCCGCCATCGCGACGTTGCGGCCGAAGTAGTCGCCGTCCTTGGAGACCACCGGCCCCGTGTGGATCCCGATCCGCACCCGCAGCGGCGCCACGACGCGCAGCATCGGGTCGAGCGTGCGCCGCAGGTCCTTCTGCACGCCGACCGCGGCCCGGCACGCGGCCTCGGCGTCGCGGAACGCGATCATGAAGCCGTCGCCGACGCTCTTGACGACCTGCCCCCGGTAGCGCTCGACGCGCGCCCGGACCAGGGAGTCGTGCGCGGCGAGCACCCGGACCCAGGTGTCGTCGCCGACCCGTTCGTTGAGCAACGTGGAGTCCTCGATGTCGGAGAACACCAGCGTCACCCGCCCCTCGACGTCGGCGAGGTGCACGACCTCCTGCTTCTCGGTCTCGGCCCACGTCTGGAGGTCCTCGATCGAGGCCGCGAGCAGGCCGGAGAGCCCGTGCTCCCGCACCTTGCTGGCGGTCTTGACCACCCGTCGTACGGCGCGCTCGGTGGCGGTCGACGCCGGTCGCGGCCGCAGTGCGGTGCTGAGGTCGGCCTCGAGCTGCTCGATCCGGGTCGCCTGCACGGCGAGCGCGTCCTGCTGGCGCCGGACCCGGACCACCAGCACGACCGTCGCCACCGCGAGACCGAGCGCGAGGCCGACGACGGCGAGCAGGGCCCAGACCACGCCCGGACTCTACGCGTTGGCGGGCGTCAGCCCGTACGCCTCCTCGAGCCGGGCGAGCTCCGCGCCGGAGTAGACCGCGATGCGCTGCAGGCTGGGCACCGAGTCGCGGCAGCCGGTGTAGCCGACGTTGAACTCACCGGCGTAGCTGACCGCGGTGATGTTGAGCGCCTGGCCGTTGAAGAGCAGGCTGACCGGGAAGATCTCCTCCATCGGCGACCCGTCGAGGTAGCGCTGCTCGGCCGGGCCCGGCACGTTGGAGATGACCAGGTTGGACGCCGGCCGCCCGCGACCGCCCACCCCGAGCAGGGCCTGGGTCAGGAACGGCGCCATCAGCACGACGGTGTAGGCGTCCATCGCGGACTGCCCGACGCCGGGCAGCCGTTCCTTGCCGAGCCGGGTGGAGGCCTTGACGGCCTCCAGGCGCTCGCCGGGGTCGGGCACGTCGGTGCCGAGCCGGGCGTAGAGGAACGTGACGGCGTTGCCGACCCGGGCGCCCTCGTGGGCCCGCACCGAGACCGGCACGTTGGCGGTCAGCGACTCGGCCGGCAAGGCGTCGATCCCGAGCAGGTACTGCCGCAGCGCCCCGCCGCACACCGCCAGGAACACGTCGTTGAGGCTGCCGTCGGCCGCCTTGGCCAGCGCCCGCAACCGGTCGATCGGGTAGTGCTGGGTGGCGAACCGGCGCGGGGTGTGGATCCGGCCGTTGAGGATCGACTTGGGCGCCCGGAACGGCGCAGCGCGGTCGGGCGCGGTGGGGCCGGTCAGCGTCTCGGCGTACGTGCGACCCAGCGACCCGGCGATCGCGGTGCCGGCCCGCAGTCCGCTGCCCACCAGCCCGGCGAGCCCGCCGCCGGGCTCGGCCCGGACCAGCTCGGCGGTGCGCTGGGCCGGCCGGGTCGGCTGGGTCCCGGACTGGTCCGGACCGTGGGTGCCGACCGCCCACGGCGGCAGCATGTCGCGCGCGTCGGGGTCGACCGAGAGCATCCGGCGCAGCATCCGGACGCCGCCGACGCCGTCGACCTGGGAGTGGTGGGCCTTGAGGTACAGCGCCCAGCGGTCGACGCCGTCCTCGTCCCGGAGACCCTCGATGACGTGGCACTCCCACAACGGGTAGCGGCGGTCCATCTTGGAGGAGTGCAGCCGCGAGACCAGCACGCCGAGCTCGCGCTGGTTGCCCGGCGCCGGGAGCGCCGAGTGGCGCAGGTGGTAGTCGAGGTCGAGCGCGTCGTCGGGCAGCTCCACCCAGCTCGGCACGGGCAGCTTGCTGAACAGGAAGTTGTACGGCGCCGCGAACGTCCGCGCGGAGCGCCAGCGCTCCACCAGGTCGGAGACGAACGTCGGCCGGTCCTCCGGCACCCGGAACGTCGCGAGCATCCCGACCTGCATCGGCGTGCGGTCGCTCTCGGCGAACAGCCACGCCGAGTCGTTGGTCTTGAGCAGCTTGCGGACCACGTGGTCCCCCCTTTGCGGCAGCGGCGCGTGCGGCCACCTGCCCGCACCCTAACGAGCGGGGAGTGGCGGTCGTCACGTCCGAAAGGACGGGAGCCGGGAGCGCCTCGCGGCGCCCCCGGCTCCCACCTCGTCCCGTGTCAGATCCCGGTCAGCGCCGGACGGTCACCCGCCAGGTCGTCGCCGAGGACACGACGTCGGCCGTACCGGCGTAGACCACCCGGACCGACTTCACGCCGGCCTGGGCGAAGCGCGGCAGCCGCACCTCGGCCACGCCGTCGGCGCCCACGCGGCCGCGGGCGATGACCTCGCCGGCGCGCTCGACGCGGACCGGTCCGGCGACCGGCACGCCCGGCGCGGCGACCTTGACCCGCAGCACCGCACGGGTGCGGGCCGCGGGCCCGGTGGTCCGCACGACCTGAGGCGTCTGCCCGACGACCCTGGTGGTCGAGGCCGCCTTGGTGACGGTCACGGTCCGCGGCTCGGAGGTGGCCTCCGCGGCCAGGTCGTCGCCCTCGTACGTCGCCGTCACCGTGCGCACGCCGGCCCGGCTGAACGGCCCGAGCACGAGGGACGCGGTGCCCTCGTCGTCGAGGCGGGCGGTGACGCTCTCGGTGCCCGCGGTCACCGTGACCGTGCCGCTCGGCGCCAGGAACGCGTTGGCCGACGTCACCGCCACCGAGGCCCGCACCGTGCCCGAGCCGGCCCGCACGCTGCCGGGCTCGACCGACAGCGTCACCGACGACGGCGCCGGGGTGCCGTCGAAGTCGACGTCGGCGATCCACTTGCGGAACCGCTGGTCGCCGGGGTCGGCCGGGTCGTAGCCGCGCTCGACGTTGCCGGCGGTGTCGGTGGCGTACCAGAAGATCGGCGTCCCCTCGTCGACGGTGAGCAGCTCGCCGTCCTCGCGGACGCCGTTGGGCTCGTAGACGATCCCGTTGTCGGCCGTGGGCCGCGAGCCGTCGAGGGTGTAGCGGATCTCGGCCGACTCGTCGGTGGCGAAGGTGACGTTGACCTTGCCCTCGGTGGAGCTCTCGGTGACCGAGACCGACGACGACGGCGCGTCGGCGTCCCGCTCGAGGTCGAGGGCGACCCGCATCAGCTCGACGAGGCCGTTGGCGTACTCCATGGTCTCGTCGTGCGCCGAGGCCCCGGTCGGGCCGGTCGTGCTCTCGAACGGCGGCTGGAAGGTGGTGCCGACCTCGAAGTTCCAGGCGTAGAGGCCGTGCTTGTACCAGTTCATGTCACCGGAGTTGCCGGCCGCGGAGTAGAGCACGTCGGAGGTGACGCCGGTGCGCGCGGGCGTGACCGACATGCCGCGGTGCCGCTTGATCGCGGTCAGGATGCGCGAGGAGGCCTGCCAGAAGTAGCTCTCCTCCTCCAGCGTCGGGCGGGGGGCGGAGATGCGGCCGGGCAGCTTGTAGGCGCCCGGCGACCACATGAAGTAGTTGCCCGAGCTGTGCATGTTCATCGAGAACCGCATGTTGTCCTTGCCAGCGACCCAGTCGACGTTCTTCGACTCCGACTCCGACAGCTCCGCGGGGCCGGAGTACACGTCGCTGGTGCAGACGTCCGAGGCGCCGTCGTAGCCGTCGAGGCGGCTGTACTGGTCGTAGTTGCGGTTGACGTCGACGCCCCAGGCGTTGCGCGCCCCGACGTCGTAGGCGCCGGTCGGCTCGCAGTAGCGCTTCATGTTGCGGCGCTGCGAGGCGAAGTCGAAGAACGAGTAGTGGCCACCGTCGGGGTTGACCGACGGCATGATCCAGACCTCGAGGTTGTCGACGAGGTCCTTGGTGGGCCCGTGCGAGGCGTAGTTGCGCAGCAGCCGCTCGGCCGCCTCCACGGTCACCAGCGGCGGCACCCACTCGCGGGCGTGCTCCTGGGCGTAGGCGAAGACGCCGGGCTTCTGCCCCTCGGGTGCCGACCCGATGCGCAGCGCGTAGACGGTGTGCGGCTCGCGCGAGACGTACGCCGGGGCGTTGAGGTTGTCGTCGAGCCCGACCAGCCGGGTCGGGAGGACGACGCCCGCGCCGTCGCTGCCGCGGTAGGTGTACGCCGACAGCAGCTGCGACGCCCGCGGGTGGGCGTTGAGGGCGGCGACCACGGAGGCCGCCGTGCTCGTCATGGCGCCGGTGGGGTCGGTGGCCGAGCTGATCTGCACGCTCTTGCCGGCCACGGTGATCGTCAGCTCCTGGTCGGCCGCGCGGGGGTCGACGACCTGGATGGAGACGTCGTCGCCGCCCTCGTGGCCCCAGGCGACCGAGTCGACGCCGACGCGCTGGTTGTCGGACACCGGCGTCGCCGGCACGAGCCGGCCGGTCGGGGCGGTCAGGCTGCGCACGGTGGCGCCGTCGGCCTGGGAGATGCCGACGACGGGGATGGTCACCGGGGCGGGGATGTTGCCCGGCGACTGCGGCGCGCCGGCGACGTTGTTGGCGACGACGACGGCACTCGCGCCGGCGGCCTGGGCGTTGGTCGCCTTGTCGGTGAACGTGCACTCACCACGGGTGACCAGCGCGACGGCCCCGGCGGTGAAGTCCTGCAGCGGGCCGCAGCCCATCTCGGGGGTGGCGTTCGGCCAGGCCGGGTTGGCTGCGGCGCGCACGGTCTCGATGGCGGTGGCCGGCAGCCCGCCCGGCGGTACGGCGCCGACCGCGCCGGAGCGCGGCACGTAGGTGAGCTCGCCCGCGGGCCCGGCCGCGCTGCGGAGCACGATCCGGTTGCCCGGCGGGTCGAGGAGCGCCTGCGACTTGCGGCGGTAGCCGTTGGTCTGGTGCGGCAGCTCGACCAGCTCGGCGAGCTCGGGGAAGTCCGCGGCGAGCTGGGTGATGCGGTCGTAGAGCTGCGTCGGGTCGTGGTACTTCCGGACGAAGTCCTCCTGGTAGCCGGCACCCTTGAACGGGTCGCCGCCGTCGGTCGGGAGCCAGTCGCGCACCGTCGCCTCGGCGACGTCGCCGCTGGGGCTCGTGATCCGGATCCGGTCGGGCCGCACGGCAGCCGCCGGCTCGCCGGTGGTGGCCACGGGCGCCGCGCCGCGGTGGTAGAGGTAGACGCCGGCGTCGACGAACCGGACGATGCTCTGGGTGCCGCCGCTGCCGATCTCGGTGCCGGGCCCGCTGTCGCGCTCGACCACGAGGGGCGTCGTCGACGTGCCGCCGTCGGCCCACTTGGCCTCGACGGAGAGGTAGCCGACGCCGAAGCTGGTGTAGTAGTCGGCCCGGATGATGCGCACGTCGGAGACGTCGGGGTTGGTGGCGCGCTGGGCGAAGGCGCGGTTGGCCGCCCGCGCCGCCGACTGGGTGGCGGCGCGCTCGGCGATCGCGGCGCGCGCGTCGTCCTCGGTCCAGACGACGTCGCCGACGGCGAACCCGAGGTCCTCCAGCGTGGCGATCTCGCCCGGCGTCACCACCGCGCGGACGTCGAGGTGGTCGCCGTGCCGCTCGACCCCGTGGTCGAGGTCGACGCCGGTGGCGACGAGGCGGTCGAGCTCGGCGGTGTCGGCGACCTCGACGACGGCGACGACCGGCTCCTCGTCGGCACGTCGCTCGAGCAGCGGCGCGTCGTCGGTGGGGGCAGCGGCCTGCCGGGCGTTCGGCGCGGGAGCGGCCGAGCCGGACGGGACCGCGAACGCGGCCAGGCCGGGGGCCAGCAGGACAGCGGAGAGAGCGACGAGCCGTCGTCGCAGCGGCAGGGACGATGACATGCGGGTCCTTGGAGGAGGTGCGGAGGTCTGGCGTCACGGCGCGGGTCGACGACCGGGCAGCAGCCGGCGCGCGAGATGACCTGCACCGGCGACGCATGTCGGGGTGCACTGTCAGACAACCTGGGGTGGTCCGCTGATCCGACCAGGTGACGGGGGCCACGTCAAGGAGCAGTCTTGTCCGAGCTGGTCACGGTGTGCCACTACTTGCCAGGGCGGGGTGTGGCGGCGGCGGGTTGTCGTTGTCGAGCGATCGCGCGGGAACGGCAGATCTCGGGGCGCGCGATCTGCCGTTGCCGCGCGATCGCGCGGGAACGGCACCCTCCCCGGGCCGCCGGCAACACCCGCCAGCCGCGCGTTGGAGCGCTGAGTAGCGTGGAAAGTGTGACCTCCGCTCCCACCCTCTCGACCGTCGGTGACCTCCGCGCGTCGGGCCACGTCCACAAGCCGCTGCGCACCGAGATCCGCGACAACCTGCTGGCGAAGCTGGGCTCCGGCGAGGACCCCTGGCCCGGTCTGCACGGGTTCGGCGCGACCGTGATCCCCCAGCTCGAGCGGGCGCTGATCGCCGGGCACGACGTCGTCCTGCTCGGCGAGCGCGGCCAGGGCAAGACCCGGCTGCTGCGCACCATGGTCGGGCTCCTCGACGAGTGGACGCCGGTCATCGCCGGCTCCGACCTCGGCGAGCACCCCTACGAGCCGCTCACCCACGAGTCGCAGCGGCGGGCCGCCGAGCTCGGCGACGCGCTGCCGGTCGAGTGGCGCCACCGCGCCGAGCGGTACGCCGAGAAGCTGGCCACGCCCGACACGTCCGTGGCCGACCTCATCGGCGACGTCGACCCGATGAAGGTCGCCGAGGGCCGGTCGCTGGGCGACCCCGAGACCATCCACTTCGGCCTCATCCCGCGCTCCCACCGGGGGATCGTGGCCATCAACGAGCTGCCCGACCTCGCCGAGCGCATCCAGGTCGCCATGCTCAACGTGATGGAGGAGCGCGACATCCAGATCCGTGGCTACGTGCTGCGGCTCCCGCTCGACGTCCTCGTCGTGGCCAGCGCCAACCCCGAGGACTACACCAACCGCGGCCGGATCATCACCCCGCTCAAGGACCGCTTCGGCGCCGAGATCCGCACCCACTACCCGACCGAGCTCGACGCCGAGATCGCCGTCGTCCGGCAGGAGGCCGAGCTCCCCGCCGACCTGGTCGACGTGCCCGACCACCTGGTCGAGGTGCTGGCCCGGTTCACCCGGCTCCTGCGGGAGTCGTCGGCCGTCGACCAGCGCTCCGGCGTCTCCGCCCGCTTCGCGATCGCCGGCGCCGAGACCATCGCCGCCGCCGCCATCCACCGCGCCGCCCGCCAGGGCGAGGACGAGGCGGTCGCGCGCGTCGTCGACCTCGAGACCGCGGTCGACGTCCTCGGCGGCAAGATCGAGTTCGAGACCGGCGAGGAGGGACGCGAGCACGAGATCCTCGCCCACCTGCTGCGCACCGCGATCGCCGAGACGGTCCGCGCCCACCTGCGGGGACTCGACTTCTCTCTGCTCGTCGACGTCATCGAGGGCGGCGCGATGGTCACCACCGGCGAGCAGGTCACGGCCCGCGACTTCCTCATCGGCCTGCCCGTGCTGGGCGAGTCGGAGCTGTACGACGAGATCTGCGACCGGCTCGGCGCCACCAACGACGGCCAGCGCGCCGGCGCCATCGAGCTCGCGCTCGAGGGCCTCTACCTCGCCCGCAAGATCGGCAAGGACTCCGACGGGGCCGAGACGGTCTATGGGTCCTGATCGGGCGCTCGAGAAATCCCCGGCTGGCCGGGGAATCCGACCGTTGTCAGGGGAAGTTCCCCCTGCCGACGGTCAGAACCCCCGGCTGGCCGGGGAATCCGCAGACGACCGGACAGGCCCCACCCCATGACCGACACCCGCCGCTCCCGCTTCAAGAAGTACGCCGGCGGCGACCCGCTCGCCGCGCCGGTCGACCTCGCCGAGGCCCTCGACGCGATCGGCGAGGACGTGATGGCCGGCTACAGCCCCGAGCGGGCGATGCGCGAGTTCCTGCGCCGCGGTGGTCGCGACCAGGCCGGCCTCGACGAGCTGGCCCGCAGGGTCGCCGAGCGGCGGCGCGAGCTGCTGCGCGAGCACGACCTCGACGGCACCCTGCGCGAGGTGCGTGAGCTGCTCGACAAGGCGGTCCTCGAGGAGCGCAAGCAGCTGGCGCGCGACGCGATGATGGACGACACCGACCGGGCGTTCCGCGAGATGCGGATGGACAACCTGCCGCCGTCGGCGGCCGCGGCGGTCTCCGATCTGGGCGACTACGACTGGCAGAGCCCCGAGGCGCGGGCGGCGTACGAGGAGATCAAGGACCTGCTCGGCCGCGAGCTGCTCGACCAGCGCTTCGCCGGCATGAAGGACGCCCTCGAGAGCGCCACCGACGCCGACCGGGCCGCCATCAACGAGATGCTCGGCGACCTCAACGAGCTGCTCGACAAGCGCAGCCGGGGTGAGGACACCCCCGAGGACTTCGCCGACTTCATGGACGAGCACGGCGACTTCTTCCCCGAGGACCCCGAGACCCTCGACGAGCTGCTCGACGCGATGGCCCAGCGCGCGGCCGCCGCCCAGCGGATGCTCAACTCGATGACCCCCGAGCAGCGGCAGGAGCTGATGGAGCTCTCGGCGCAGGCGTTCGGGTCGCCCGAGCTCATGCAGCAGCTGGGCCAGCTCGACGCCAACCTCCAGGCGCTCCGTCCCGGCGAGGACTGGGGCGGGTCCGAGAGCTTCGACGGCGACCAGGGCCTCGGGCTCGGCGACGGCACCGGCGTCCTGCAGGACCTGGCCGACCTCGACGAGCTCGCCGAGCAGCTCGCCCAGTCCTACAGCGGCTCGCGGATGGACGACGTCGACCTCGACAAGCTCGCCCGTCAGCTCGGCGACGAGGCCGCCGTCGACGCGCGCACCTTGCAGGACCTCGAGAAGGCGCTGCGCGAGAGCGGCACCCTCCAGCGCGGCTCCGACGGGCAGCTCAAGCTGACCCCCAAGGCGATGCGCCAGCTCGGCAAGGCCCTGCTGCGTGACGTCGCCCAGCGGATGTCGGGACGGCAGGGACAGCGCGAGATGAACAAGGCCGGCGCGGCGGGGGAGCGGTCGGGCGCCACCCGCGCCTGGGAGTACGGCGACACCGAGCCCTGGGACGTGCCGCGCACGATCCTCAACGGCGTGACCCGCCGGGCCGGCGACGTCGCCGGCGTGACCGGGCCGCGGCTGACCATCGACGACGTCGAGGTGCAGGAGACCGAGGCGCGCACCCAGGCCGCGGTCGCGCTGCTGGTCGACACGTCGTTCTCGATGGCGATGGACGGCCGCTGGGTGCCGATGAAGCGCACCGCGCTCGCGCTGCACACGCTGATCCGCAGCCGGTTCCGCGGCGACCACCTGCAGCTGATCGGCTTCGGCCGGCACGCCGAGGTGATGGACATCGAGGAGCTCACCGCGCTCGACGCCCGGTGGGACAAGGGCACCAACCTGCACCACGCCCTGCTGCTCGCCAACCGTCACTTCCGCAAGCACCCCAACGCCCAGCCGGTGCTGCTGATCGTCACCGACGGCGAGCCGACCTCACACCTGGAGAGCAGCGGCGAGGTCTACTTCTCCTACCCGCCGCACCCGGTGACCATCGCCCACGCCGTGCGCGAGCTCGACACCGCGCGTCGGTTCGGCGCCCAGACGACGTTCTTCCGGCTCGGCGACGACCCCGGCCTGGCGCGCTTCATCGAGCAGATGGCACGTCGCGTCGACGGGCGGATGGTCAGCCCCGAGCTCGACGACCTCGGCGCCGCCGTGGTCGGGTCCTACCTCGGCTCCCGCGACGCCGGCCGTCCCGGCGGCGCGACCGGCACGGGCGGCATGAGCGCGATGCGGTCGGCGTACGGCGACTGGTTCGGCGACCGGGGCTACTGGGTCGACGACTGACCGCGCCCCCGGCGGCGCCGGGAGTCGCAGGTGACGGCCACCGTCGCGGGGACGCCCACTCTGCGGTGGAAAAAAACTGGCGGCGGAGGCGGCCCGGCCGCAGAGTTCCACCTCGTGCGTACGCCGTTGACCGTCCTGGTCGTCTCGTCCCTCCTGCTCTCCGGGCTCGTCCCGGCACCGGTCGACGCCGGCTCGCCCCGGCCGCGCGCCGACCTCGTGGTCTCCGCCGCGAGCGCTCCGGCGCAGGTGCGGCAAGGAGACGCCGTCACCGTAGTTGCGAACGTGCGGAACTCCGGCCGGGCCACGGCGGGGCGGTCGACGCTCGCCTTCCGGCTCTCCCGCGACCGGCGCGTGGGCGGCGACGTCGCCCTGCGGCCGGCGCGGGTGCTGCCGCGGCTGCCCCGTGGCCGGACGTCGCGCACGACCACCCGGGTGACCGTGCCGATGTCGGCGACGCCCGGGCGCTACTACCTGCTCGTCTGCGCCGACGCCGGCCGCAAGGTCAAGGAGCCGAGGGAGGGCAACAACTGCCGCGCGACCCGGCGCGTCACCGTGGTCGAGCGTCCCTCGAGCCACGACCTCATCGAGGCCGACGTCGCCGCCGGCCGGATCACCGCCGAGCAGGGTCTCGTCTACCAGGTCTTCTCCGACTACGGCGACCCGCGGCTGCCGGTGCGCTACCGGGGTCCGGCCGAGTCGCTGGGCCACGGGGCGCTCGCTGACGCCGCTCAGCAGTGGCACGGGCTCACCCGGGCCACGCAGCGGACGGTCCGGCCGTTCCTGGTGCCGCCCTTCTACGCCGGCAGCCACTGGTCCCCGGGGGCCGCCGCGGCGTCCCGGGTGGCGCCCTCGTCGGCCGGTCGAGCGCTGGACGCGCCGTGGTGCCTGGGCGGCGACGGCGTGGAGCCGCTCTACGAGACCTGGGACCACGTCGACTCGGTGGACGGCGCCGTCCGCATCTGGTGGCTCGCCGACAACCCCGGGGACGCCGTCACCGCCGGCCACTACCTGCAGCTGCTCGAGGGCAAGATCCTGCCGGCCCTCACCGGCCTGATGGGCCGCGGTCCTCTCCCCGACGACGACGGGCCCTGCGACGGTGGCAGCGACGGCATGGACATCACCCTGGTCGACGCGCGCACGGCGACGACGTACGCCGACGGGTCCTGCGATGACGGCACCTCGGCCCACATCCTGTTCCCCCGCGACCCCTCCCGGGTCGGGTGGACCGCCGGTGACCCCTACCTCGCCCACGAGGTGATGCACGCGATCCAGTTCGCGTTCCCGATGGCCCAGGACTGCAACGACTACAAGTGGGTGCAGGAGATGACGGGGCAGTGGGTGCAGGACTACGTCACCGACCCGGCGTACGGCGTTGGGCTCGGCCCCGACGACACCGAGCACGGCGCGGCGGACGAGTACCTCGAGTTCCCCGGTGTGCCGCTGGACGTGTCGAAGCCACCCGTGCACCACGACTACGGCGACTACCTCTTCACCCAGTGGGTCGTCCGACGGACCCACCCGTCGTTCGTCAAGCACGTCTGGGACGCCGTGGGTACCCGCGGACCGAAGGAGGCGGTCGACCACGCCTTGCCAGGGGGCTTCGAGGCCACCTGGGACGAGTTCGCCCTCTCAGCGTGGAACCGGGCGCCGGTCGAGGACTTCGCGAGGTGGGACGGCCTGCCCGACGGCGCCAAGCTCTCGGGGCAGATCCCGGTCACGGTCGGCGCACCCGGCGAGCCGACGGTGCCGGTCAAGCACCTGGCCAACCAGTACGCCTTCGTCCCCCTCGACGAGAAGGTCAAGGAGCTGGAGGTCGTCAACGACCAGGCGGCCAACCCCGACGCCACCGTGCGCGCGGTGATCACCTACGACGACGGCACGTTCGCGGTCAAGGAGCTCGAGGAGGCCATCACGGTGCTGTGCATCGACGACGGCACCCGGCGGGTCGTCGACCTCGTGCTGATCTTCTCCAACGCCGACCTGGAGCAGGCGGTGAGCTTCGAGCCGGTCCTGCGGGGCAGCGCCACCTGCGGCTGCCCGACGACGACCGCGTCCCCCGACCTCGCCACGTCACCGGCTGCCCGGGTCGCCCCGGTCTGCGGCAACGCCAACGTCTCCTGGACCTGGACCGACGACTACGGCGGCGACGAGTTCACCGGCCACGAGAAGGGAAGCGGCAGCCTCAGCCTGGGGCTGGTCGCCGACCCTCGGCGCCCCGGCCAGTACGTCAGCGCCCCCGGGTCGTCGTACCAGGTGAGCGAGGAGGAGCACCACACCTGGTACCGGGACGCCCCGCAGGGCTGCGGTGATGTCCACACCGTCATCACCCAGGTCGGGAGCGGCGTCATCCCCGACGGGGACGGCTTCGCGGTCAAGGACCCGCAGCGAGGGACGCTCGACCTCTCCACGCTGCTCGCCCTCGACGTGACCCGCACGCTGCACGAGGAGGTGACCTGCTTCGACACCACCGACGAGGTGAAGCAGTGGTTCACCTTCATGCCCGAGTGCGAGCCCAAGGTGCCGGGCACCTCGCCGAGCCAGCGCTACGGGTTCAAGGAGACCGCCCCGGGGTCGGGGACCTGGACGTTCACGTGCAGCGGGTCGGTGACCTACGTCGACGCCAACGACAGCACGCACGTGCTGACGTCCACCGTGGACGGGACGCTCACCCTGCCACGCTGACCCCGGCGAGCACCGTCGCCAGCTCCTCGACCCCGTCGACGATCCGCGGGCCGGGGCGCGCCCACATCCCGTCGGCGTCGACGGCGTGCACGTGCACCCCGTCGGGCAGCAGGCCGGCGGCGACCAGGGCCTCGGCCTGCGCCTGGGCGCCGGCCCGGTCGTAGCCGCACGGCGCCACCACCACGACGTGCGGCCGCGCGTCGTGGACGGCGTCCCAGAGCACCCGCACCGACTTCTCGCCCGCGGCCCCGAGGACGCACTCGCCGCCGGCGAGCTCGACCATCTCGGGGATCCAGTGGCCCGGCGCGTACGGCGGGTCGGTCCACTCCAGCACCACGACCCGCGGCCGCGGGCCGGCGCCGACCCCGCGGCGTACGACGTCGAGGCGGGCGCGCAGCGAGGCGACGAGGGCGTCGGCCTCGTCGGCCCGGCCCACCGCCGCCCCGAGAGTGAGCACCGACTCGAGCACCTCCTCGACCGTGTGCGGGTCGAACGTCGCCACCTCGGCCGTGCAGCCCAGGTGGGCCAGCGCGTCGTCGACGACCGAGACGTCGACCGCGCAGACCGCGCACAGATCCTGGGTCACCACCAGGTCGGCGTCGAGCCCGGCGAGCGCGCCCTCGTCGAGCCGGTAGAGGTCCTCACCGCGGGAAACCGCCGCCGCGACGTGGGCGTCGATCTCGGCGGGTGTGAGGCCCGACGGCAGCGACGTGCTCGACACGATCGTCCGCTCGCGGGCCTGTGCCGGGTGGTCGCACTCGAACGTCACCCCGACCACGTCGTCGCCCGCGCCGACGGCGAACAGGATCTCGGTGGTCGAGGGCAGCAGGGAGACGATCCGCACCGGGTCACCGTAGGGCGTGCATGGCCGGGTGGTGGTTTCGAGACAGGCGCTAGCGCGCCTTCCTCAACCACCGTCACCGCGACCGACGCTGGTCGAGGAGGCCGGCCACGGCCGTCTCGAGACCACTCCCTCGGGCCGACCACCGGCCGCCCTAGGGTTGTCGGGTGCCCGAGCCGTCCCTGACCGTGCTCGCGCTGCTGGCGCTGGCGGCGGTGACGGCGGGGTACGTCGACGCGGTGGTCGGCGGGGGTGGGCTGGTGCAGCTGCCGGCGCTGCTGCTCGGGCTGCCGTCGGCGAGCCCGGTGGAGGTGCTGGCCACCAACAAGCTCGCCTCGATCTGCGGCACGACGACCAGCTCGATCACCTACTACCGTCGCGTGCGCCCCGACCCCCGCACCTTCCTGCCGCTGATGGCCCTGGCGTTCACCGGGTCGGTGGCCGGCGCGCTGGTCGCGTCCCTGATCCCGCGCAGTGCCTTCGACCCGATGGTGCTGGTCGTCCTGGTCGGCGTGGGCGCCTACGTGCTGCTCAAGCCCGACCTCGGCGGCGAGACCGAGCTGCGGTTCAGCGGACGGCGGCACACCGGCGTCGCGATGCTGACCGGGTTGATCATCGGCTTCTACGACGGCGCCCTCGGCCCCGGCACCGGCAGCTTCCTGGTCTTCGCGCTGGTGGGGCTGATGGGCTACGGCTTCCTCGAGGCCAGCGCCAAGGCCCGGCTGGCCAACTGGGCCACCAACCTGGCGGCGCTGTGCGTGTTCATCCCGCAGGGCGCGGTGCTGTGGCACGTCGGGCTGGTGATGGGCGCCGCCAACGTCGTCGGCGGCTACCTCGGGGCGCGTACGGCGGTCGCGCGCGGCGCCGGGTTCGTGCGCTGGTTCTTCATCGCGGTGGTCGGCGCGTTCGTCGTCCGGATCGGCGGCGGTGTGATCGGCCTGTGGTGACCGCGCTGGCTACCGTGGCCCCATGAGGATCCCCGTCGAGGTCGACCGGCCGGCGGCGTCGGCATGACGGCGTCCTGGGTCACCGCGTTCCTCGACCTCACGGCCCGCGACCTCGACCGCGGCGTGCACTTCTGGGCCGGCGTGACCGGCTACCAGGTCTCCCCGTGGCGCGGCGACGAGGACGAGTTCGCCACGCTGGTCCCGCCCGACGGCGACGGCCACCTGCGGGTCCAGCGGGTCGCCTCCGGACCGTCGGGCACCCACCTCGACCTGCACGTGCCCGACCCGCGCGCCGCCGCCGACCGGGCGACGGCGCTCGGCGCCACCGAGCTCGCCGACCACGGGTACGTCGTGGTGCGCTCGCCCGCCGGACTGGTCCTCTGCCTCGTCGACGACGGCGCGTCCCGCCCGTCCTCGCCCGCTGCCTGGCCCGGTGGCCGGTCACAGGTCGACCAGGTGTGCCTCGACGTCGGGCCGTCGTCCTTCGACCGCGAACGCGACTTCTGGGAGGAGCTGACCGGCTTCTCACCCACCGCGACCACCTCGCCGGAGTTCCGCCGGCTCGACGGACCGGGCCCGCTGCGCCTCCTCCTGCAGCGCCTCGACGACGAGCGCCCGCCCGGGTTCCACCTCGACCTGTCGGCCGACGACCGGGCCGCCGAGGTCGCGCGCCACGTCGCGCTCGGTGCCACCCGCGTCCGGGAGGGGCGGCAGTGGACGGTCCTCGCCGACCCGGCCGGGACGGCGTACTGCGTCACCGACCGGGTGCCGCGAATCCCGGACGACAGCATGCCCCCGGGTCGCTAGCGTCGTCGTGATGACGACGACCGAGCCTGCTGTGCCCGAGCGCACCGACCCGCCGTACGCCGCCGACGAGGCGACCATGCTCCGCGCCTACCTCGACTACCAGCGCGACACCCTCCGCACGAAGACCCGCGGGCTCACGCGGGAGCAGCTGGCGACCGCCCACCCGCCGTCGACGCTGACGCTCGCCGGGCTGGTCAAGCACCTCGCCCTCGTCGAGGACTGGTGGTTCTGCGTCACCCTGGCCGGCACCCCCGACGCCGAGCCGTTCGCCGGCATCGACTGGGACGCCACGCCCGACTGGGAGTTCGAGACGGCGGTCGACCACGAGCCCGCCGAGCTGCACGCCCTCCACGACGCGATGGTCGCCGCCGCCGACACCCACATCGACGCCGCGCTCGCCGAGGGCGGCGTCGAGACCGTCGCCGTACGCCGCCCCCGCGCCGGCGGCGAGATCACGCTGCGCTGGATCCTGCTGCACATGATCGAGGAGTACGCGCGGCACAACGGCCACGCCGACCTCGTCCGCGAGGCCGTCGACGGGACCACCGGGGAGTGACGGGCACGATCCGGCCGATGACGCCGGACGACTGGCCCCGGGTCTGGCCGATCTTCCGCGACGTCGTCGAGGCCGGCGAGACCTACGCCTACCCCCTCGACCTCAGCAGCGAGCAGGCGCGGGCGCTCTGGACGATGGCGCCACCGGGGGTGACCGTCGTGCTCGAGGACGACGGCCGCGTGCTCGGCAGCGCCACCATGGGGCCCAACCGGCCCGGCCGCGGCAGCCACGTCGGCACCGCCTCGTTCATGGTCGACACCGCCGCCCGCGGCCGAGGCGTCGGACGCCGCCTCGGCGAGCACGTCGTGCAGTGGCACCGCGACCAGGGCTACGCCGCCATCCAGTTCAACGCCGTCGTCGAGACCAACACCGCCGCTGTCCGGCTGTGGCAGAGCCTCGGGTTCACGATCGTCGGGACCGTGCCGGGGGCGTTCGACTCCCGCGCCCACGGGCGGGTCGGTCTGCACGTGATGCACCTCGTGCTGGGGTGATGGGCGTGGCGGGGCTGCGGGTGTGGGCGGGTGCGGGGTGGCGAGCGGGTGGCGAGATTTCACCGGCGGACCGGGGATGTCTGAACTTCCCAGGCAATGCATTACCCGGAAAGTTCAGAGATCCCCGGTGAACCGGTGAAATCTCACCCCGCCGCCCCGACCCCGGCTCAACCCTCGACCGGCTCGGCGAAGCCGGGCAGCAGCTCGGTCAGCACGTCGCGGAACGGCGCCTCGGCCTCGAGCTGGGCCAGGATGCCGAGGCTGCCGACGTAGGTGCGGTGGATGAGCAGGTACGACGCCGGCAGGTTGAGCTTGACCGCCACGGTGTAGGCGGGGGCGCGCGGGTTGTTGATCCGCTCGAACTGCTCGCGCATCCACTCGCGGGTGAACCGGAAGCGGTCGACCTGGGTCGGTTCGACGAAGGCGCCGAGGTAGTCCATGAGCAGCTCGGGGTCGAGGTCGATCTTGTCGCGGATGAACCCCTCGGCCCGCAGGCCGGCGACGACCAGCTCGCCATCGCCGGTGGCGGCGAGCCGGATCAGGGTGCCGATGGCCGGGGGCATCCGGCCCTCGGGCAGCCGGGCGACGGCGCCGTAGTCGAGGACGCCGAGTCGGCCCGGGTTGCCGTCGGCGTCCGGGATGATGCGGAAGTTGCCGGGGTGCGGGTCGGCGTGCAGCATCCCGGTGCGGGCCGGACCGGAGAACAGGAAGCGCACCAGCAGGCCGCCGTAGTGGTCGCGCTCCTCCTGCGTCCCGGTGGCGATCACCTGGGCCAGCGAGGCCGGTGACTCCATCCACTCGGTGATCAGCACCGTCTCCCCGACCTCGACGACGTCGGGGACGTCGATGTCGGGGTCGTCGGCGAACGCCCGGGCGAAGACCCGCTGGGCCTCGGCCTCCAGCGCGTAGTCGAGCTCGTCCTCGGCCCGGGCCTGCATCTCGGTGATCAGCGGCTTGACGTCGATGCCGGGGAACAGCGGCCCGATGGTGCGGCCCAGCCGGGCGAGCTGACGCAGGTCGGAGCGCAGCGCCTCGCCGGCGCCGGGGTACTGCACCTTGACGGCGACCTCGCGCCCGTCGTGCCAGCGTCCGCGGTGCACCTGGCCGATGGACGCCGACGCGGTCGGGCCGCCGTCGAGCCAGACCAGCCGGTCCTTCCAGTCGGCGCCGAGCTCGGCGGCGAGGATGTCGCGCACCGTCTGCGTCGGCATCGGGGGAGCGGAGTCCTGCAGCTTGGTCAGCTGCTCGCGGTAGGGGCCGGCCACCTCCTCGGGCAGCGCGGCCTCGAAGACCGAGAGGGCCTGGCCGAACTTCATCGCGCCGCCCTTGAGCTCGCCCAGGGTCCGGAACAGCTGCTCGGCCGTGCGCTGCTGGATGTCGGACAGCACCGTCTCCGCCGGCGCGCCGCCGATCCGCCGGCCCAGGCCCATGGTCTTGCGGCCGGCGTAGCCGAGCGGGAGCGCCGCCAGGCGGGCGGTCCGCGCTGCGGCCTTGCGAGGGAGGTCGGCCATGCCTCCAGTGTTCCAGCCAGGGGTCTGCGCGGGCTCACCCCCGGTGGACCGCAGGTGGACCTGGGGTGAGCCCTCCGTGGCTCGCAGACGGCATCTCGGGCTCGTTCGGCGCTTCGTCGTCCACGGGGTCCCCGAGCCACTAGGTTCGCCCGGTCACCCCGTCGTCCTGGAGGAGCTGCTGCATGCCCGTTCTGCGTCGCCTGACCGCGATGGTCGCCGCGGCCGCCCTGGGGTGGACGGTGCTCGCCGTCGGCGTCGCACCGCCGGCCGCACGGGCTGCCGACCGGGCCGACGACCGAGGCCCCACGGCGGTGGCCGCCAGAGCGCCGCACGACCCGGCGACGTACTACACCGGCACCGCGGGCCTCGTCGGCGCCGACCTGGCGGACCGGCTCCACGAGATCATCAAGGGCCACACCGCGGTGTCCTACGCGACCGTGTACACCGCGATGGACGTGACCGACCGCGACCCGGCCAACAGCGCCAACATCATCGACTTCTACGCCGGGACGAGCGTGGCGGCCAGCAACAAGTGCCAGGCGTCCTGCCCCTCGGGCTCGTGGAACCGTGAGCACACCTGGCCGCAGAGCAAGGGCGACTTCGGTACCTCGGCCGGGCCCGGGACCGACCTGCACCACATGCGCCCGGAGTTCGCCACCACCAACTCCTCGCGCGGCAACCTCGACTTCGACGAGACCGTGCAGTCCGGGTCCGCCGTGCCGCTCTGCTCGCTGTGCACGAGGGACTCCGACTCCTTCGAGCCGCGCGACGCGGTCAAGGGCGACCTCGCCCGCGGCCTGTTCTACATGGCGGTCCGCTACGACGGCGACGACCAGTGGCCCGACTTCAAGATGAACGACCGGACCTGCAACGACTCGGGACCGGCCAACCTCGGCAAGCTCTCGACGCTCGTCTCCTGGTCGCTGGCCGACCCGCCGGACGACCGCGAGCGGGCGCGCAACGACCTGGTCGACGACGTCTACCAGCACAACCGGAACCCGTTCATCGACCACCCCGAGTGGGTCCGCACCATCTACGGCGACGGCGTCGGGCTGGGGCCGGCCTGCGGGAGTACCTCGGGCAGCGACACCCTGCCCGGTGGCGGCGCTCCGACCAACACCGCGCCCACGACCACCGCGGTCACCGCCTCGACGGCCGAGGACACCGCGACGACCGCGACCCTGCGCGCCACCGACGCCGACGGCGACCCGCTCACCTGGTCGGTCGCCACGCTGCCCGCGCACGGCTCGGCCCGCGTGACCGGCTCGACGCTGACCTACACCCCGGCCGCTGACTACGCCGGCACCGACGAGGTAGGGGTCGCCGTCTCCGACGGCCGCGGCGGCACGGCCGGCACCACCGTGCGGGTCACCGTCACTGCGGTCAACGACGCCCCGATCGCCTCGGCTGCCAACGCCACCACGCCGCGGGGCACCGCGACCTCGGTCGTCCTCACGGCCTCCGACGTCGACGACACCGCCCTGACGTACGCCGTCGCCTCACCGCCCGCGCACGGCGCCGTCACGCTCGACGGAGCCACCGCGACGTACACGCCGACGACGGGCTACACCGGCCCCGACGCGTTCACCTTCACCGCCCGTGACCCCGCAGGCGCGACGTCGGAGCCGGCCACCGTGTCGGTCGCCGTCACTGCTCGGCAGGAGGCCCCGACCGCGACACCCGTCTCGGCGACCACGGCCGAGGACCGGGCCGTGACCGTCACGCTGACCGGCAGCGACCCCGACGGCGACCCGCTGACCCACGCCCTCGCCACCCAACCCGCCCACGGGTCGGTGACGCTGGTCGGGGCGCAGGCGACGTACACCCCGGCCGCCGACTTCCACGGCACGGACTCCTTCACCTGGACGGTCTCCGACGGCACCGCGACGACCACCGGGTCGGCGACCGTCACGGTGACGCCGGTCAACGACGCACCCACGATCACCAGCACGCCGCGGCTGCGCACCACGGCCGGGTCGCCGGTGCGCGCGACGCTCGCAGTCACCGACCGCGACGGCGACGTCGTCACCATCAGCCAGGTCGGCACACCGGAGCACGGCTCGGTGGAGCACCAGGGTCTGACCCTGACCTACACGCCGTCGGCCCGGTCGGGCGCCGACACCTTCGTCGTCACGGTCTCCGACGGTCAGGGTGGCGACGCGACGGTGACCGTCGAGGTCGAGACCATCGCCCGGACCGCCGGGCTGTGGCTCGTCGCACCCGAGGCCGCCACCCGCGGGACCCGGACCACGGCGACGATCGTGGCGACCGGGCAGATGGGCGCGACGCCCACGGGCGTCGTGGGTCTGACCTCCGGCGGCGAGGTCGTCGCAGCGGCCCCGCTCGGGCCCGACGGCACGGCGACGGTCTCGTGGACTCCGGGCCGTGCCGGGGCGGCGAGCCTGACGGCGGTCTACGTCGGTGACGACCTGTACGAGCCGGCCGCCTCGGAGCCGACCCCGCTCCGGGTGGCCAGGTCGGCCTCTCGGCTGGGCTTCTCCGCCGGCACCCTCCAGCGCGGTCGTCCCGGCGTCGTCAAGGTCGCGGTGCGCACCGTCGCCGGCGTCGCGGCGACCGGCAAGGTCACCGCGACCGTGGGCTCGCGACGGCTCACCGCCACGCTGACCCGGGGAGTGGCGACGTTCCGGATCGCCCGGCTGCCCCGCGCCGCGGCGCTCGAGGTCACGGCGCGCTACGCCGGCGACCGGCAGTACGCCGCCCGCACCGCCACGCACACCTACCGGCTCACCAGGTAGCCCGCGGGCCGTCAGGCCGGGCGGGCTCGAGGAAGGACGCCGGCGGCGGCCACGTCGAGCGTCCAGTAGCGGTCCGGAGCGGCCGGAGGCACGTCGAGGACGCGCAGCAGCCGGGCCTCGGCGGGCCGCCAGGCGAGCAGTCCGTCCGCGACGTGCAGCAGCAGCGTCTCGGGGTCGAGCCAGGACCACTGCCGGACGGTGTGGTCGCGGTTGTCGAAGCGGAGCACCTGCTCGACCTGGACGGTCTCGGTGTGGACGACGACGAGGTCGACGCGCCGGAAGCTCCGAAGACGCGGCTGGTGGCCGACCACGAACCGCCCCCTGGTGGGGGAGATGCCCCAGTGTCGGGTGAGACCGCGGCCGAGTCCGGGGATGGCGAGCCGATCTCGGGCCACGTGCTCGTCGCCGACGTGCTCGGTGAGGGTGGCCACCCCGACGCGCTCGCGACGCAGCGACAGCGCCGTGCCGTCGGGCTCGAGGCCCACTCGCGACAACCGGTAGGGGAGCTCGACCACGTCGAGAGCCGGCACGGTCACGAGCTGGCTGCGTCCGCCGTTCCCGTCGGCGACGAGGTAGCCGCTGCTGTCGGCCCGCCAGCGCACCTCGGAGACCCAGTCGGTCCCGGTGTCGACCACGGTGTGCTCCCTGGTGGTGAGGTCGAGCAGCACGACGCCCTGACGCGAGCGGCCGGCCCACCAGCGTCCGTCGGGCGAGAGCGAGCCCGACCCGTAGGTGTCGGGACCCGTCCAGGAGTCCTCGGGCAGGCCGAGCTCGTCGAGGCCCAGGCGCAGCCATCGCCCGTCGCGGACGAGGAAGAGGATCGCCTCGCCGTCCCACCCGGGCTCGTCACCGAAGCCCTCGGGTGGGTGGTAGGCCAGCAGCGCCCGGCCGGGAGGGTCGGCCAGCAGCGAAGGCACGTCGTCGGGCTCGGCGGGCACCGTCCGGGGGAGTCGCGTGCGCAGGCGCGGCAGGTCGGCCAGGTCGCCGTCGAGCAGCCGCTGCACCGCCACGGGCGTCGCTGGTGGCGTCGTCACTGGTGCGTCGACCGGCGGGTCGGCCCGCGGCGGACCCTGGCAGGCGGTGCCCGTCGCGAGCACGAGCACGAGTGCGAGGACGCCGGCAGCCCGAGCCGCAGCCGGCGTCCTCACCGCCGGGCCAGCAGGTCCACGGCGAAGGTGACGCCGTACGTCGCTGGCCAGCAGGCGATGCGGGACAGGTCGCCGGTCTCCACGTCCCACGCGACCAGGTAGCGCTTGGGGTTGTCGGTGGGCTGGACCTCGAACAGCACGGTGTCGTCGTCGAGCCACGAGACGGGACGGAGCCCCTCGCCGTCTGTGTCGTGCGCACCGTCGTCGTGGGGGACCGGCAGCAGCGCCCGGGTGGCGAGCGTCGCGCGGTCCAGTGCGATCAGGCCGTCGACGTCGTGGCGGGCGCGTCGTGGGTGGCGCGCGACGACGTCGGTCCGGGTCGCCGCGAGCGTGGTCCCCGACAGCGCGAAGCCCGTGATGCCCTCGAGGGGTCCGCGGTCGAGCTCGACGGTGCTGCCGTCGGGCAGCGCGCTGACCAGCACGGAGCCCGGTGTGCGCGCCTGGTAGGTGAGTCGACCGTCGGGGTCGGCGTCCCACGACACGTGGTCCCGGAGCTCGGGCAGCGAGGTGGTGGTCCCGGTGGCGAGGTCGACGCGGACACCCGGTCCGTGGTCGCGCACGACCAGCGAGCGGCCGTCGGGCAACCAGGTGATCTCGGCGACGTCGAGCACGTGCCCGGGTACGTCGACCTGCCGCCAGTCGTCGGTGGCGAGGTCGCGCCAGAAGAACCCACCCACCCCGGTCGCCGCGACGCGCCGGCCGTCGGGGGACAGCGCGAGCGAGCGGGAGGACCCCAGCCCGTCGGGCAGGTCGAGCGGCGCCTGGGCGCCGTCGGCGCCGACGAGCAGCACCTCCTCGTCGCCGTGGAGCAGTGCGACCGCGGTGGCGACCGTCCCGCCGGTCGCGACGGGCAGGACGCGGGGCACGCCGAGGTCGAGGACCGGGAGACCCTCCACGCCCCGGGGGTCCCACTGCGGTTGGATCCGGTCGGGGTCGATCTCGGGCGCGACCGCCACCTGCCGGTCGACCGGACCGGGGCCCGAGGTCGAGGATGCGGACCCCGGCGACCGGGGACCGACCTGCGTCGTCCCGGCGGCACCCTGGATCGCGACCACCACGCTCACCACGGCGGCGGCGGAGGCGACCCCCGCGACCACGCCGCGGCGCCGCGCACGTCGCCGTCGGGCGGTCGCCAGCGCGCGGGTCGCCAGCCCGAGCGGCTCGACGGCGTCGGTGGCGCGGTCGAGGACCTCGTGCAGGTCGTCGTCGTGGTTCACGATGTGCCTCCGATCAGGTCGAGCAGCTCCGGCGCGCCGTCGCGCAGCCGGGCGAGGGCGGCGCGGTTCTGGCTCTTCACGGTGCCGACGGCGACGCCCAGCACGTCGGCGGTCTCCCGCTCGGTCAGGTCGTCGAGGTGGCGGAGCACGACCACCGCCCGCTGCGAGGGGGTCAGCCGCGCCAGGGCGCGGCGTACGACCAGGGCGGTCACGGGATCGGTGGAGACCCCCGCCAGGTCGTGGGAGTCCGCCGGGTCGACGGACACCTCGTGACGGCGGCGGCGCCACCACGAGACGTTGTCGCGCGCCACGATCGTGCGGGCGTACGCCGTGGGGTGGCCGTCGCGGAGCCGCGGCCACCGCATCGCAACCTTGACCATCGCCTCCTGCACCAGGTCCTGGGCCCGGTGCAGGTCGCCGGTGAGCAGCACGGCGGTGCGCAGCAGGGAGCGCTCGGCGCCCACCGCCCAGGCGGTGAACTCCGCGCTCTCCGTGCTCTCCTCACCCGGCCCGACCCTCATCGAAGGAGCAACGCTCGCACGGGTCGGAAAGGTTGGGGCGACTTCCCGCCCGGTCGGCGGGTCCGCACCGCTACGCCCCGGCTACGGCGCCGGGGGCTGAGGCCGGGGTCGGGGCTTGAACTTGCGGACCTCGTGGGGCCACCCGCACGCCTCCGCGATCCGGCCCGCCCACCTCGTGGCGGTCTCGTCGTCGGGCACGTCGACGATCGCGAACCCGCCGAGGTACTCCTTGGACTCGACGTACGGCCCGTCGGTGACCACCACGGACCCGCTGGTGGGGTCGGCGGCGTGGACGAGGGCGCCCTCGTCGGGCTCCTCCAGTCCGCCGGAGAAGACGTGGACGCCCGCGTCCCGCATCTCCTGGACCACCGCCATCGCCGGGGCGCTCCGCCCGCGGAACCACTCCTCGGTGTGGTCGCCCACCCACTGCTGGTTGAAGTACAACAGGTACTCGGCCATGCTCGCTCCTCCTGTCGGCGCGGACCCCGGTGGTCAGCCTCCACCGTCACCACGAACGGCGACTCCCGGATACGACAGTCTCCGGCGTCCGATCTCAGTGGTCGCTCGTCGTCGAGCCGTGCTGGGAGGGGTCGTCGTCGCCCTCGAGCTCGTCGGCGACCGAGACGGTCAACCCGCCGAGCATGAACGCCGCGATCGCGACGGCCAGGGCGGCGGTGTTGATGGTGGCCCAGCGCCGGGGCCGGCCCGGCCCGCCCTCGCTGCCGTGCTCGCCGTGGCCCGCGTGGTAGCGGTGGGTGAGGGCGTGGCCCTTGCCGCGGGCGAGCAGGTAGCGGTTGACCGGGTAGGCGGCGGCGTAGGCGACGGCCAGGGCGAGGCTCATGCCGAGCCAGAAGACGGGGTTGACCAGGCCGGCGTCCATGGCACCGGGGATGGCGGCCATCACGGCGTTGTCGACCAGCTCCATGGTGGCGATCGACAGGGTGTCGGCGGCGACCACGACGCGGAGGGCGGCGCCGAGCCCGAGGCCGGCGCCGAGCAGGGGCAGGGTCGACAGCGCGAAGCCGAACAGGAACGCGAGGCCGACGGCCAGGGCGATGGTCGCGCCGGTCGACAGGCCGATCGCCGTGCCGATCATCAGCCCCAGCACCTCACCGATCGCGCAGCCGGTGAGGCAGTGGAGGGTGGCGCTGGCCGCCAGTCGACCGAGCCCGCCGTCGGTGTGCCCGCCGTGCCCGCCGTGCCCGCCGTGCTCGTCGTGCTCGTCGTGCTCGTCGTGCTCGTCGTGCTTGTCGGGTGCTGTGTGGGTGTCCATGGGTCCTCCTCGGGTGGTGGGCGACACCATACCCCCTGGGGGTATGCAGGCGCATCCCGAAGACGACAAACGACTCTGTGCAAAGAAGTCTTTGTCATCTAGGCTCCGCGGGGTGACGGGAGACAGGGTGACCCCGGGGCCGGAGAGCCTGCGGGCGCTGGCGCACCCGGTGCGGTTGCGGATGCTGGGGTTGTTGCGGTCCGAGGGCCCGGCCACGGCGACGTCCCTGGCCGGCCGGCTGGGGCTGAACACCGGGGCGACGTCGTACCACCTGCGGCAGCTGGCCCGGTACGGCTACATCGAGGACGACGTCGACGGCGCCCGCGCCGGTCTCGGCCGCGAGCGGTGGTGGCGGGCGGCGCACCGTTCCACCGAGTTCGGCGGGCCGGGCAGCGAGTCCGACGACGCCGCGCGCGACGCCGTCGGCGCGTTCCTCCAGGCCGTGGCGGTCGTGCAGGCCGAGCAGGTGCAGCGGGCGGTCGAGGAGCGCGAGCTGCTCCCCGCGCGGTGGCGGGAGGCCTCGGCGCTCTCCGACTGGGAGGTGCGCCTGACCCCGGCCCGTGCGCGCGCCCTGATGGAGGCCCTCGAGGCGCTGGTCGACGAGACCGACGACGAGTCCGCCGGGACCGACGACACCGCACCCGTCGTCGTCCAGCTGGCGGTGTTCCCGCGACCCGGCACCGTGGCGACCACTGGTGTGGAGCAGGGGCGCGACCGGTGAGTGCCCTCCCGCCCGGCGCCGCCCGCCGCGTCTACTGGCTGCTCACGGCCACCCGGTGGCTGCCCGTGGGCCTCACCGTGGCGCTGTTCTCGTTGTGGCCGCTGGAGCAGGGGCTGACGGTCACCCAGGTGCTCACCCTGGCCGCCGTGCAGGGGGTCGTGATCCTGCTGCTCGAGCTGCCGACCAGCGGCTTCGCCGACGCGTTCGGACGTCGTCCGGTGCTGGTCGCGGCGGCCGTGGCCGGGGCGGTCTCCATGGCGCTCTACCTGCTCGCCGCGTCGTTCTGGACCTTTGCGCTCGCCATGGTGGTGCAGGGCGTCTTCCGCGCGCTCGACTCCGGCCCCCTCGAGGCCTGGTACGTCGACACGGTGCACCACTCCCGTCCGGGCGCCGACGTCGACCAGGAGCTCTCACGTGCCGGGACGGTGGTCGGTGCCTCGCTCGCGGCGGGTGCGCTCGTCGCCGGCGGGCTGGTCCTCTGGGACCCCCTGCCGGGCAGTGCCCTGCGGCTGCCGTTCGTCGTCAGCCTGGTCCTCAGCGTCGTGCACCTCGTCGCCGTCGTGGCCCTGCTGCGCGAACCGCCCCGAGAGCACCGCTCCTCGGCGCTCGCCAGCGTGCTGGCGGCACCGCGCGTGGTCGGGTCCGGGCTGGGGCTCGCGCGGGCCGACACCGTGCTGCTCGCCCTCCTCGGCGCGGAAGCCGCGATCGCGCTGTCGATGGTCGGCTTCGAGAGCCTCGTGCCGCTCCGGCTCGCCGAGCTCCTGGGCAGCGAGGCGGAGGCCGGGGCGCTGATGAGCCCCGTCGCGGCCGCGGGGTGGGCGGTCTACGCCGGGGGCGCCGCCGTCGGCGGCTGGCTCTCCGCACGGGTCGGCGTCGCGAGGGCGGCCATGGGCACCCACCTGGCCATGGCGACGGGCGTCGTGGCGATCGGCCTGGCGACGGGTCCCGCCGGGGTCGTCCTCGCCTACCTCGCGGCGTACAGCCTCTTCGGGGGCAGCGGGCCGCTGCACGGGTCGCTCGTGCACCGGCAGGCCGAGGCCGCCAACCGCGCGACGGTCCTCTCGCTCGGCTCGATGGTGAGCTTCGCGGTCTTCGCCGCGGCCGCGCCGCTCGCCGGCCTCCTCGCCGGGGTCACCTCGCTGGCCACCAGCGTCGCCGTGCTCGGCGCCCTCTCGGGTGTCGGGGTGCTGCTCTACCTGCCGGCGCTGCGAGCCGAGCGCGAGCGAGCCCCGGCGGCCGCGCCGCTGTCGACCCCTCGGCAGCGGTAGCCGCGGGTGCGGGCCGGCCGGTCTCAGTACGCCGGACCAGCACGGCCCGGGACCGGCGTGCTGCCCGCGTCGGCGTACCGATCGCCCCACTGCGCCACCGGGTCGAGCAGGCCGTTGAGCTCGGCTCCGTGGTCGGTGAGCCGGTACTCCACACGCAACGGGAAGCCGGGATAGGCCTCCCGCGCGACCAGCCCCGCCTGCTCCAGCTCGCGCAGCTGCGCCGTGAGCACCTTCTCCGAGATGCCTCCCACCGCGCGCCGCAGCTGGGCGAAGCGGTGGTCGCCCTCGGCCAGCCGCCACAGGATCGTCGGCTTCCACTTCGAGCCGATGAGGCCCAGCACGACGTTCACGCCGCACTCGAGATCTCGTTCGGGCACCGCACACCTCCACTCGTCCGGGAGCGGTACGCACCTGGAAGTGCGTACTGGACCCGCACCTCGGCTCCCTCGACCATCGTGGACATGAAGAACGACACCCACCACCCGTATTCCGTCGCGGTCCTCGGCCTGGGCGCGATGGGCGCCGCGATCGCCCGTACGACGGCCGCTGCCGAGCACCCCACCCACGCCTGGAACCGCACGCCGCGGTCCCTGGTCGACCCGGCCGGGGGCGCTGACGCCGGCCTGCTCCGGGTGGTCGGCTCACCACGAGAGGCCGTCGCCGGCACGCAGGCGGTCGTGGTCTGCGTGCGCGACCACGACGCGGCCCGCGACGTCCTGGAGACCGTCGCGCCGCACCTCGACGGGCAGGTGGTGCTCAACGTCTCGACCGGGACGCCCGACGAGGCCGCTGGCACGGCCGCCCGCGCCGCGGCGCTGGGCCTGCGCTACGTGACCGGGGCGGTGATGGTGCCGACGTCGATGGTGGGCACCGACCACTGCCTCGTCCTGTACGCCGGCGCCGAGGACGACGTCGCCGCGCTCGCGCCGCTGCACCGAGCACTGGGCGGGGCGACCGACCCGACCGGGACCGACCACGCCGTCCCGCCCGCCCTCGACCTGGCGATGCTCGACGTCTACTTCGCCGGCATGTACGCCTTCCTGCACGCCGGCGCGCTCGCCTCGGCCCACGGGATCTCCCCGAGCCGCTTCCTGCCCTACGCCGAGGGCATCGTCGCGACCCTGGGCGGCTCGCTCGCCGGCCTCACCACGGCGGTCGAGCGGCGCACGTGGGACGGCGGCGAGGCGCGCCTCGACATGTGCCTGGCCTTCCTCGACCACATCGTCGCCACCAGCAGCCAGGCCGGGATCGCCCCGGGGCTGGCCCAACAGGTGCGCGACGCCTCGGCGCGCGCGCTGTCACGGGTGCCCGGCAGCACCGACTGGGACGTCGTCGCCGAGGACTTCGGACCCCGGGGAGCGGTCGGGCCGGGGCACCACCAGGCGTGAGAAGGTGCCGAGCCCCGACCGCCCAGGCTCAGTCCGTCTCGGGGAACGCGACGCCCGTGTTGGCGTGGCAGCGGTAGCCGTTCGGGTTCTTCGCCAGGTACTGCTGGTGCAGGTCCTCGGCGTAGTAGTACGGCGTCTCGGCGGCGGGGCGGACCTCGGTGGTGATCTCGTCGAGACCGCGGCGGGCGAGCTCGTCGCCGTAGACCTTGGTCAGGTCGCGAGCGGTCTGCTCCTGCTCGGGCGTGGTCCAGTAGATCGCCGAGCGGTACTGCGTGCCGACGTCGTTGCCCTGCCGCATGCCCTGGGTGGGGTCGTGGACCTCGAAGAACGTCTTGACCAGGTCGGCGTAGGAGACGACCGCGGGGTCGAAGACGATGCGCACGGCCTCGGTGTGGCCGGTGCGGCCGCTGCACACCTCCTCGTACGACGGGTGGGTGGTGAAACCGCCGGCGTAGCCGACCGACGTCGACCAGACGCCCGGCTTCTGCCAGTAGATCTCCTCGGCACCCCAGAAGCAGCCCAGGCCGAAGACGGCGACCTCGTGACCCTCGGGCACCTCGTCGGTGACGACGGGGGTGCCGAGCACGAGGTGGGTGTCGCGGCGCTGGAACGGGTCGGACGCGCGGCCCGGGAGGGCGGCGTCGGGGGAGATCATCTCGGACTTGCGGGTGAAGAACACAGTCGCCTCCTGGCGGGCTGGGGAGTGGCACCCCGTACAACCACGACGGTAGACGCTTCGTTCCAGCCACCCCGCACGAAGAGGTGACGGGGAGGTGACAGCGGGGGCGGAGGGTCCGCGGGGCGCGGCTACCCTCGAACGGTGAGCGAGCAGGTGAGCCCCCAGAAGTCCGGTTTCGAGACGCGTGCGATCCACGCCGGCTACGAGCCCGACCCGACCACCGGTGCCGTGATCCCCCCGATCTACGCCACCTCCACCTACAAGCAGGACGGCGTGGGCGGCCTGCGCGGCGGCTACGAGTACAGCCGCTCGGCCAACCCCACCCGCACCGCGCTCGAGGGGGCGCTCGCGGCGGTGGAGGAGGGCGAGCGGGCCTTCACGTTCGCCTCCGGCCTGGCCGCCGAGGACACGCTGGTGCGGGCCACCTGCCGCCCGGGCGACCACGTCGTGCTGCCCGACGACGCCTACGGCGGGACGTTCCGGCTCTTCGACAAGGTCGAGCAGGCGTGGGGCATCGAGCACACCCCGGCCGCGGTGACCGACGTCGACGCGGTCCGGGCCGCGATCCAGCCCGGCCGCACCAGGCTGGTCTGGCTCGAGACGCCGACCAACCCGCTGCTCAACATCGGCGACATCGAGGCGCTCGCCGCCGTCGCCCACGACGCCGGCACGCGCCTGGTCGTCGACAACACCTTCGCCTCGCCCTACCTGCAGCAGCCGCTCACCCTCGGCGCCGACGTCGTCGTGCACTCGACCACCAAGTACGTCGGCGGGCACTCCGACGTCGTCGGCGGTGCCCTCGTCGTGCGCGACCTCGACCTGGCCGAGCAGCTCACCTTCCACCAGAACGCCATCGGCGCCGTGCCCGGTCCGTTCGACTCCTTCCTCACCCACCGCGGGCTCAAGACGCTGGCGGTGCGGATGGAGCGGCACTGCGACAACGCTGAGGCCGTCGTGGAGTTCCTGGCCGGGCACCCCGCGGTCACGCAGGTGATCTACCCCGGTCTGCCCGAGCACCCGGGCCACGCCGTGGCCTCCCGCCAGATGAAGCGGTACGGCGGCATGGTCGCGTTCCGGGTGGCCGGCGGCGAGGCGCAGGCGCTCGCCGTGTGCGAGCGGACGTCGATCTTCACCCTCGCGGAGTCGCTCGGCGGCATCGAGTCGCTGATCGAGCACCCCGGACGGATGACCCACGCCAGCGTCGCCGGCACCGAGCTCGAGGTGCCCGCCGACCTGGTGCGGCTCTCGGTGGGCATCGAGACCGCCTCGGACCTGATCGCCGACCTGGACCGCGCACTTGGGTGAGCGGCGGGTCTGCGTCGACGTCGGCTCGACGTACACCAAGGCGACCCTCGTCGACCTCGACGCCGCGCAGGTCGTCGGACACGCGGAGCACCGCACGACCGTCGACACCGACGTCCTCGACGGTGTCGACGCGTGCGTCGCCGCGCTGGGGGCCGAGGGTGTCCCGGTGCTGGCCTGCTCGAGCGCCGGCGGGGGCCTGCGCATCGCCGTGGTCGGCAACGAGGAGCTGGTCACCGCCGAGGCCGGACGCCGGGTGGCGCTCTCCAGCGGCGGCAAGGTGGTCGCCGTCGTGGCAGCCGCGGGTGAGACCGGCCTCGGCCTCGACGACCTGGCCGAGCCCGACGTCGTGCTGCTCACCGGCGGCACCGACGGCGGCAACGACGAGGTGATCCTGGCCGCGGCCCGCGGGCTGGTCGCCTGCGGCTGGCGGGGGCCGGTCGTCGTCGCCGGCAACGCCGACGCCGCCGAGGAGGTGACGGCCGTGCTGGCCGGCCTGCCCGTGGTGGTGGCCGGCAACGTCGTCCCGCAGATCGGCGTGCTGCACCCCGACAGCGCCCGGTCGGCGATCCGCGAGGTCTTCCTCGCCCACGTGATCGGCGGCAAGGGCCTGAGCCGGCGCGGCGGGTTCGTCGAGATGGTGCGCGGCGCGACCCCCGACGTCGTCCTCACCGGCGTGGAGGTGCTGGCCCGCGAGCACGGCCAGGACGTCGTGGTCGTCGACGTCGGCGGCGCCACCACCGACGTGCACTCGGTCGTCGAGCTCGACCCCGAGGACGCCGGCCTGGCGCGCGACGTCGTGGCCCCCACCGCCGTCACCCGGACCGTCGAGGGTGACCTCGGCATGCGCTGGTCGGCGCTCACGACCGTCGAGTCCGCCGAGCGACCCGAGCTCGAGGCGGCCGCGCGAGCCCGCGCCGAGCAGCCGTCGTACCTGCCGACGACCGACGGCGACCGCGACGACGACGAGGCGATCGCCCGGGCGGCCACCGGACTGGCGCTGCGGCGCCACGCCGGGCGGTCCCGGGTCGTGGTGGGACCCGAGGGCCGCGTCGTCGAGCGCTCCGGCACCGACCTGCGCGAGGTGGGCCTGGTGGTGGCCTCGGGCGGCGTGCTGCGACACGGCCGGCCCGGGGTCGCCGAGCGGGTGCTCGCCGACAGCCTCGGGGTGGTGCCGGGGGGCTGGCAGCTGCCCGAGCGGGCGCGGGTGGTGGTCGACCGCGACTACGTGCTGGCCGCCGTCGGGCTGCTGGCCGCGGCACACCCCGACGTGGCGTGCCGCCTGGCGAGGTCGCTGCTTAGGCTGACCGCGTGACCCCACCAGAGCGCGAGGCGGCCGAGACCGGCCCGGAGCAGGTCGCCGAGCGCGCAGCCGAGCACGAGCGCCGTCGGCTCGGCCGGCGCCACCGGTCGCCCCGCGACGAGGAGGACCGCACGACCGAGCGCGAGCACGAGGAGCGGGTGCTCGCCCGGATCGCGGCGCAGTGGGCCCAGATGCGCGAGGAGCGCCGGCACGAGACGGTCCCGCTGCCGCCCTCGCGCTACGCCTCCGACGCGACGCCCGCGGGCTCGCACTCCTCGGTCCCGGCAGGCGTCGAGCTCGCCGCCGCCTGGGGCTGGCGGCTGCTGGTCATCTGCGCCGCCGGCTACGTGCTGCTCTACCTGGTCTCCTTCTTCGCCCTGATCACCCTGCCGATCGCGATCTCGCTGCTCATCGCCGCGCTGACCAGTCCCGGGGTGCAGGGGATGCGCAGCGTCGGGTTCCCCCGCAGCGTCGCGGCGATCGTCGTGGTGGTGGGGCTGCTCGGCTTCGTCGGGCTGCTGCTGACCTTTGCCGGGCAGCAGGTCGCCAGCGGCGCGCAGGACCTGGCCGACTCGACGGTCCAGGGTCTCGACGAGGTCCGCGAGTGGCTCAAGACCGGTCCCCTCCACGCCAGTGACGGACAGATCAACGACTACATCGAGCAGGCGCAGGAGGCCATCACCTCGCGGACCTCCTCGACCGACTGGTTCAGCCAGGCCACCTCGGTCGGCAGCGCGCTGGGCCACGTCCTGGCGTCGTTCTTCATCGTGCTGTTCGCGACGTACTTCTTCCTCGCCGACGGCGACCGGATCTGGTCGTGGATCGTGCGCCTGGCCCCGCGCTCCGCGCGCGCCCGGGTCGACAGCTCGGGCCGGGTGGCCTGGATCTCGCTGGTGCAGTTCGTGCGGGCCACGGTGATCGTGGCCGCCGTCGACGCGATCGGCATCATGATCGGCGCCGCGATCCTGCAGGTGCCGTTCGTGCTGGCCATCGGCGTGCTGGTCTTCCTCGGCGCCTTCATCCCGATGATCGGCGCCACCATCGCCGGCAGCGTCGCCGTGCTGGTCGCGCTCGTCGACCAGGGCCCGATCACCGCCCTGATCATGCTGGCCGTGGTGGTCGGCGTGCAGCAGGTCGAGGGCCAGGTGCTGCAGCCGTTCCTGATGGGTCGCTGGGTCTCGGTGCACCCGCTCGGCGTGATCCTCGCGATCGCGGGCGGCGTCCTCGTCGCCGGCATCGCGGGCGCGCTGGTCGCCGTCCCGCTGGTCGCCGCGGTCAACGCGGTCGCCCAGCACCTCGCCGCCCACACCGAGCCCGGGGCCGACCCGGAGGAGGAGCTGGCCGAGGACTACGCGGAACGCGAGGAGACCGCGCCCGTCGGGGACGTCGATGACCCCGCCTGAGCAGGTCGGCCTGCGCGAGATCCAGGCGGCCCGCGCCCTGCTGGACGGGGTCACCATCACGACCCCGATGGAGGAGTCGCGCTGGCTGTCGGCGCTCATCGGCGGCCCGGTGTGGCTGAAGTGCGAGAACCTCCAGCGCACCGGCTCGTTCAAGGCCCGCGGCGCCTACGTGCGGATCGCGCGGCTCTCCGACGCCGAGCGCGCCCGCGGCGTCGTGGCCGCCTCGGCCGGCAACCACGCCCAGGGTGTCGCCCTCGCCGCCCAGCGGCTCGGCATCAAGGCCACGGTCTTCATGCCCGAGGGTGCGCCGATCCCCAAGGAGAACGCGACCCGGGGCTACGGCGCCGACGTGGTCTTCGAGGGCGGCTACCTCGAGGACTGCCTGGGCGCGGCGCGCCGCTTCTCCGAGGAGACCGGCGCCGTGCTGATCCACCCCTTCGACCACGTCGACGTGATGGCCGGGCAGGGCACGGTCGGCCTGGAGATCCTCGAGCAGGTGCCCGACGTCGAGACCGTGGTCGTGCCGACCGGGGGAGGCGGCCTGCTCGCCGGGGTCGCGGTGGCGATCAAGGCGCTGCGGCCCGAGGTGAGCGTGATCGGGGTGCAGGCCAAGGGCGCCGCCGCCTACCCGGGCTCGCTGCAGAGCGGCGCCCCCGTGCCGCTGACCTCGATGAAGACCATGGCCGACGGCATCGCGGTCGGGATGCCCGGCGAGCTCACCTTCGCCGCGGTCCGCGACCACGTCGACGAGGTCGTCACGGTCTCCGAGGACGCGATGTCGCGGGCGCTGCTGGCCCTGGTCGAGCGGGCCAAGATGGTCGTCGAGCCCGCCGGCGCGGCGGCCGTCGCCGCGCTGCTCGCCGACCCCGCGGCGTACCGCACGCCGGCGGTGGCGGTGCTCTCCGGCGGCAACATCGACCCGATCCTGCTCGGCAAGGTGATCCAGCACGGCATGGCCGCGGCGGGGCGCTACCTCAACCTGCAGGTCGTCATCCCCGACGCGCCCGGCGGGCTGGCCCGGCTGCTCGGCGAGGTCGGCGGCACCGGCGCCAACGTGCTCGAGGTCTCCCACGAGCGCATCTCGCCGTCGCTGTCGCTCGACGAGGTCGACGTGCACCTGCAGCTCGAGACGCGGGGCGCGCCGCACGCCGAGCTGGTGCTGGCCCGGCTGCGTGAGCGGGGCTACCGGGTGCTGGAGTGACGCCGTTCGGCCTGCGCGCCAAGGACCCCGCGGTCCGGGCGACCCAGCTGTTGCACGATCCCCGCCGGCCCGGGTCGGGCGACGTCTCCTGGCTCGCCCAGCACGCCGAGGTCGTGCTCGCGGTCTACGACACCCAGCCGTCGGGGTACGGGCACCCGCGGCGCCGGCTGTTCGCCCTCCTGAGCCTGCTCGACCCGCTGCCCGACCCGGTCGTGGCGTGGTCGTGGGAGCGCGCCCTCGGCGTCCGCACCGGCGACCGGGCCGAGGCCCAGACGCTGCTCGCCGCCCACCCCGACCGTCCGGCCCGGTGCCGTACGGCGCTCGGTCACCGCTCGGCGTCGGTGCGCGCCGCCGCGGCCGGGTGGCTCGCCACGACCCCGGTCCCCGACGACGAGGACGTCGTGGCCGCCCTCGCGGACGCCGCGCGCACCGAGGCCGACGAGTCGGCCCTCGGCGCGGTGCTCGACGCGCTCGTCGCCCACGGGCACCGGGCGGTCGACCACGTCGACCTCGACGCCCTCGACCGGGCCGCCGAGAAGTCCGCGGCCAAGCCGCTGCCGGCCTCGCTCGCCTGGCTCGACCCGACCATGCTGCCGCGGCCGCGGTGGACCGGCACCGGGGTCGAGGTGCCGGCCGCGACCGTGCGGTCGTGGGTCCAGCAGGCCGTCAAGGCCAAGGCCGTCGAGCCCGGCGCACTGCTGCGGGCCGTCGTCGGCGAGGTCGAGACCGACGACCGCCGCGCGCTGGCCGACGCGCTGCTGCACCAGTGGCTGGCCGCCGGGGCACCCACCGCCGCCCGCGGCGTCCTGGGCGTGGTGTCTCTCGGCGCGGGCGAGGCGGCCGCCGTGCTGGCCGCCGACTTCGTGCGCACGCGGGCCAAGCAGGCCGGCACTCAGGCGCAGGCGCTGGTCGGGCTGCTCGCCCGGATCGACAGCCCGGTCGCTGTCCAGGCGCTGGTCGAGGCCGCCGACGGGTCGGGCTCCGCGAGCGTGCGCAGGGTCGCCGCGGCCGAGGTGGACGCGCTGGCCCAGCGCCGCGGCTGGACCGTCGAGCAGGTCGGCGACCGCGGCGCGCCCACCGCCGGCTTCGACGCCGCCGGACGCCTGCTCCTCGACTACGGACCGCGCCGGTTCACCGCCGTCCTGCAACCCGACCTCAAGGTCCTCGTGGTCGCCGACGACGGCGGCAAGCCGCGCACGTCGCTGCCACCGGCCCGCGCCACCGACGACGCCGAGCTGGTCGCCGCGGCTCGCGCCACGCTCGCCGCGGCCAAGAAGACCGTCGCCGCCACCGCCAGGACGCAGGCCGGGCGGCTGCGCCAGGCGATGGCGGTGCAGCGGGCGTGGACGGTCGCGGGCTGGCGTTCCGACGTCGCCGGCCACCCGGTGCTGGGCCGGCTGGCGACCGGCCTGGTGTGGCGGTGCGACCACGTCACCTTCCGGCCGCTCGACGACGGCACGCTGACCGACGCCGACGACGAGCCGGTCGACCTCGCCGCCCTCGGTGACGACGCGAGCGTGACCCTGGCCCACGACGCGCTCCTCGACCCCGCGACGGCCGAGGCCTGGCGCACGCACCTGGCCGACTACGAGGTCTCGGTGCCGTTCGCCCAGCTCGAGGGGGCGCTGCCGCCGGTCGACCCGCAGACCACCGGGCTGACCGACGTCGCCGGCACCACCACCAGCGCCGGCGCGCTGCACCGGCTGGCCGAGCGGGCCGGTTTCCGGCGGATCGTCGACGGGGGAGTGGTCGCCGCGTACGCCCGCGACCTGCCCGACGACGTCGGTGCCGTGCTCGAGGTCCGCGGCGGCGCCTGGGTCGGCGACTGGGCCGCCGAGGTCGAGCTCGGACCCCTGCTGCTCGCCGGTCCCGAGGGCCCGGTCACCCTGGGGTCCCTGCCGCCGGTGCTGCTCGCCGAGCTCCGGCGCGACCTCCGCTCGCTCGGGGGCTGAGCGCCACCGACGTGTCGCCGTCCGCCGTTACGCTTCGCCGCGGCGGCTCGGTCGGGCCGTCGCGGACCACGACGGGCGGTGCCATGGCGTTCTTCCACCGGACTCGGGATGGCAGCGTCCCGCGCGACCTCGCCGAGGCCGTCGTCGCCGTCCTCGCGGGCCTCGACGACGCCCGCGGCACGCTGGCGGCCTACGTGCTCCGCGGTGCCGCACCCGCGGCCCTGGCCCGGGTCAACGGGGACTTCTGGGCCCAGCAACTCGGCGGGCACCCCGGCGAGCAGCCCGGCGGCGACGCAGCCGGGCGGCGGCTGCTCCAGGGGTTCGCCGACGCCGACCCCGCCGTGATGCACCGGTGGGCGCGGGTGCTTGAGGCCGCCCAGACCGGCGCCCACCAGACCCGCTGGGGCGCCGGCATGCCCCCCGTCGGGGGCCTGGAGTGGCCCGAGCTGGTGCTGCGCCACGCCAAGGCGGTCGTGCCGGCCCCGGAGCCGCTGCCGTTCTCGCTCGCCGACCTCGCCCGCGTGCTCGAGCTCGACGGCGCCGGGCCGCGCGACCTCCTCGTCGCCGCTCTCGAGGTCATCCCGACCTACTCCTGGCAGGACGACGGTGGCCGTCCCGCCTTGACCCGGCTGCCCGGCTTCGGCGACCTGCTGCTCGAGCACCGCGACCGGGTCACCGACCCGGCGACCGGCGGACCCGCCGACCGGCGCGAGCAGGTCCTCGGGCTGCTCGACGCGCTCGACCCGACCGGGCTCGCCACTTTCGCCGAGGTCGTCGTCCTCGGCGCCACCGCCAACGCCCACGACGTACGCCGCCGAGCCGGCGTCCTGCTCGACCGGCTCGCGGCGGCCGACCCCGGGCTGGTGCGAGCGACCCTGCGCACGGTCGCCACCACCGCCAAGCCGGAGCAGCGCGGCCGGGCGCTGCAGCTGCTGCGCGACCGCGCCGCCGACGCCGCCGACGACGCCGCGCTCCGCTGGGTCGAGGACACCGCAGCCGCCGACCGGGCCGGCAGCGTGCGCGCCCTGGTCGACACCTGGTGGGCCGCCGCGACGGCGCCGCCGACCGCCGATGCGCTCGACCTGCCGCCGCTGCTCGAGGTCGACTGGGCCGTGACGCGCGCCGACGCCGACGCGGCCGCCGCGGCGGTGGTCGCCGACATCGTCGAGGCCACGACCATGTTCAATCAGCAGGCGGCGCAGTGGTCCGCCCACGCCGCCGCGCACGGCGTTCCCCACCACAGCGCAGACCGTCGGCGACCGCTCCCCGACCGGCGGCTGGCGGAGCAGCTGAGCGACCTCCTGCGCGGCCCCGCACCCGTCACCGCGGCGGCCGAGAGCATCGACACACGCCACGAGAACGTCCTCGTCGGACCCATCAGAGGGATGGCCGCGCGGCTCGGACCCGCCGGCACCGTCCAGCTGCTGCGCGCGTGCGGCCTCCTCCGCCACTATCGGTGGGTCGAGGTCATCGAGACCCTGCACCGAGCCAGCGGCACCCCCGACCTGTCCACCCTGCAGCAGCTGCTCGACGGCGTCGGGGTCGACGGCTTCACACTGGTGTGGACCGCCTACGCCAACACCTGGGCACCGCTCGGCCGCGACTGGCCCACCGACGACGTCTGGCCGTTCGTCGCGCGCAACCTCGACGCGGTGCTGCGCGAGAGCCGGCCCCGCCCGCTGGACTGGAGCCACGACGGCGCCGCCTTCTTCGAGGCCGTGGCCACCTTCCCCACGCCGCCGGCGCGGGTGGTCGACGAGCTCTACACGATCGCGCTCGGCACCCACAGCAGCCGGCGCGGCCTGGCGCAGGACGCCCTTGCGCGTGACCCGGCCCGCGTCGACCGGGCCGCGGTCGCCCTCGGCGACGGTCGCGGCGAGGTGCGCGGGGCCGCGGCCCGGTGGCTGGCGCGGATCGCCGACCGGTCGGCGCTGCCCGCCCTGCGGGCCGCCTGGGAGAAGGAGAAGCTCGACGTCGTCCGCGGTCACCTGCTCGACGCCCTCGAGGCGCTGGGCGAGAGGGTGGCCGACTACCTCGACCTCGAGGCGTCCGTCGCCCGGGCCGAGACGTTCGTCGCCAAAGGTCTGCCGGCCCCCCTCGCGTGGCTCGCCTGGGACGCCGTTCCCGAGGTGACCTGGGCCGGCTCGCGGGCGCCGGCGCCCGCCGTCCTCGTGCAGTGGCTCGTCGGGTCCGCGGTCAAGGCGCGGTCACCCGAGCCCAACGCCGTCCTGCGCCGCTACGCCGAGCTGATCGACCCCGACGACCGGCGCCGCCTCGGCGCGCACCTGCTCGCCGCCTGGATCGCCGAGGACACCCGACCCGTGCCCCTCGCGGAGGCTGAGCAGCGCGCCCGTGCCGAGGCAGCCTCCCTCGTCCAGTGGTCGGCGTCCGACCCGCAGTCGCCCTTCCACGGCAAGTCCCACGCCGAGGTCGCCGCGATGCTCCTGCCGGGGTTCGCCCGGCAGCCCGCGGGCTCCGCCACGGCGAGCAAGGGGCTGCTCGCCGTCGTCGCCGCCACGGCGGGCCGCGACGTGGTCGCGCCCGCAGAGCGCTACCTCAAGGAGTGGTACGGCCAGCGCCCGGCGCAGGGCAAGGCGCTGATCGCGATGCTGGCGTGGGTCGACGACCCGGCGGCCACCCAGCTCGTGCTCTCGGTGGGCTCGCGCTTCCGCACCAGGTCGTTCCAGGTCGAGGCCACCCGGCAGGCCGAGGCGCTCGCCGAGCGCCGCGGGTGGAGCGTCGCCGAGCTGGCTGACCGCACCATCCCCACCGCGGGGTTCGACGCCTCCGGCGCGCTCGAGCTGTCCTACGGCCCACGCCACTTCACCGGGCGGCTGCTGCCCGACCTGTCCGTCGTCCTCCTCGACGCCGACGGCAAGCAGCTCAAGGCGCTCCCCGCGCCGCGCCAGGGCGACGACGCCGAGCGTGCAGCAGAGGCAAAGAAGGCCTTCGCCGCGGCCAGGCGCGACGTCAAGGCCATCGCCAAGCAGCAGGCCGAGCGGCTCTACGAGGCGTTGTGCACCGAGCGCAGCTGGCCGGCCGACGACTGGCGCCGCTACCTGGCCGAGCACCCGGTCGTCGGACCCGCCGTGCGCCGGCTCGTGTGGGTCGCGGTCGACCCCGAGGGCCCAGGCACGGCGCTGCTGACCTTCCGTCCCCTCGACGACGGCAGCCTCACCGGCGTCGACGACGCCGAGGTGACGTTGGCCCCGCACCACCGGGTCTGCCTCGCCCATGACAGCCTGCTGCCGGCCGACGACGTACGCCGGTGGACCGAGCACCTGGCCGACTACGAGGTCGACCCGCTGTTCCAGCAGCTCGGCAAGGGCACCTACGACCTGCCGCCCGAGCGCCGCGGCGAGCGCGAGGTCGCCGACCTCGAGGGCCACCTCCTGTCGGCATTCGCGCTGCGCGGCCGCGCCCTCAGGCTCGGCTACACGCGTGGACCCGCCGAGGACGGCGGCTGGTTCTCCTCCTACCGCAAGCGGTTCCCCACGCTCGGGCTGGTCGCCGAGGTCGGCTTCACCGGCAACGTCCTGCCCGAGGAGGACCGCACGGTCGCGCTGACCCGGCTCGGCTTTGGTCGCGAGCTGCCCGGCGACCGCGGTGAGGTCCCCGTCGCCCTCGGCGAGGTCCCGGCCGTGCTGCTCTCCGAGATGGTCGGCGACCTGCGGCTCCTCGCCGCCGACGGCACCGGGCACGACCCCGACTGGCGCGACAAGGTGGAGTACTGATGCCCGGGACCGGCGCGATCGAGGTCCCCGCCGAGTGGCAGCCCGCCCTCGGCGCCGTCCGGTCGCGGTACGACGCCGCGTCCCCGGGTCTCGGCGGCGCCTACGTCTCGTTCCTGCTCACCGGCACCCCGGTCGACACCCCGGGGCGGGTGCCGGGCTTCGGGGGTGGGTTCTCCACGCACGACTTCGCCGAGGGCAACGGGGCCACCGGCCGCGTGCGGTGGGCCGCCCCGGTGCGCGACCCCGGCGCCGTCCACCCGCTCTTCTGGTACCGGTGGGGCCTGCTGCGGGCGACGTACTGGAGGGGGTGGGGCTGGACCCGCAACCTCCCGCCGCTGCCCTTCTGGGTGCCGTGCCTCGTCGCCGACCTCGCCCGGCCCGGTCCCGACCACCAGCACCTCGAGTGGGACGTCGTCGCGGCGGCGGTGGCCGCGGGCGGCGTCGCCGAGGCCGACCTCGTCGGCGCGCTGGTCGACCCGCGGCTGGACGACCACCACGACGCTGCCCGTCCCGTGCGCCGCCTGCCCGGGTGGGGCACCGCGCTCACGCGTCACGTCGCCGTCGTGGTCGGGAGGCTCACCTCGGGCTCGGCGCGGCAGCAAGCCGCAGGCCTCCGGGTGCTCGAGTCGCTGACCCCCACCGAGCTCGCCGCCTTCAGCGACTTCCTCGCCGAGGCCGCCACCGGGAGCAGCGTGGTCGTCCGCAAGACCGCCCGACCCCTGGCGACCTCGCTGGGGAGCGCGCTCCGCAGGCAGCTCCGGGTCCTCGCCCTCGACCCCGCCGCCGCCCGGCGGCGCGAAGCGCTGGCCCTGCTGGTGCAGGGCGACGACGACGACCGCGCCTGGGCGCGCAGCACCGCAGCGGCCGACCGCGCCGCCGGCATCCGCGCGCTCGCCGAGGAGTGGGCTCCGGCTGCGACCGCCGCCGACGACGACGACGCTGTGACTCTGCCCGAGCCCGCGTGGTCCGTGCCGGTCGACGCTGCCCTCGAGGCCACCCTGGTCGACCTCGACGCCCTGGTCGTCCGCATCGCCCGGTACGCCGACGGGCGCCAGGTCCGGGTCGCCTCCGGCGACGGGCTCGCCGCCCTGCCCGCCGCCCTCAGGTCGCTGCTGGCCGACCCCGCGCCGCCCTCGGCGCCGCTGCTGCTCCTCGAGCCGGCGGTGCGCCACTCCAGCCTCGACCACGACGTCGTCACGGTGCTCGGCCGCACACCCCCCACCGCCGCCCTCCAGCTCCTCGCGGCGCTCGGCCTGCTCCAGGCGTCTCGCGTCGAGCACGCCGAGCTCGACCGGGAGCACCGCGTCGGGCAGCTGCTCGAGCTGCTGCACACGCGGAGCGGACGGCCGACGCTGCTCGAGGCGGAGGCGCTTCTCGCCGGACTGGCCGAGGGGGGTGTCGAGGCCGCCGGCGCGATCCTGCGGCACGAGGTCACCCACGCCTGGGTCGGCCCCCGGCTGGCCGCCGACTGGCCCGACGGCGACGTCCTGCCCTGGGCCCGACGTCACTGCGCCGCTCTCCTCGATGAGCACGACCGAGGCGGCTACGGCCACGAGCCCGCGCGCCTGCTCGAGCTGCTCGGCGCACTCGACCCGCTCCCACCGGTCGCGGTCGCCTGGCTCTACGACCGGGCCCTGGGGGCCGCCGTCGGCGACCGTGCCGCCGCCCAGCGCGTCCTCGACCAGCACCCCAAGCGCACCGCCCGCTGCCGTGCGGGGCTCGTCGCGCGCACCGCCGCAGCCCGCGCCGTGGCCGCCGGCTGGCTCGCCCGGCGGCCCGACCCCGAGGCCCTGCCCGACCTCGATCGGGCCGTGCGCGACGAGGCCGACGACGTCGCCCGCGGCGCGATGCTCGACGCCCTCGAGGCCCTGGGGCGCCCGGTCGGCGCCTCGACCGTCGCGCGATCGACGAGCGCGCCGCCGCCGGGTCGGGCGCCGCCCCACCCGCGGCGCTGCGCTGGCTCGACCGCTCGGCGCTCCCACCCGTCCGTCGAGCCTCCGGCGACACCCTGCCCGAGCCGACCACCTGGTGGCTGCTCGTCCAGGCCGTCCGCGGCGGGTCGCCCGAGCCCGGCGCCCTGCTGCGCTCCGTCGTTACCGACCTCGACCCCGACGACCGTCGCCGCCTCGGGGAGGCGTTGCTGGCCGCCTACCTCGACGCCGACAAGGCCGCCGCCAAGGGCCTGCTCGCGGTGGTGGCCGTCTGCGGGGGTCCGACGGTGGTGGCCGCAGCGGCCGCCTTCGTGCGGCGTCACCATGGCCAGAAGGCCGTCCAGAGCAAGGCCCTGCTCCTGATGCTGGCTCACGTCGACCACCCCACGGCCCTCGAGGCCCTGGCCGCGACCGCCTCGCGGTTCCCGGCGCCGAGCATCGAGCGGGCCGCGCGCGGGCACCTCGAGGAGGTCGCCCGGCGCCGGGGCTGGACCCTCGACCAGCTCGGCGACCGAACGACGCCTCGCCACGGGTTCGACCCTGACGGCCGGATGACGCTGTCCTACCGCGACCGTGCCTTCATCGCCGTGCTGATGCCCGACCTCGGCATCGCCCTGACCGGCCCCGACGGTGCGGCGGTGGCCGGCCTCCCGGCCGGCCGGGTCGGTGAGGACGCCGAGGTGGTCGCGGCCGCCAAGGCCCGGCTCGCCGCCACGCGCAAGGGCCTGCGGTCGACGGTGGCGCTGCAGGAGCGACGGCTGGCCCACGCGCTCGCCGTCCAGCGGTCGTGGTCCGGCGGCGACTGGTGGCGTGACGTCGCGGGCCACCCGGTGCTGGCCCGGCTGGCGAGCCGGCTCGTGTGGTCGGCACAGGGCGGTGCGGGACGTCGTACCTTCCGCCTGCTCGACGACCGCACCGCAACCGACGCCGCCGACGACCCCGTCCCGGTCGCCGACGACGACGTCGTCACCCTCGCCCACGCTGTGCTCCTCGACGCCGACGAGGTCGTCGCCTGGCAGCACCACCTGGCCGACCACGAGGTGCCGGTCCTGCTCGACCAGCTGAGCCCGCCGCCCCCGCTCGACGCCGCGCGGTGGGACGGCGACGTCCTCGACGACGCCGCGGGGGTGCGGCTACCGGTCCGCACGCTCGACGGTGCGGCCACCGCGCGGGGCTTCCGCCGCGGGCCGGTCGGCGACGGCGCCATCGTCGACGACTACGTCAAGCGCTACCCCGAGGTCGGGGTCGAGGTCTCGCTCGAGCTGGTCGACGGCTTCCAGGTCGACGTCGGCGGTGGCGAGGTCGAGCTCGGACAGGCCCGTCTGGTCCGCGACGGCCGCCCCGCCCGGCTGGCGGACCTGTCCCCGGTGCTGCTGGCCGTGCTGCGAGGCGAGCTCCTGCTCGTCGCGGCTGCCGGTGTCGGACCGTCGGCCTAGGGTTCCGGCATGAGCCTGACCGAACCGATCGCCCCCGACGCGCGCGACGCCCTGCGCGCGCCGGCCGAGACGACGTACGCCGCGGAGCTGGCGGCGCTGGTGGCGGCCGACGACGGGCCGCGCCCCGAGGGCTGGCGGCTGACCCCGCGGGCGGTCCGCGCCTTCGTGCTCGGTGACGCCGCGCTCGGCGTGACCCGCAAGTTCTACGGCGACGACGCCCTCGTCGACCGGTGCGTGGTCACCTTGATGAGCAACCGCGGGCTGCTGCTCGTGGGCGAGCCCGGCACCGCCAAGTCGATGCTGTCCGAGCTGCTCGCGGCGGCGGTCTCGGGCGACTCCACCTGCACCGTGCAGGGCTCCTCGGGCACCACCCAGGACCAGATCACCTACTCCTGGAACTACGCGCTGCTGCTCGCCGAGGGCCCCTCGCCGCGCGCCCTGGTGCGCGGGCCGATGTACCACGCGCTGACCGAGGGCAAGGTCTGTCGCTTCGAGGAGGTCACCCGGGTGCAGCCCGAGATCCAGGACGTCCTGATCGGCCTGCTCTCCGACAAGGTGCTGCACGTCCCCGAGCTCGTCGGGTCCGACGCGGTGGTGTTCGCCGCCCGCGGCTTCAACGTGCTGGCCACCGCCAACCTGCGCGACCGCGGCGTCCACGAGATGTCGAGCGCGCTCAAGCGGCGGTTCAACTTCGAGACCGTGCGGCCCATCCGTGACCGGGCGCTCGAGGCGCGGCTGATCGCCGAGCAGACCGGCGCCCTCCTCGACCGCGCCGACGTCGACACCCGCCTCGACGCCGACGTCGTCGACCTGCTCGTCACGGCGTTCCACGACCTGCGCGAGGGCGTCACCGCCGACGGCGTGGTGGTCGAGAAGCCCACCGCGATCATGAGCTCGGCCGAGGCGGTCGCCGTCGGCTACGCCGCCGCCCTCGACGCCCACTACTTCGGCGACGGCGCCGTCGGCGGCGAGCACGTCGCTCGCCAGCTGATCGGCACCGTGCTCAAGGACAACCCCGACGACGGCACCAAGCTCCAGCACTACTTCGACGTCGTGGTCAAGCCGCGCGCCCGGCGCGACCGGCGCTGGAAGGGCGTGCTGTCCACGCGGGGTGAGCTCGACCGCTGATGACCGCCGACCTCCCGGGCGCCGACGCGCTCCCGACCGGCGACGACGTACGCCGCCTGGCCGAGCGGCTGGTCGGCGACGACGTCGTCGTGGTGCCGGTGCGCCACCACAGCCCGGCGTGCGCCCGGGCCGTGGCGGCGGCGTTCGAGCGGTTCCGGCCCTCGGTCGTGCTGGTGGAGGGCCCCCGCAGCCTCGACCCGCTGGTGCCGCTGCTGTGCCACGAGGAGGCGGCCTACCCGCTCGCGGTCTACACCTGGCTGCGCCCCACCGGCACGCCCACCCAGCGGGCGAAGGTCCCGCCGGCACAGGGTGCCTACTACCCGATGTGCGACTACTCGCCCGAGCTGGTGGCCGTCCGCCTCGGGCACGCCGCCGGGGTGCCGGTGCGGTTCTGCGACCTCGAGCTGGCCGAGCAGGAGGTCGCGTCGGCGGTCCACCACGACGGCGCGGGCGAGCACGCCGACCACGCCGACCACGAGCGCTCGCTGCTCGACGAGAGCGTCTTCCGGCTCAGCGACACCCTCCAGCTGCTCGCCCAGCGGCTCGGCTGCGCCGACACCGAGGACCTCTGGGAGCTGCTGTTCGAGGCCGACGACCCGGACCTCGAGGTACACGTCGCCCGGATGACCGCCTACTGCCTGCTCGCCCGGGGCGACCGCACCACCGCCGAGCTCGACCGCGACGCGACCACCGCCCGCGAGGCCGAGATGACCCACCACGTGCGCGAGGCCGTCGCGGCCCGCGCCCCGGGTGACGGGCCGGTGCTGGTCGTGGTGGGCGGCTTCCACGCGGTGGCGCTGCCCGACCTCCTGGCCGCGCCGCCGCCGCGACCGGTGCTGCCCGTGCCGCACGCCGAGACGGGCGCGGCGCTGATCCGCTACGACGACCCGCGGCTCGAGCGGGTCAACGGCTACGCCTCCGGCATGACCGCCCCGGCGTGGCACCGCCGCGTCTGGGAACGCCGCCGCGACGGCCGGCCGGCCGCCGACGCGCACGCCGAGGCCGTCCTCGACGTGCTGCTCGACGTCGCCGCCACGCTCCGCACCCGGCACCGCACCCCGGTGCCGACGCCGTCCCTGGCCGCCGCGCACCAGCAGGCGCTCCTGCTCGCGCAGCTGCGCCGCCGTCCCGCGCCCCTGCGCAGCGACCTGGTCGACGCGGTCACCAGCTGCCTGGTCAAGGGCGACGCCGACGCCGAGGGCGCGCTGGTGCGCCGGGTCACGGCCCAGGTGCTCACCGGCGACCGGATCGGCCGGGTGCCGCCGGGCGCCGGCACGCCGCCGCTCGTGCACGACACCCTCCAGCGGCTGCGCGAGCTGCGGATCTCCGTCGACGGCCACGAGCCGTCCACCACCCACCTCGATCTCTACCGCAGCCCGGCGCACCGTCGTACCAGCCGGGTGCTGCACGGGCTGCGGCTGCTCGCCGTGCCGTTCGCCACCCACGTCGCCGGGCCCGACTTCGTCCGCGGCACCGGCCTGGCCCGGATGCGGGAGCAGTGGGAGTGCCTGTGGAGCCCGGCTTCGGAGGGCGCGCTGGTCGAGGCCTCCCACCTCGGCTCCACCCTGCCCGAGGCGGTCGCCTCGGCGTTCGCGCGGCGCCTCGGCGGGGCCACCGACGACGGCCGGGTGCCCAGCAGCGTGGAGGCCGCCTCGCTGCTCGCGCACGCCGCCGTCCTGGGCCTGCACCCCCAGGCCCGGCGCGTCGTCGGCGTGGTCCGCGACGCGCTGGCCGCCGAGCCGGCGTTCCCCGACGCCGTCGCCGCCACCGGCGGCCTCGCGCTGCTGGTCGAGGGCCGCGAGCCGCTCGAGGCCGGCCGGCTCACCGCGCTGCCCGACCTGGTGGCGGCCGGCTACGCCCGCTCGCTCTACCTCGCCCGCGACCTGCAGGGCGAGGAGTGCCCGCCGCCCGACGCGGCGACCGCGCTGTCGCGGCTGCGCGAGCTGCTGGCCTCACCGGCCGGTGCCGACCTCGACCCCGAGCCGTTCTGGTCGGTGGTCGAGCGGCTGCGCCGCGAGCACGACGCGGCGTTCGTGCGGGGCGCGGCCGCCGGGCTCGCGTCGTCAGCGGGCCGGCTCGCCGACGCCGACCTGGCGCGCGACGTCGCCGGCCACCTCGCGGGCAGCATGCCGGCCGACCAGGCCGTCGGGTTCCTGGCCGGGCTGCTGGCCACCGCGCGCGAGGCGGTGTGGCAGGAGGCCGGCGTCGTCCCCGCCCTCGACGACCGGCTCGCGGAGTGGGAGGAGTCGACCTTCCTCGCCCACCTGCCCGAGCTGCGGCTGGCGTTCAGCTCCCTCACCCCGCGCGAGACCGACCGGGTCGCCGCCCTGGTCGCGCAGCACCGCGGGCTCGCCGGCGGCGCCCAGGGGCTCGGTCCGCTGCTCCAGCGGGGGGTCGACGAGGCCGCGGTCGCCACCCACCTGCAGGCCTCCGCGGCCGTCGCCGAGCTGCTGCGCGCCGAGGGACTGGGCGACTGGCTGGGGGAGCGGGTGTGACCACCGACCGCTGGCGGCTCGTCCTGGGCCGCTACTCCGACCAGCAGCTCCCGCCGCCGACCTCGGACGAGCAGGAGCGCCGCGAGCAGGCGCTCGACTACCTCTACGGCCGCGAGTACGCCGGCCGCGGAGCGCGCGACGGCGCCGCCGACGCCGACACCGGCCCCGAGCTGGTGCCGGGCGGCCTCGGCGCCTCGGCCCCCTCGGTCGTCGACTGGCTCGGCGAGGTGCGCGAGCTGTTCCCGGTCGAGACCGTCGAGGTGGTCGAGAAGCACGCGCTCGACCGCTACGGGCTCACCGACCTGGTCCGCGACCCGGAGGTGCTGGCCCGGCTGGAGCCGAGCCAGGAGCTGCTCGCCACCCTGCTCTCGCTCAAGGGCCAGCTCGACCCGCGCGTGCTGGGCGAGGTACGCCGCATCGTGCGCCGGGTCGTCGACGACCTGCGCCGCCGCCTCGAGACCGAGGTCCGCCGCTCCTTCGCCGGTCGGCTCAACCAGCACCGTCACTCGCCGGTGCCGGTCGACGCGGCGTTCGACCCCCGCGGCACCGTGCGCGCCAACCTCGCCAACTGGGACGCCGAGCGGCAGCAGATCGTGGTCTCGGCGCCGAAGTTCTTCGAGCGCAACACCCGCCGCATCCCGTGGGAGATCGTGCTGGTCGTCGACCAGTCCGGCAGCATGGTCGGCTCGGTGATCCACTCCGCGGTGATGGCCGGCATCCTGGCGGGGCTGCCGTCGTTCCGGCTGCGGCTGGTGGTCTTCGACACCAGCGTCGTCGACCTCACCGACCTGGCCGGCGATCCGGTCGAGCTGCTGATGTCGGTCCAGCTCGGCGGCGGCACCGACATCGCCCAGGCCGTCCGCTACGCCGAGCAGGTCATCGAGCACCCGCACCGCGCGGTCGTCGTCCTGGTGACCGACTTCTGCGAGGGCGGGCCGCCCTCGGACCTGGTGGCCGCCGTACGCAGCCTGGTCGAGGCGCGCGTGACCACGATCGGGCTCGCCGCCCTCGACGGCTCCGCGCACCCCTACTACGACAAGCAGGTCGCGGGCGCCCTGGCCGACGTCGGCATGGAGATCGCCGCGCTCACGCCGGGGCAGCTGGCCGAGTGGCTGGCCAGGGTGACCGCGAGGTGAGCGCCGCGCTCGCGTCGGTGGTCGCGCTGCTCGCCCGCTACGACGACGACGCCTGGGTCGCGCTCGCCAACCGGGGCCTGCTGCGCCGCGCGCGCAAGGACCTCGACGCACTGCCCGTGGCGGTGCTGCGCGACGACGGCGACGCCGTCGTGGTCTCGGTGGGCGACCGCGAGGTCCGGGTGCCGGTCTCCGGGCCGGCCGAGGCCACCTGCGACTGCCCGAGCCCGGTGACCTGCCAGCACGTGCTCACCGCCGGGCTGTGGCTGGCCGCCCAGGCGGCCGCGGCCGACGGCGGCGACGCGCTCCACGAGGAGCTGATGGCGCTCGACGTCGACGCCCTCGTCGGTCTCGCCGGCAAGCCGGGGGTGCGGTGGGCCCACCAGCAGGTGGCCGACCTCTTCGCCGGCGACGAGCCGCCGCGGGTCACCCGCGGCGGCTACCTCGCGGTGGCGTTCGGGCGTCCGGAGGTGGTCGCCCGCTACGCCGGGGGCGGGCTCGACGGGCTGGTGCTCGACCAGAAGGTGTCGCAGCCGGCGCGGTGGAAGGCCGCGGCGGTGCTGGCGTGGCAGCGCGCGCACGGCCTGGTGCTCGACCCGCCCGCCGTCCCCGCCCGCGCGGCCGCGCCCACCGAGCGGGGAGTCTCGCGCGACGACTCGCGGGCGCGGCTGCTCACCTCGGTGCGCGCCCTGCTCGAGGACCTGGTCCGGATCGGGGTCTCGCACCTCTCGCCCGCCGTCCTCGAGCGCCTCACCACCGCCGCCACCTGGGCGCAGGGCGCCGAGCTCTACCGCCTCAACCTGCTGCTGCGGCGGCTCGCCGACCAGGTCGACCTCGCCCTGGGCCGCGACGCGCTCGCCGACGACCACCTGCTGCTCGACGAGGCCGCCGTCGCCTACGGCCTGGTGTGCGCGCTCCAGCACGCCGCGACCCGGGGGGAGGCCCCGGCCCACCTGGTCGGCCGGGCCCGCACGTCCTACGACGCCGTCCGCTCGCTCGACCTGGTCGGCCTCGGCGGCCTGCCGTGGCGCACGGCGTCGGGCTACCACGGCCTGACCTGCGTCTTCTGGAGCCCCGAGCGCGGCCGGGTCTTCACCTGGGGCGACACCCGCCCCGAGGACGTGCCCGGCTTCGACCCACGGGCGCGGTGGACCCAGCCGGCGCCGTGGAAGGGCCTGGCCACGCCGGGCACCACCTCGGGCCGGCGGCTGCTGCTCACCGGCGCCCAGGTGAGCGCCGACGGCCGCATCTCCGGCGTCGAGAGCACCTCGGCCCTGGTCACGCCGACCGACAGCGACGACCTGCTCGACGTGCTGCCGGCGGTGTCGTCGTGGGCCGACCTCGACGGCGGCTCCGGCGTCCGGAGCCTGCTCGCGGCCGGCGACCGGTCCACGGCGTGGCGGGTGCTCCGGCCCGCGGCCGTGGCGGCGGCCGTCTTCGACCCGGCGCGGCAGACCCTGACCTGGCCGCTGCTCGACGCCGACGGCGGTGTGCTCGCCCTCGAGCTGCCGTGGTCGCGGCTGCACGCCCACGCGATCGCCCGGGTCGAGCGGCTCGCGTCGCTGCCCGAGGGCGCGCTGGTCGTCGCCCGGCTCCGTCGTACCCGCGGCACCTGGGTCGGCGAGCCGCTCAGCGTCGTCCGGCCCGGGCGCGAGCTCAACCCGGTCGACGCCCTGCACTTCGACGGCGAGGCCACCTCGTCGCTGGTCGGCCGGCTCCTCGACGCCGCCGTGCCCGACCGGGCACCCGACGACGGTGAGGACGCCGCCGCGCGGCCCGGCGGCGTACCCCCGGCGCTGGCGGCGCTCCGCTCACTGCTGGAGCAGCAGGCCGAGCGCGGCTGCGCCGGCACCCCACCCGCCGCGGTGCGGGACCGTGTCGGCGCCGCCCACCGCGCCCTGCGCGACCTCGGCTGGCCGGTCTTCACCGACCCCGACCCGACCCTCGACCCCGCCGCCCTCCTCCTGCGCTCGCATTACCTCGCGCAGCAGGTCGAGCGCACCTTCCGCTGACCCGTCGCATCGTTGCGACGGGTCACCGCCGAAATCACGCTGACCCGTCGCATCAATGCGACGGGTCAGCGGCGAGATCGGGGTGACCCGTCGCACATGTACGACGGGTCGGCGTCAGGCGGAGTAGGGCTTGGCGTCGAGGACGACGACCTGGAGCGTCTTGCCGGTGGGGGCCTCGAAGGCGACGGTGTCGCCCTTGGTGGCGCCGAGGAGGGCCTCGCCGAGGGGGGCCTGGGGGGAGTAGACGTCGACGTCGACGTAGTCCTCGTTCTCGCGGGCGCCGAGGAGGAAGGTCTCGGCCTCGTCGTCGTCGTCGCCCTCGAACTTGTAGGTGACGACCTTGCCGACGGTGACGACGCCGTCGTCGGCCGGCCGGTCGGAGACGGCCTTGAGGAGGACCTCCTCGAGCTGGCGGATCGTGCCCTCGTTCTTGCCCTGCTCCTCGCGGGCGGCGTGGTAGCCGCCGTTCTCCTTGAGGTCGCCCTCGTCGCGGGCCTCGCTGATCCGGGCGACGATCTCCTCGCGCACCGGACCCTTGAGGTTGTCGAGCTGAGCCCGGAGCTTCTCGTGGGCCTCGGCGGTCAGCCAGGTCGTGCCCTGCTCGGTCGACTGGGACATGCGGAACTCCTCGGGTGGTGCTGGGGTGCGTACGACAGCGTGTGGCGGCCCACGGACGGGGGCGGCGGAATGGTCGAGCGTAGCAAGACGGCGCCGGCGGGGCCCCGTCAGCGGGGGCGGTTCTGCCCCGGGGCGGTGCAGCCGACCAGCTCGACCGAGGTCGCGCGGCGCTCGGTGGCGATGGACTGCTCCACCCGGCTGGACGCCGCCAGGTCGGGTGCGAACGACACGGCGCCGACGAGCGTGTGGTCCTCGGCGTAGGCGCGCACCGTGCAGGTCGCCTCGACGTCGTCGTCGGCGTCGACGACGAACCGGGCGACGGCGGTGCGGTCGTCGACGACCTCGAAGGTGAGCTCGCCCGAGGACACCGGCGGGTCGGCGAGGTCGGGGAGGAACGCCACGGCGAAGGCGACCGCGCCGGCCACCAGGGCGCCGACCAGACCCACGACGGCCCACCGGTGCCAGGACGGACGTGTCCCGTAGCGGGCGGCCAGGTCGGTGGTGCTCACGGCCCCATCCTAGGATCGACACCATGTCGCAGGACCCCAGGCCTCGCGCGGGCTTCCGGCTGATGCACGTCCACGCCCACCCCGACGACGAGTCGAGCAAGGGAGCGGCGTCGACCGCCAAGTACGTCGCGGAGGGTGTCGACGTCCACGTCGTCACCTGCACCGGCGGCGAGCGCGGCTCGATCCTCAACCCCAAGATGGACCGGCCCGACGTGCTGGCCAACATCACCGAGATCCGTCGCCAGGAGATGGAGCGGGCGCGCGACATCCTCGGTGTGCGCCAGGACTGGCTCGGGTTCGTCGACTCCGGCTGGCCCGAGGGCGACCCCAAGCCGCCGCTGCCCGAGGGCTGCTTCGCGCTGGTGCCGCTGGAGGAGGCGACCGAGCGGCTGGTCCGCTTCATCCGCGAGTTCCGCCCGCACGTGCTGACGACGTACGACGAGCGCGGCGGCTACCCGCACCCCGACCACATCCGCTGCCACGAGGTGGGTGTCGCGGCGTTCGAGGCGGCCGGCGACCCGGAGCGCTTCCCCGACGCCGGCGAGCCGTGGCAGCCGCTCAAGCTCTACTACCACCACGGCTGGAGCTACACGAAGATCACCTCGCTGCACCAGGCGATGCTCGACCACGGGCTGGAGTCGCCGTACGAGGAGCGCCTCAAGGAGTGGAAGTTCGAGCCGGGCTGGGACGAGCGGGTCACCACCCGCGTGCCCTGCGGTGACTACTTCGGCGTGCGCGACCAGGCGCTGCTGGCGCACGCCACCCAGATCGACCCCGACGGGTTCTGGTTCGCCATCCCGCGGGAGATCCAGACCTCGGTGTGGCCGACCGAGGACTTCGAGCTGGTCACCAGCCACGTCGGCCCGACCGTGCCGGAGGACGACCTGTTCGCGGGGATCGAGCTGGCCGCGCACCCGGGTGGGACACTGGAGGCATGACCTACGTCGAGCTCCTGGTGGCCGCCGCTCCCGAGGACGAGGACGTCGTCGCCGGGTGGACGGCGTTCGGCCTCTTCGGGCTGGGGGTCCTCGCTGTCGCGCTCCTGGGCTGGAGCCTGACCAAGCGGCTCAAGAACGTCGACCGCGCCGCCGCCGCCGGGCTCTACGACCCCAGTGACCCCAAGCGCCCGGGTGGTGCGCCCGCCCGCGGCCTGGCCGCCGTCCGTCAGCAGCGTGCCGAGCAGGACCGGCTCGAGCGCCAGGAGCGCGAGGAGCGCCGCTAGCGGTCCGATAAACCGTGACAGCACCACTGTCATCCTGACCCTCGGGTGCAGTACGTTCACCAGATGAACGAGGACACCTACGACTACGTCGTCGTCGGGGCGGGCAGTGCCGGCGCGGTGCTGGCCGCGCGGCTGACCGAGGACCCCGGCACCACCGTGCTGCTGGTCGAGGCCGGCGGCGCACCCGAGGTCGACGAGGTGGCCATCCCGGCCGCGTTCGTGGGCCTGGTCAAGACCAAGTGGGACTGGAGCTACTCCACCACCGAGCAGAAGCAGCTGCACGGGCGGCGTACCGCCTGGCCGCGGATGAAGGCGTTGGGCGGGTGCTCGGCCCTCAACGCGATGATCTACATCCGCGGCAACGCCGCCGACTACGACGCCTGGCGCGACGAGCACGGCGCCACCGGGTGGGGCTACGACGACGTGCTGCCGTTCTTCGTCAAGGCCGAGGGCAACACCCGCCTCGGTGGCCGCTACCACGGCACCGACGGGCCGCTCGTCGTCGAGGACCGCCGCTGGACCCACGAGCTCTCGACCGCGTGGGTCGAGAGCGCGGTCGCGGCGGGGATCGAGCGCACCGACGACTTCAACGGCGCCGAGCAGGAGGGCGCCGGCCCCTTCCAGGTGACCTGCAACGGCGGCCGCCGCTGGTCGACGTACGACGGCTACCTCAAGCCCGCGATGGGACGTCCCCACCTCACCGTCGCCACCGGCGCCCTGGCCGCGCGCATCGAGCTGTCCGGCGCCGGCGACACGGTCCGGGCGACCGGGCTGACCTTCCGGCAGGGCGGGCGCGAGCACACGGTGCACGCGCGCCGCGAGGTGCTGCTCAGCGGCGGGGCGATCAACAGCCCGCAGCTGCTGATGCTCTCGGGCGTCGGCCCCACGTCGCACCTCGCCGAGCACGGCATCACCGCCAAGGTCGAGCTGTCCGGCGTCGGGCAGGGGATGCAGGACCACCCCTACACGCCGATGGTCTGGCACACCAAGGACACCACCGACCTGGCCGACCTCAACACGCTGCGCAACTTCGCCCGCTGGAAGACGCGCCGGCAGGGGCCGCTGACCTCCAACGTCGCCGAGACCGGCGCCTTCTGGTCGACCCGCGAGGGCCTGGCCGGGCCGGACATGCAGGCCCACGTCCTGCCCACCGGGCTGTACGGCGACGGCATGGTCGAGCCGTCGAGCCGGATGGTCACGGTGCTCTCCACCCTGGTCGGCACCTCCAGCCGCGGTCACGTGCGGCTGCGCTCGGCCGACCCGACCTGGCACCCCGAGATCGAGGCGGCCTACTACGACGACCAGACCGACCTCGACACGATGGTCGCCGGTTGCCGGCGCATCGTCGAGATCACCCAGCAGGGCCCGATCGCAGCGCTGATCGACCGGCCGTTCGAGCTGAGCACCACGCCGTCCGAGGAGGACCTGGTCGAGCACGTCCGCCGCTACACGCAGACGACGTTCCACCCGACGTCGACCTGCGCGATGGGCGGCGCCGACCAGGAGGACGCCGTGGTCGACCCCGAGCTGCGCGTCCGCGGCGTCGATGGCCTGCGGGTCGTCGACGCCTCGGTGATGCCGGCCGTGCCCCGCGGCAACACCAACGCCCCGACCGTCATGGTCGCCGAGAAGGCGGCCGACCTGATCAGGAGTTCCCGATGACCCTCCAGGACCACGAGACCACCGCGACCTTCGACTCGCTCAACCCGATCAACGGCGACGTCGTCGCCACCCACCCGGTGCACTCGGCCGCCGACGTCGCCGCCGCCGTCGTCCGTGCCGAGGAGGAGGCCGCGTGGTGGTCGGCGCTGTCCTACGACGAGCGCGCCGAGCACCTGCTGAAGTGGAAGGGCGTGCTGACCCGGCGCCTCGCGCAGCTGGCCGAGGTGATGCACCAGGAGACCGGCAAGCCGCACGGCGACGCCCTGCTCGAGGCGGCGCTGGCCATCGACCACCTCGACTGGGCGAGCAAGCACGCCGAGAAGACGCTCAAGCGGCGCCGCGTGCCCTCGGGCCTGCTGATGGCCAACCAGGCGGCGACGGTGGAGTACAAGCCGCTCGGCGTGGTCGGGGTGATCGGGCCGTGGAACTACCCGGTCTTCACGCCGATGGGCTCGATCGCCTACGCGCTCGCCGCCGGCAACGCGGTGGTCTTCAAGCCCTCGGAGTACACGCCCGGGGTGGGGGAGTGGCTAGCCCGCACCTTCGTCGAGGCCGTGGGCCGCCCCGTCCTCACCGTGGTGACCGGGCTCGGCGAGACCGGTGCGGCGCTGTGCCGCGCCGGCGTCGACAAGGTCGCGTTCACCGGCTCCACCGCCACCGGCAAGCGGGTGATGGCGGCCTGTGCCGAGACCTTGACCCCGGTGCTGATCGAGGCCGGCGGCAAGGACGCCGTCATCGTCGACCACGACGCCGACGTCGAGGCCGCCGCCGATGCCGTGCTGTGGGGCGCCTGCGCCAACGCCGGGCAGACCTGCACCGGCGTGGAGCGCGTCTACGTGCACGAGAAGGTCTACGACGAGTTCCTGCGGGTGCTGGTCGCCCAGGCCGAGGGCCTGCGCGCCGACGACGGCCCCGACACCGACCTCGGGCCGATCACGATGCCCAAGCAGCTCGACGTCATCCGCTCCCACATCGACGACGCCCTGGCCCGCGGCGGCCGGGCGCTCGTCGGCGGCGCCGGCGCGGTGGGCGACCGCTTCGTGCAGCCGACGATCCTCGTCGACGTGCCCGAGGACTCCCTGGCCGTCTCGGAGGAGACCTTCGGCCCGACCGTGACCGTCGCCCGGGTCGGCACCGTCGAGGAGGCCGTGCGCCGCACCAACGCGACGTCGTACGGGCTGGGCTCGACGGTGTTCTCCAAGGCCCGCGGCATGGAGATCGCCGACCGCATCCGCTCCGGCATGACCGCGGTCAACGGCGTGATCAGCTTTGCCGGGGTGCCGTCGCTCCCGTTCGGCGGGGTCGGCGACTCCGGGTTCGGGCGCATCCACGGCGCCGACGGGCTCAAGGAGTTCACCTACGCCAAGGCGATCGCGCGCCAGCGCTTCAAGCCGGCGCTGCCGCTGACGTCGTTCCGGCGCACCGAGAAGCACGAGCAGCAGCTCACCCAGCTGCTGACCATGCTGCACGGGCGTGGCACGACGCTGCCCAGGCTGGGCAAGCCGGTGCGCGGCAAGCGGGGCTGACCCGGAGGGTCGGTCCTACTGCTGGGGCGCGGCAGCCTCGGCGGCGGCGACCTGGCGGCGTACGTCGTCCATGTCGAGGCCGCGGACGCCGGCGATGACCTGGTCGAGCGCGGCCGGCGGGAGCGCGCCGGGCTGGGAGAACACCAGGACGCCCTCGCGGAAGACCATCAGCGTCGGGATCGAGCGGATGCCCGCCGCCGCCGACAGCTCACGCTGCTCCTCGGTGTTGATGGAGCCGAAGGTGATGTCCGGGTTGGCCTCCGAGGCGGCCTCGTACGTCGGCGCGAACTGCAGGCACGGCCCGCACCACGACGCCCAGAAGTCGACGAACAGGATGTCGTCGCCCTCGACGTGGGTGGCGAAGGTGTCGTTGGTGAGGTCGATCGTGGCCATGGGCACCACGGTAGCCACCCGGCCGAAGCCGGTGCGGGCTCAGTCGCACAGGTAGAGCCGCACGGCCCGGTAGGTGTCGCCGTCGAGGACGACGTGCAGGCGGTAGCGGAGACCCTCGGACTCGTCGAGCAGGCTGATGACGACCTGGTCGCCGTCCACCTCGACCCGCCGCGAGCTGACGTCGGGGTCGGACAGTCGTGCGAGCACCTCCTCGAGCGCCGGGGACAGCGCGCGGTCGGAGGGCGGGAGCGGCGCGGTGCAGTCCTCGGGCTCGGCCCGCTGCGTCGTCGGGGCGGGGACGCTGCTCGTGTCGGCGGCGTACGACGACGGGGTGGGGGTGGTCCCGACCCGGCCGGTGCCGTCGACGGCCGCCAGCACGACGACGCTCGCGGCCACCGCGACGGCGCCGGTGCCGAGCGCCAGTCCCTGCACGGATCGGCGCCGGCGCCGTCGCTGGGCGACCCGGGTGGCGACGCGGTGCTCGGCGTCCGGCGGAGGGGCGAGGGCGGTCGTGAGCCGCTCGTAGGCGGCCTCGATCGTGTGCGTGTCGGTCATGGGTTCAGCTCCTGCTCCCGCCCGTGGGCGTAGTCCTTGAGTCGTTCGGTGCCGCGGGACAGGTGGCTGCGCGCCGTCCCCTCCGAGCACCCCATCCGGGCCGCGACCTGCCGGGTGTCGAGGTCCTCGACGAAGCGCAGCGCCACGGCGGTGCGCTGCTGGGGGGTGAGCGTGGCCAGCGCCGCCACCAGCCAGGCGTCGACCTCCCCGACCACGACCGGAGCAGCCGCCCGGTCGGGCAGCTCCTCCGTCGGCCGCTCGCGACGCAACCGCCGGACCCGGTCGATGTTGAGCCGCACCATGACGGTGCGGGCGTAGGCGCCGGGCCGGTCCTCGATCCGCGCCCACTTCTCCGCGACGCGGGCGAGCGTCTCCTGCGTCAGGTCCCAGGCGTCGTGGGGGTCGGCCGTGAGCGCGTGCGCCAGACCGAGCAGCCGACGCTGCTCGGCGGCGACGAACTCGTCGTACCCCTGCCGTGCCTCCATTGAGCACCTCCGCTGATCAGACGGCGGGGGACCCCGGAATGTTGAGACGGCGGCGGTCGGACGTCAGCGCAGCGCGTACGTCGCGATCGAGACGCCGACGTAGTGGGTGGTGAAGGCCAGGATCGTGAAGGTGTGGAAGACCTCGTGGAAGCCGAACCACTGCGGCCACGGGTCGGGGCGCTTGAAGCCGTAGACGATGCCGCCGACGGTGTAGAGCGCGCCGCCGGCCGCGATCAGCACCAGCACGGTGATCGCCGTGTCGGCGCCGAGCCGCTCGGTCGCGCCGTCGATGAACCCGGGGATGAAGAACACCGCGGCCCACCCCAGGCCGATGTACAGCGGGGTGTAGAGCCAGCGCGGGGCGTCGGTCCAGAACACCCGGAACAGCACGCCGAGGATGGCGCACGACCACACGGTCGTGAGCAGCACGACGCGCTGGGTGCCCTCCAGCAGCATCAGCGTGAGCGGGGTGTAGCTGCCTGCGATCAGGATGAAGATGTTGGCGTGGTCGAACCGGCGCAGGAACGCCCACACCCGGGGCGACCAGGTGCCGGTGTGGTAGATCGCCGAGACGCCGAACAGCAGCAGGGCGCTGCCGGCGAAGACCGCCGAGCCGACCCGGGTGCTCGCCGTGGGGGACAGGCAGATCAGCACGATCCCGCCGGCGACCGCCAGCGGGGTCAGCACGAGGTGCAGCCAGCCGCGCAGCTTGGGCTTGACCACGGCGAGGGCGTGCTCGGCCCGATCACCGACGTTCTCCAGACCCGCGCGGACCGCCTCGTTTGCGTGGTGGAAGGCCTGGTTCATGGTCCGTAGTTTATCGGGGGCCACCTCGATCCGAGGCCTCCCGGGGAATGAAGTCCGTCTCAACGTTGTTGAGCTCCGCCTCAGGTCTGGCCGGGGATGTTGATGCCCTCCGACGGCTGCACGATGACGAAGCCCTGGCCCTGGAACGCGACCTGGATCGCCTCGCCCGAGCCGCGGCCGATCAGGGCGCCGGCGCTCATCGTCGACTTCAGCGAGGAGTCGAGGTTGGCCGACCAGGCGACGATGGCGTCGGTGTCGGCGAACGTCGGCGCCTCGGCGGCGTTCAGCACGACCGGCTCGCCATCGGTGACGATCGCGATCCAGCCGGTGCCGCGCAGCGTGGTGTTGAACAGCCCGCCGGCGAGCATGCTCGCGCCCTTGACCCGCTCGATGTTCCACTGCAGCGAGGCCGAGAAGGCCAGCACGTTCTTGCCGTTGGCCGAGATGCCGCTGTTGGTGAGCTGCAGCAGGTGGACGTTCTTGTTGGTGTCGGCGATGAACACGTCACCCTGGCCCTCGACCCGCATCAGCGGCAGGCCCTCGCCGGTCAGCGCCTTCTTGATCACCCGGCCGGCGCCGCCGCCCTGGAAGGCGAACTGGACGTTGCCCTGGTAGGCGACCATCGACCCCTGCCGCGCCATGAACGGCTCGGTGACCCGCACCCGCAGCATCTTGCTGTTCTGCATCTGCGGACCCGAGCCGCTGACCTCGGAGAACCGGCCGTCGATGAGGTCGCCGGTGATCCCGGCGAACGCGTCGCCGGAGAACCCCTGCTGGCCGCCGTGCTGTTGGTGCTGGGCGGGCTGGTGCTGGGCGGCCTGGTGCTGGGCCGGCTGGTGCTGGGCGGCCTGGTGCTGGGCGGCCTGGCCCTGGGGGGCTGCCTCCATCGGGGACGTCGACGTCACGCCCTTGTCGCTCACGTGCTCGGTCCACGACGAACCGTCCCAGTAGCGCAGCTCGTGACGGCCGGTCGGGTCGGGATGCCAGTCGGCGTTCATGGGGTCAGCTCCTCGATTGCGGGCGTGTGCTCTCCGGGTGTCCTACCATCGCTGGGTGGCGGACTGGAAGCGGGGCCTGCGCAAGGTGCTCTACCCGGCCTACGAGGCACGGGTGCTGCGCCGGATGGCCGGACCGCTCGCCGACAGCCTCCCGCAGCACGTCGGCGTGATGCTCGACGGCAACCGTCGCTGGGCCCGGGCGGTCGGGCGCGACACCGCCCACGGCCACCAGGTCGGCGCCGCCAACATCGAGCCGCTGCTCGGGTGGTGCGACGAGGTCGGCATCGAGGTGGTCACCCTGTGGCTGCTCAGCACCGACAACCTCAACCGGCCCGCCGCCGAGCTCGAGCCGCTCCTGGAGATCATCGCCGACGCCGTCGACTCCCTTGCCGACCAGCAGAAGTGGCGGCTGCACCCCGTGGGTGCCCTCGACCTGCTGCCCGACTACGTCGCCCGCCGGCTCAAGGCCGCGGCCGAGGCCACCGCCGACGTCGACGGGATGCTGGTCAACGTCGCGGTCGGCTACGGCGGACGCCGCGAGATCGCCGACGCCGTCCGCTCGCTGCTGCACGAGCACGCCGAGCGCGGCACCTCGCTGGAGGAGCTCGCCCAGACCCTCGACGTCGAGCACATCGCCGACCACCTCTACACCAAGGGCCAGCCCGACCCCGACCTGGTGATCCGTACGTCGGGGGAGCAGCGCCTCGGCGGCTTCCTCCTCTGGCAGAGCGCCAAGTCGGAGTTCTACTTCTGCGAGGCCTACTGGCCCGACTTCCGACGCGTCGACTTCCTGCGCGCGATCCGGGCCTACGCGCAGCGGGAGCGGCGGCACGGCGTCTGAGGCGGTGTGGCCCCGACACACCCCCGTCACCCAGCCGTCACCACGCGTTCTGGCGTGTCGCCGTGATCGGGCCGCTGTGGCGTCGTACGTTCGGTGGCAGTGGCGAGTGGGGAAGCTCGCCGCACCGGGAGGCCCGAGCGTGAGCGATCACGACCTACGCACCACAGGCGGCAGCAGCGCTGTCGCCGTCGTGGTGGGAGGACGCCGGCACTCCGGCGCTCGGGCACTCTCTCGGTCCATCTGTGCTGACTGAGGACCGAGCGGAGGGTGCCCGCGCGGTCAGGTGAAGGGGACCACCGTGGCCGACTCCCGGACCTACGTGCTGGACACCAGCGTGCTGCTCGCCGACCCGGGCGCGCTGAACCGCTTCGAGGAGCACGAGGTCGTGCTGCCCGTGGTGGTGATCACCGAGCTCGAGGGCAAGCGTCACCACCCCGAGCTCGGCTACTTCGCACGCACCGCGCTGCGGATGCTCGACGACCTGCGGGTCTCCCACGGCCGGCTCGACGAGCCGGTCCCGGTCGGTGACCTGGGCGGCACCATCCGGGTCGAGCTGAACCACACCGACCCGGGCGCCCTGCCGTCCGGCTTCCGGCTGGGTGACAACGACAGCCGGATCCTCGCCGTCGCCCGCAACCTCGCCGACGAGGGACGCGACGTCACCCTGGTCTCCAAGGACCTGCCGCTGCGGATCAAGGCGTCGGTGGTCGGCCTGGACGCCGAGGAGTACCGCTTCGAGACCATCAACGACTCCGACACCGGCTACTCCGGCATGGCCGAGCTCGACGTCGAGGCGTCCGTCCTCGACGAGCTCTACGACGACGGCGCCGTCGACCTCGAGTCGGCCCGCGAGCTTCCCTGCCACCAGGGCCTGGTCCTGCTCAGCGACCGCGGTACGGCGCTCGGCCGGGTCGGCCCCGACAAGCACGTGCACCTGGTGCGCGGGGACCGCGAGGCGTTCGGGATCCACGGCCGCAGCGCCGAGCAGCGGGTCGCGCTCGACCTGCTCCTCGACCCCGAGGTCGGCATCGTCTCCCTGGGCGGGCGCGCCGGCACGGGCAAGTCGGCGTTGGCCCTCTGCGCGGGTCTGGAGGCGGTGATGGAGCGCCGTCAGCACCAGAGGGTCGTCGTCTTCCGGCCCCTGTTCGCCGTCGGCGGGCAGGAGCTCGGCTACCTGCCGGGGTCGGAGTCGGAGAAGATGTCGCCCTGGGGCCAGGCCGTCTTCGACACCCTCGGGGCGATCACCTCCAAGGACGTCATCGACGAGGTGCTCGACCGCGGCATGCTCGAGGTGCTGCCGCTGACCCACATCCGCGGCCGCTCGCTGCACGACGCGTTCGTGATCGTCGACGAGGCGCAGTCGCTGGAGCGCAACGTGCTGCTCACCGTGCTCTCCCGGATCGGCGCCAACTCCAAGGTCGTGCTCACCCACGACGTCGCCCAGCGCGACAACCTGCGGGTCGGCCGGCACGACGGCGTCGTCGCGGTCATCGAGAAGCTCAAGGGCCACCCGCTCTTCGCGCACGTCACCCTCAACCGCTCGGAGCGCTCGCCGATCGCCGCCCTGGTGACCGAGATGCTCGAGAACGTGGTGGTGTGAGCCTGGACCTGGGACGAGTGGGACGCCTGCGCCTCGTGTGACGCACGAGACGCACGCGTCCCACATCGCAGCCGACTCGTCCACCCGTTTTCGGCCGTTCGGTTTGCGTCGCCCCGGGTCAGGCGGCATGGTGGGCCGAGATCATTCGCGGTCCCCAGCGGGCCCAGCCGATCGCCACCGACCGACTGTCGTCCAGCACCCGGGTGTCCTCGTCTTGTCCAAGCACGTGAAGCACGTCCCGAAGCACCGCGGCGCCCCCAAGCGCCCCGCCGTCCCCGAGGTCCTCGAGGCCGCGCCCAAGAAGGTCGTCGGGACCACCGTCCTGCTGTCGTCCCTGGCCGTGACCGCCACCGGCGTGACCATCGCCGGCGGCCTCGCGTCCGGCTCCGCCGCCGACGTCAGCAGCGCGGTCGACCAGTCCTCCGGTGACCTGTCCGGCGCCGCCGGCGACGACATCGCCGCCGCCGGGTCGAACGCCGAGGCCGAGACCGACGCAGAGCTCGCCGCCGCGCCCGTACGTCGCCAGCCCACGCTGTCGCGCTCGGCCGACCGTCGCGACCGCACCGACCGGCTCAAGGAGGTCGCCCTCTCCGCCGACTCCGTCGGAGCCGTCGAGTCCGGCGTCGCCGACCTCTCCGACTCCGACCCCCGCGACATCGCCCGCGCGCTGCTCCCCGAGTTCGGCTTCTCCGCCGACCAGTTCGGCTGCCTCGACTCGCTGTACACCCGCGAGTCCGGCTGGGACGTCTACGCCGACAACCCGACCTCCTCGGCCTACGGCATCCCCCAGTCGCTCCCCGGCTCCAAGATGGCCGCCGCGGGCGCCGACTGGGAGACCAACCCGGTCACCCAGATCCGCTGGGGCCTCGGCTACATCCAGGACCGCTACGGCAGCCCGTGCGGCGCCTGGGCGCACAGCGAGTCCCACAACTGGTACTAGGCGCGAGCGTGTCGGTCTGCTCGCGTGTCGGCCGCCGCTGACGTCGGCTGGGGTTGCTGTTTGCTTGGCGGCCGCCACGCGGACCGACACGCTGCCGCGCGCGCGGTTGTCGTGGTCTTCGGTTGTGGTGGTCTGGCGGCACGCGGTTGAGGGTGGTTGACGGCGCGAGCGTGTCGGTCTGCTCGCGTGTCGGCCGCCGCTGACGTCGGCTGTGGTCGTTGTTTGCTTGGCGGCCGCCACGCGGACCGACACGCTGGGTCTGATGGCGCGAGCGTGTCGGTCTGCTCGCGTGTCGGCCGCCGCTGACGTCGGCTGTGGTCGTTGTTGCTTGGCGGCCGCCACGCGGACCGCCGCGCTGCCGCGCGCGCGGTTCGTGGTCTTCGGTGTGGTGGTCTGGCGGCACGCGGTTGAGGGTGGTCGATGGCGCGAGCGTGTCGGTCTGCTCGCGCCCGGTGTGCGAGCCGCTGGCGGTGGGGTCCGCCTCGCACGGGGGCGAGGTTTCGCCGGTGGACCGGGGAAGTCTGAACTTCCCGGGCAGTGCATTGCCTGGGAACTTCAGGTCTTGCCCGGGAGGTGGTGCGCGGGGGAGCGGTGTGACCGATGGGGCCGGCGGCCGGCGCGACCTCAGGCCCGCTGCGCCGCGACGGCGGGGCGGAGGGCGCCGATGGCCTCACCGATCTCGAGGGCGTCGTGGCTCTTGGCCAGCCCGGTGACCTGCACCAGCGTGGCGTCGCCGTCGTCGAGGAGCCACACGTGCAGGTCCGCGTCGTCCCTGACCGCCATCATCAGGAGAAGGCCCAAGGGGAGGGTGAGCAGTCCCACGCCGATCGCCCAGGCCGGGGTCTGCCTGGTCCTGACGACGACGTGCCGGGGTCCGGCCTGGACGACGACGAGGTGGGGGCGGGCCCACAACGCGCGGAGCAGTGCCTGCTCGGCCTGCGCCGGCGCCAGGTCGACCCGGGCGCTGTCGTCGACCGGCACGACCCTCGACCGGAACACCAGGTAGGCCAGTCCTGCGGCGACCAGACCGACGACGGTCAGGGTGATCGATACCTGCAGCTCGTGTGCCACGTGGCGCTCCGGTGCTCTCAGGCCGCTGACGCGGCGGCGGGCTGACGCCCGCGGGGCCCCACGATAGGGCAGCCTCCCCGCGCCCACCGGCACGACGACCCGCGCACAACCCGGTTGCGGACGGCAGGTGCGTGCTCGACGCTCGTCCCGTGCAGTTCTTCTGCTACCACCGCGACCGCGCCGGGTCGACGCCGCTGCGCGAGGCGATGGTCGAGCGGCACTGGACGTACATGGACGGGTTCGCGGCGACGATGGTCGCCCGGGGACCCACCTTCACCAGTGACGGCACCCTGACCGGCAGCGTGCACGTCCTCGACCTCCCCGGCCCCGACGCCGCCCGCGCCTTCGCCCTCGACGAGCCCGGCTACCAGGCCGGGGCCTACCGGGACGTCCTCGTGCGGCGGTGGCGCGACTGCCTGGGTCGCACGATGGGGGACGTCGCCGACGGGCGACCCGGGCGCGGTCACTACCTGGTCCTGGGGTTCACCTCGGAGCCGGCGGAGGACGCCGCCGACCTCCCCGTCCACGACGACCTGGTCGCCAGCGGCCTGCTGCTGTCCGACGACGGCGGGCTGGTGGTGGGGGCGGCAGTGATCATCGCGGCGCCCGACGCCGACGCCGCCCGGGCGTTCCTCCCGGCCGACCGCTTCGTCGGCGTGGAGGTGCACCGGTGGCGGTTCGGCGGGCGGCCCGGCTGAGGGGCGGTACGACGTCCGTCGCCGCTCGCCCGTGCGGCGTGCGGCACAGACCCTCGAGGGCCGCCATCACGCTCCCGGACCCCGCCACCTCGAACGGGTCACCCTGGTCCCCGATCCCGACCGGGTCGTCCGGGCCGTGCACCCGGTCGCCGCCCGCACGACGTGCCCGCATGCGAGCAGCACGTCGCGCGCCGGTGGTTGACTGGCGCTCATGACGACGGCGCCACTTCCTCCGTTCGCAGCCTGGCGGTTCTGCGACGCGGTCGACGGGTTCGAGGTGCTCTACGCCGAGGCGGGTCGGCTGCGTGGCCACACCTCAGCCGTCGAGGACGGCCGTCCCTACGCCGTCCACTACGACATCACCCTCGACGACCAGTGGCGCACGCGCGAGGTCCGCGTGTCCCACGACGTCCTGGGTGGGCCCCGCTCCCGCGTCCTGCTCTCCGACGGAGAAGGACGGTGGACGGTCGACGGCGAACCTGCTCCTGCGTTGGACGGCCTGGTCGACGTCGACCTCGAGGCGTCGGCCTGCACGAACACGCTGCCGGTGCACCGGCTGTCGATGCCCGTGGGTGAGGTCGTCATCGCCTCGGCGGTCTACGTGCAGGCTCTCGACCTCGAGGTGCGTCGGCTCGACCAGACCTACCGGCGCCGTGACGACCGGTCCTTCGACTACACCTCCGAGGGCGGTTTCGCGGCCGTGCTCACCTACGACGCGAGCGGGCTGGTCACCGACTACCCGGGGATCGCGGCCCGCGTCGCCTGACCCGGCCGTCCGGGGGTCGACACCGCGGTCTCCCCTCCGCCGGCTCCACCGGCACCGTCGGCGTGGCCACCGGGGTGCCGCCGGTCGGCCTCGGGTCCGCCGCGGCGTGCCGACGCGACGACCAGGACGACGATCGGGACGACGTGCCCGATGAGGACGGAGCCCACCTGGTCACCGCACTCGCCAGGAGCGCCGGCAGCACCCGAGGTCTCGAGGTGCCGTGCGCCGCAGCCGACAAGCGCATCGATGGCCGTCGTGCCATGGTGGGTGTCGGGACTCGGTGACCGACGTCGCAGTTCCCACCACCCCCACGGAACCTGCTCGGCACAGGGAGGGCGAATGAGGCGCCACCGGTGCGTCGGTCGACCGGCTGGACGAGAGCGGTCAGCCCGGTGACCCCGATGAGCTCCATCCTGCTCGAGCTCCTCGACGACCTCGACCCGTCGGCCACCCTGCCGGAGTCGCTCTGCCGGCTCGCCGTCCGCCGGCTGCCGGTCGTGGCCGCCTGCATCGTGCTGACCGACGACGACGGCACCGGCCGGGCCCTGCTGGGGTCCGACGAGCGGGCCGTCGCGTGGGGCAACGTCGAGGTCGTCGTCGGCGAGGGGCCCTGCCACGAGGCGGCGCGCACCGGCCTGCTCGTGCAGCAGCACGACCTCGCCCGCACCGGACCGGGGCGCTGGCCGGGCTACACCGAGGCAGCGACGTCCCTCGGGGTGGCGGCGGTCTGCTCGTTCCCGTTGCGGATCGGCGCCATCCGGCTCGGCGTCCTGGACCTGTACGCCGACGTGCCGACGGCTCTCGACGACGCGGAGCTGACGTGTGCCCTCCACCTCGTCGACGCGGCGGCGCAGGTCGTCCTGCACCTCGGCGGAGGAGTCGAGGACGACGCCGGCCTGCGCTGGGCGGCGTCCAGCGCGTCCCTGCTCCACGTCGACGTGCACCAGGCGACCGGGATGGTGGCGGTCCAGGCCGGGGTCGGCCTCGCCGAGGCGCTGCTGCTGCTCCGGGCGCGTGCCTACGCCGACCAGCAGCTGATCGGCGACCTCGCCCGCGACGTCGTCAGCCGGCGGACGACGTTCGCCTAGGCGCCGCTGACGGACCGCGCCGCCGACGGGGTTTCACGATGCCATGACGTCCAGGTGACGGATCCTTGCCTGTGCGGGTCCACGGTGGGGCGATGACGTGGGGACGGCGTGGGGGGCAGGGGCGTGCACGAGGTGCGCGAGGACCGACGGGCGAGCCCGGGGGGCGGGGATGACCCGGAACCTCGGCGCCACCCGGATCGCGATCGTCGAGGTCCACCGGCTGTTCGCCGAGGCCCTCGACATCGCGCTCACCTTCGAGGGCCACGAGGTGCACCGGATCGCGCCGGGCGCCGAGCCGCACGGTTCCACCACCGCCATCCTGAACGCGGTGCTCCGGCTGAAGCCGCGCGTGGTGCTGCTCGACCTCGGTCTCGGCTCGGTCGGCAGCGGCGTGCCCCTGGTCCGGCCGCTCACCAGGTCGGGCGCCGCGGTGGTGGTCATCACCGGGTCCTCCGACCGGGTGCTCTGGGGCGAGGCCCTGCGCGCCGGGGCCAGCACGGTGCTCAGCAAGGCCGAGCCCCTCAACGCCGTCCTGGCCACGATCCGGCACGTCGGCCAGGGTCGCCCGGTGATGTCGCGCGGCGATCGGGAGCGGCTCGTGGCCGAGTTCCTGCGCCAGCGCACCGAGGTCCACGACCTGCGCCGCCAGCTGGAGACCCTCACCGTGCGGGAGCGCGAGGTGCTGGTCCTGCTGATGCAGGGACTGCCGGTGCGGGAGATCGCCAGGGCGAGGGTGGTCTCCGAGGCGACGGTCCGGTCCCAGGTGCGGGCCATCCTGGTCAAGCTCCGGGTGTCGTCGCAGCTGGCCGCCGTGGGCATGGCGCACCGGGTCGGGACCTTCTCGGACGACGTCGTCGCCTGACCCGCTGCGGGCCCACCCGACCATGCGGAGGCGGGTCAGGACGGCGGCATCGGCCGGGGAGCGCGCCGACGCGCCAGCCGGTCGGGCCGCGCGCCCTGCACCAGCGCGACCGCGGCCAGCTGCGAGGTGACCTCGAGCTTGCGCAGGACGGCCTTGACCTGGGCGCGCACGGTGGCCTCGGAGACCCCGCTCCCGGCCGCGATCTCGCGGACGGCGATCCCCCGGGTCAGCAGGTCGAGCACCTCCGCCTCGCGGGTGGTGAGCCGGTCGAGCCGGTCGGCCACCCGGTCCCGCTCGTCGCGCAGCACGCGCCACTCACGCACCATCCGGTCCCGCTCGTGGCTCGGCATCGGGTCGGTCCCGGTCACCAGCCGGCCGACGTCCTGCACCAGGTCGTCGACCGAGGCCGAGGCCGGCAGCAGGGCCGCCCCCGCCGCGACCAGGTCGCCCCAGGAGACGTCGTCCTGGTGGCTCACGACCAGCGCCCACCCCGTCGGCACCGTGGTCACGAGCGTCTCCACGAAGGACCGCCGGCGCGGGTCGTCGAGGTCCCCGAGGACGATCCCGGCCCCCGGGTGCTGCGCGGTCAGCTCGCGGCAGACGGCCTGGACCGGACGCCGTCCGTCCGGCCAGGCGACCGACAGCACGTCGAGCCGCCGGCTGCTCAGGGCGCTCCGCAGGGCGTCGCCCACCAGCCGCTGCTCGGCGAGCACCGCCGTCCGCGGTCGCGGGGGCGCGGCGAGGCGGGCCGTCACGACCGGCTCCCGGCGCCGTAGGCTGCAGCCGTGCTCATCTCGACCACCGTCCGCCCGCTCGGAGTGCAGCCTCTCGGCTGAGTCCTGCGAGCGTAGGTTCGCGGTGCCGGCCCAGACGGCACGAGCGCGGGGATACCTGATTTCGACGACGGCCGCGTGCCGCAGGCCCGATTGGCTGGACTCATGACGACGACGGTGGGCACGAGCGAGGCGTCGACGACGTCCGCCCCGGCCGCGCACCCGTCGCGCGAGCGGGCTCCTGCGCACTGGCCGCTCCTGGTGCTGCTGGCGGGCTACCCGCTGTGGTGGCTGCTCGGCGTCGACTCGTTCCTCCCGATCGCCCTGGTCGTCCCCATGTCGCTCCAGCTGCTGCGGCTCCACCGGCGCGGCCGGCTCCGGCTGCCGGACGGCTCCGGCTGGTGGCTGCTGTTCCTGCTCTGGGTGGTGCTCGGGGTCGTCGTGCTCGGCGTCGACGCGCCCGACGCCGTCCCGGGCGGCGACGCGGGTTCGCGGCTGCTGGTCTTCGCCTTCCGGATCGCGTGGTACGCCGCGTGCGGCGTGGTCCTGGTGTGGGTGGCCAACCTGCCGCCCTCGGTGGGCGACCGGCGGATCCACGCGCTGCTCGGGTGGCTGTTCGTGGTGTGCGTCGCGGGCGGCGTCCTCGGCCTGGTCGCACCCGACTTCGAGGTGCGCTCGCTGGTCGAGCTGCTGCTGCCGCCCGGCGTGCGGAGCAACGAGTTCGTGGCCTCGCTGGTGCACCCGCAGGCCGCCGACGTCCAGACGGTGCTGGGGCGCCCGGAGACCCGGCCGAAGGCGCCGTTCCCCTACACCAACACCTGGGGCAGCACCCTCTCGCTCGCCCTGATCTTCTTCGCGGTGGTGCTGCGCAGCGGCGGCCTCCGCACGCGCGTGCTCGGCCTGGGCGTCCTGCTCGTCGCGGCCATCCCGGTCGTCTACTCCCTCAACCGGGGCCTGTGGGCCTCGATCGCGCTCGGCGCCGTCGGCCTGGTCGTGCTGGCCCTGCGGCGGGGGAGCCGGGCCGCCGTCGCCGGCGCCCTGGTCGCGACCGTGCTCGGCGCCACGGTGCTGCTGCTCGGCCCGCTCGGGGGCCTCGTGGAGGACCGGTTCGACAACCAGCACAGCAACGACCGTCGCGGCGACCTGCTCGCGCTCACCACCACCTCGGTCACGTCCGGCTCGCCGGTCCTGGGATTCGGCACGACCCGCGACGTCCAGGGCAGCTTCGCCTCAATCAACGGCGGGTCGACCCCCGACTGCCCGGCCTGCGGCGTGCCCCCGCTGGGCACGCAGGGCCAGCTCTGGCTGGTGCTGTTCTCCCAGGGGTGGGTCGGGCTGCTGCTGTTCCTCGGCTTCCTCGTCCGCGGCCTGTCCCAGACGTGGCGCTGCCGGACCACCAGCGACGCGGTCGCCACGTTCGCGATCGGCTTCCTCCTCCTGCAGCTCCCGATCTACGACGTGCTCGGCCTGCCGCTGTACGTCGTGATGGTGGCGGTGGGCCTCGCGGCGCGCGGGCGGCTCGCGCGGCAGCCCCCGCTCCGCCCCGTCGCCACCGGCCCCGGGCGCCGGGCGCCGGCCCTGGCGGCCCTCGCGCTCGTCCTGCTCCCGGCGGTGGCGGGCGGCGCCGTGGGGCTGGCGGTGGCGAAGGTCCGCGGTACCGCGGAGTACCGGAGCGGCACCTCGGTCCTGGTCACGCCCGTGGCCCTCCACCTCGGGCCGGTCACCTCGTCGCGTCGCGAGGTCACCCTCGACACCGAGGCCGCCCTGCTGCTCTCCCGCGCGGTCCTCGACCAGGCCGCGGAGGCGGCGGGGACCAGCGAGGAGCGCCTGCGCAGCCGCACCACCGTCACCGCCCCGGCCAACAGCCAGGTCCTCGACGTCAGCGTGCGCGGATCCAGCCCTGCGGCGGCCGACCGGGCCGCGGCGGCCGTCGTCGCCGCCTACCTCGACGTACGCCGCGCCGACCTCGAGGAACGACGGGCCGGGGCCGTCGACGAGCTCCGGGGCCAGCTCAGCCGGTCCGACGACGAGACCGTGTCACGTGAGCTGGCAGACGCCCTGACCGACCTCGTGGCCGCGCCCACGACCGTGGGCCGCGTCGTCCGCGAGCAGGCGGCCGAGCCCGTGGATCGGCAGCCGGTGGTGCCGGTGGCGTCCGGCGCCGCCCTGGGGCTGCTCGCCGGGCTGCTCTGGCGTCGTCAGCGCCCGCTCGGCCGGGCCCCGGGATGGCCGGAGCGGCTGCGCGGCTGATCGGGGACGTCGTCCGGTGCGCCCTCGGGCGCCGCCTCGTCGTCCGGTGCGTCGGCGGACCCCTCGTCCGAGCCCGCGCGGGCCTTGACCCGCGGCACGAGGAGCAGCGCCGTACGCCGGGCCCCGACGGTCGTCAGCTCGGTGACCGTCTCCTCGACCTCGGCCCGCGAGATCCCGTAGGGCGTCTCGACGATGACGACGTCGGCCGCGGCGGCGAGGGCCTGGGTCCGTGCCGAGAGCGGTGATCCGCCGTCGAGCACGACGGCGTCGGCGTCGACGAGGAGCTCGGCGAGGACGCCGCTCATGCCGGACGAGGCCGCCAGGTCGTCGAGGTCGGCGTCGCGCCGTCCGGCGGCGAGCCGGCCGTGGTCGCCGGTCCAGGAGAGGGTCTCGCGCAGCGTGGTGTCGTGGCGCAGCACGTCGGCCAGGCCCGGCTCGGCGACGTCGGCCCCCGAGCGGTGCTCGACGAGCTCGACCAGCACGCTGCGCAGCCCGGAGGCGACGAGCGCCTCGCTGAGCATGGCGGCCGCGCCGGACTGCCCGGGCACGCCGGGCCGGCAGGTCAGCACGACCAGCGGCGGGGGGCCGTGCGAGGCGAGCACCGCCGCCCGGAGCCGGGCGGCCGCGGCCGGACGCTGCTCGGCGGTCGGAGGCAGGGCACCCCAGACCGGGGCACCGACGTCGGCCAGGTCCTCGCGTCGTCGTACGACGGCGCCGGCCCCGCTCAGCAGCAGGGCGGCGAGGCAGCCGAGCCCGAGCCCGACCACCAGCCCCACGAGCGCCAGGGGCAGGGGGCCCGAGGGCAGCGGACCGCCGTCGGCGGCCTCGGCGGGGGTCACGACCCGGCCGGGGTCGAGCGAGACCGAGTCGACGTCGCCCAGCCGGGCGCGCATGTCGCTGATCTGGGTGACCGCGGCCAGGATCTGGGCGGTCAGCAGGGGGCGGGTGGGGGAGTCGGGGGGCAGCTGCCGCAGCCGGTTGGCCATGGCGGCGCGCTCGGCCATGCGCTGGTCGACCTGGTCACGCAGGCCGGCTCGCTGCTCGTCGATGGCCGTGCGGGCGGTGCTGGTGCGGTGCTCGAGGTAGGTCTCGGCGATCCGCTGCGCGGCCTCCTCGGCCTCCTCGGCCGAGGTCGCGGTCACGGTCAGCGAGAGCAGCTGGGTGTTGACCGGCACCGTCACCTCGACGTCGTCGGCGGTGATGGCGGGGGAGCCGGGCTGCTGCGACGACGCGCGGAGCAGCACGGCGTCGGAGGTGACCAGCTGCGCCTCGGTCTCGAGGTCGACCAGCTCGTCACCCTCGGAGTCGGGGGTGAACGGGTTGCCCGGCAGCGGCTGGAGCAGGACGACGGCGGTCGCGTCGTACGACTGCTCCCCGCGGTCGCCCCACCAGGCGCCGGCGAGGGCGCCGAGCAGCCCGAGGACCAGGACCGCCGCCACGGTCGCGGGCGCCGGCCGGGGTCGCCCGGACCCCGTCGACCCGCTGCGCGGTCGAGCTCGCACTGGTCCACCTCCGTCTCGGTACGTCATCCTGCCCGGGTCCCAGCCTGCCTGGTGGGCCTGCGGGTCGGTTCGTCGATATGGGCGATGCGAGCGCCCGGGCCGGCTCAGGAGGGTCCGCGGCGCTGCTGCACCACGTCGATGATCTCCTGGGCCACGTCGGCGACCTTACGGTGCGAGGACCGCGCCGCGCTCCGCAGGCGCTCGAAGGCCTCGGCCGGGGTGATGCCCTCGGCCTGGGCCAGCACCCCCTTGGCCTGCTCGATCACGACGCGACTGTCGAGGGCCCCGCGCAGCTGGACGGCGACGGCCTCGGCCTCCGCGAGGGCCCGCTGCTGCAGCACCGCGATGGTGGCGACGTCGGCGAGCGCCTGGACCAGCCGGACCTCCTCGCCGTCGAAGTGGACGTCGCTGTCGCCGAACAGGTTGAGGGCGCCGATCACCCTGCCCCGCAGCCGCATCGGGAAGGCGTGGACCGACCGGAACCCGGCGCGGGCGGCGCGTGGGGCGAAGGTCGGCCACGACGCCTGGGCATGGGCCAGGTCGGCGTTGACGACCGGCAGCCCGGAGCGCACGCAGTCGAGGCAGGGGCCCTCGGAGCCCTGCAGCTGGATCAGCTCCATGAACCTGCCCGACTCGTTGCTCGCGGCCACGTGGCGCACGAGCCCGTCGCCCTCGGCGAGCAGGAGCCCCACCGCGGCCGCGCCGCTGATCTCGGCGGCGCGCAGCGTGAGGTCGTGCAGGAACTCCACGAGGTCGAAGTCGTCGACGAGGGTGTCGGCCATGGCGACGAACGCCTCGCTGACGAGCCCGGTCGGGATCATCGCGGCGGTCCTGCCCACTCGATGTGCCGCATGACGCTTCACCTTTCCTCGGACGACGTCGTCCTGGCCGCGGCCGGCCAGCGCGACAGGAGGGAGCACCTGAGCGTGCCACGGACGCGCGTCCCGGGTGCGGTTTTCGGGCGAACTGGTGGTGGCGGCGACGGCCCGCCCGGCTTCCGCACATCCGCGCGCCGTGGCGTGTACGGTCGGCGTGCGCCCGGACCCCGCGTCTCGGGCACACTCCTGCGCCCGTGGCCCCGGCACGACGCGTGAAGGAGGCCCTCGTGGCCACGACCGGCCCCACGATCTCGGTGAACCTGCTCGGCGGTCTCGAGGTCACCCGGCCCGACGGCTCGGTCGTCGACCGCCGCGCCTGGGGCACGGGCAAGGCGATGGACCTCCTGCGCATCCTCGCCCTCGACAACGGCCGGGCGGTGCGGGCGGCCGCACTCGTCGACCTGCTGTGGCCCGACGTCGACCCGGAGCGCGGGCGCGCCAGCCTGCGCACCGCTGCCAGCCTCGTCCGACGCGCGGTCGGGCACGACTGCGTCGAGCGTCACCACGGCGGCCTGGTCCTGGTCTCGGCCGTCGTCGACGTCGAGGAGTACCGGCGCCTCGCCACGGCCGTCGGCAGCGCCGCCGCACGGCACGAGCACGACGAGGCCCTGCGCCTGTCGGCCGCCGCCGAGGCCGTCCACACCGGCGACTTCCGCGCCTACGACGACGACGCGGGCTGGGCCGTGCACGCCCGCGACGAGCTCGGCCACCTGCGCCTCGGCGTGCTGACCCAGGCCACGGACTGCGCCCTCGCGCTCGGCCGGTTCCGCGACGCCGTCGACCTCTCCCGCACCGCCGTCGCGGTCGCGCCCTCCTCCGAGACGGCCCACCGCGGCCTGATGCACGCGCTCGCCGAGCTCGGCGAGGTCGGGCAGGCCCTGCAGGTCTTCGAGCACTACCGGACGCGGCTCGCCGAGGAGCTGGGCATCGACCCGTCCCGCACCACCTGCGACCTGCGCCAGCGCATCCTCCAGGAGCGACAGCCCTGACGGGCCCGTCCCCCCGTCGCCGGGCCCACCACCGTGCCTACCGCCGTGCCTACCGCCGTGCCTACCGCCGTGCCACCAGCAGGTAGCGCTCGTCGGAGACCGGTCGCCCCCAGTAGGCCTCGTCGGTCAGGTGGACGACGTCGAGGTCGGCGGCGTGCGGTGCGACCAGGGCGGTGCACGTGGCGGCGTCGAGGCCGGCGTCGGTGTGCCAGCGTCCCTCGACCAGCACCAGGCGACCGCCGGGTCGCAGCAGCGCCGTCCAGCGGGTGAGCGCGGCCGCCGGGTCGGGCAGTGCCCACAGCACGTGCCGGCACAGCACGACGTCGGCCGAGCCGCTCCCGTACGGCGGCACCGCGGCGTCGCCCACGACCACCGGCACGTCGAGCCCGGCGTCGGCGGCCTTGGCGCGGGCTCGCGCGACCATCGCGGGGGACAGGTCGATCCCGCGGACCCGGTGACCGGCCCCGGCCAGCAGCACCGACAGGGTGCCGGTGCCGCAGCCCAGGTCGACGACGTCGCTCGGCGGGTCCGGGAGGTGCGCGGCGAGGAGCCGGGCCCAGGCGTCGCGGATGGCGGGGTCGTGCAGACCGTGGTCGGGCTCGTCGTCGAACGTCGGCGCCTCGGCGTCCCAGACCGCCCGCGGGTCGGTCACCTCGCGACGAAGACCGTCACGTGCCCGGCGTACTCGCGCGGCCACCCGTCGGTGGGCGGCGCCCACGCGATCCCCTCGCGGCTGGAGTCGAGGTAGGCCAGGGCGGTCTCGCGCTCGGCGAAATAGGCGCGGGTGCGCAGGTCGTCGCGCTCGACGGTGTCGAAGTGGCGGAGCAGGGCGGCCTCGCCGTTCTCGCTGGAGAAGTGGGTGGGGACCACGTCACCGCCGGCGTCGCGGCGCAGGTCGGCGACGTGCTCGTCGCCGTTGGTGATCGTCACGAAGGTGCCGCCCGGCCGGAGCACGCGGCGCACCTCGGCGAGCGCCTGGTGCAGGTCGGGGACGTGGTAGAGCATCCACAGCGCCACCACGACGTCCTGGCTGGCGTCGCCGAGCGGCAGCGACTGGGCGTCGGCCACCCGGGCCTCCACCCCGCGGGCGGCGGTGAGCTCGACCATCCGGGGCGAGAGGTCGACGGCGACGACCTCGGCGTCGGGCAGCGCGGCCATCAGGCGCGACGAGAACGCGCCGGTGCCGCAGCCGATCTCGAGCACCTGGCGGGGTGTGGCCGCGACGACGGTGGCGAGCGCCTCGGCGGAGGGCTCACGGCCGTCGGCGGTGGGGTGCCACACCGACTGGCGGATGGCGAGGCGCTCCTCGGTGACGTACTGGGCCGTCACCCGGTCGGGGTCGGTCAGGCTCACGGGCGCGTCATCTCGTCGACGTCGAGGGCCGCGTCGAGGTCGGCCTCGCTGATCTCGCCGCGCTCGACGTAGCCAAGCGCCAGCACGGTCTCGCGGATCGTGCGTCCCTCGGCCAGTGCCTGCTTGGCGATCGTGGCCGCCGCCTCGTAGCCGAGGTGCTTGTTGAGCGGGGTGACGACCGACGGCGACGACTCGGCGTAGCGCCGCATCCGTTCGGCGTCGGCGGTGATCCCGTCGACGCAGCGGCGGGCCAGCAGGGTCGTCGACGTCGACAGCAGCCGCACCGACTCGAGCACGTTGCGCGCGATCACCGGGATCGCGACGTTGAGCTCGAAGCTGCCACTGGCGCCGGCGGCGGTGACGGCGGCGTCGTTGCCGACCACCTGGAAGCACACCATCAAGGTGGCCTCGGGGAGCACCGGGTTGACCTTGCCCGGCATGATGCTCGACCCGGGCTGCAGGTCGGGCAGGTGGATCTCGGCGAGGCCGGTGGTCGGGCCCGACGACATCCAGCGCAGGTCGTTGCAGATCTTGGTCAGCCCGACCGCGATGGTGCGCAGCACGCCGCTGAGCTCGACCAGCGAGTCCCGGGTGCCCTGCGCCTCGAAGTGGTTGCGCGCCTCGGTGAAGTCCTGCTCCGGCACCAGCTCGTTGAGGACGCCGATCGTGTGCTGGGCGAACCCGGGTGGGGTGTTGATGCCGGTGCCGACCGCGGTGCCGCCGACGGGCAGCTCGCGTACCCGGGGGAGCACCGCGTCGAGCCGCTCGACGGCGTAGCGCACCGTGGCGGCGTAGCCGGAGAACTCCTGGCCGAGGGTGACCGGGGTGGCGTCCATCAGGTGCGTGCGGCCGGACTTGACCAGGTCGGCGAACTCGGTGGCCTTGGCCTCCAGGGAGGTCGCGAGGACGTCGAGCGCCGGGCGCAGGTCCTGGGTGACGGCGAGGGCCGCCGCGACCTGGACGGCGGTCGGGAAGATGTCGTTGCTCGACTGGCTGGCGTTGACGTGGTCGTTGGGGTGCACCTCCACGCCGGCGCGCGCCGCCAGGGTGGCGATCACCTCGTTGGCGTTCATGTTGCTGCTCGTGCCCGAGCCCGTCTGGAACACGTCGATCGGGAACTGGTCGTCGTGCTCGCCCGCGGCGACCGCGCGCGCGGCGTCGCGGATGGCGCCGGCCTGCTCCTCGGTCAGCACCCCGAGCTGGTGGTTGGCCCACCCGGCGGCGTGCTTGACCAGCCCGAGGGCGTGCACGAGCCGTGGCTCGATCGGGGTGCCGCTGATCGGGAAGTTCTCGACCGCCCGCTGCGTCTGCGCCCGCCACAGCGCGTCCGCCGGCACCGCCACCTCGCCCATCGAGTCGTGCTCGATCCTCGTCTCCATGCCGTCACCGTAACCGGCCGACCCTTGACAAATCGGTAACTCTTGAGTTACCAATAAGGGGTGGACCCGTTCGCTGCCCTGGCCGACCCCGTACGCCGTGAGCTGCTGCGGGCGCTCGCCCCCGGGCCGGCCCGGGTCGTCGACCTGGCCGCGGCGCACCCGATCAGCCGGCCGGCGGTCAGCAAGCACCTGCGCCTGCTCACCGAGGCCGGGCTGACGACCGTCGAGGACCGTGGCCGCGAGCGCCACTACGCGCTCCACCGCGACGGGCTCGCCCCGGTGCGGTCGTTCCTCGACGAGCTGCGCCACCCGGCGCCGTTCGGCGAGGCGGCGTTCGACGGGCTCGACCTCGAGGTCCGCCGCACGGTCCGCGACCGGACCACCACCACCCCCGACTCCCAGGAGGAGACCGCATGAGCACCGACCAGAGCACCCCGACCACTCCCAGCACCCCCACCACCCCCGCCGGCCCCCTCGGGCGACGCGTCGCCCAGGACCTCGTCTTCACCCGCACCTTCCGCGCGCCGATCGAGGACGTGTGGGCAGCGTGCACCGACTCCGACCGGATGGAGCGCTGGATCGGGCGGTGGGCCGGCGACCCGGCGTCGGGGCAGGTGTCGTTCTGGATGACCGCCGAGGGCGCCGACGTGCCCGAGGAGGTCTACCTCGTCGAGGCGTGCGAGCCGCCGCGGCGCTTCGTCGTCCGCAGTCGTGAGTCGGCGCCGTTCTCCGACGACGGGTCCGGCCCGCAGGTGCACTGGCAGCACACCCTCGAGCTCGCCGAGGCCGACGGCGTCACCACGCTGACCTTCGTCCAGCTCGTGCCCGAGGGTCCGGTCGGCGCCGACATGGTCGCCAGCGTGGGTCCCGGCTGGGACTACTACCTCGACCGCCTGGTCGCGTCGTACGCCGGCGACGACCCGGGCACGATCGTCTTCGAGCCCTACCTGGAGCGGTCCGAGGCCTACCGCGGGCTGTTCGCCTGAGCGGTCGCCCGGGCTGCGGCTCAGGCCGCGAGGTGGTCGCGCAGCAGGTCGGCGACGGCGCGCATCCCCGCGGCGTTGGGGTGGTAGGCCAGCGGGCGACCGGGCACGGGGAGCGCGGCGCCCACGGTCCAGGGGTCCTCGGACCACGCGTGGTGGTCGCGACTGGCCGCGGCCACGCCGACGACCTCGCAGCCGGTGGCGGCGGCGGCCCGGGCGGTGGCCACCTCGAGCCCGGCCGCCGTGCGACGGCCGAGGTCGGCGTACCGCTCGCGCAGCGGGAACGCCCGCTGCCCGGCCGGGGGGAGCAGCGTGAGGTAGTCGACGAACACCACCCGCGCGTGCGGTGAGCGCTCGCGGACGACGCGCCCGACGGCGCGCAGCGCCGACCCGATCTCGGCCAGCGCGACCTGTCGGGCCGTCGGGTCGAGCGTCCGGCGCAGTCGCGGACCGACGACCGGCAGCCACCGCACCGGTGCCGGGACGCTCGCCACGACCAGCCCGGGCACGTAGGCGACGTCGTTGCCGCCGATCGTGATCGTCACCAGCGTCTCGGTGCCGTCGAGCGCGTCGACCTGGGGCGGCTCGCCGTTCTGGTGCTCGTGCAGCAGGTGGGCGGTGGTGGCGCCGGAGTAGGTGACGTCGACGAGGTCGAGACCGGCGTCGTCGGCCAGCAGCCGGGGGTAGTTGCGCGCCGAGCGCATCGCCAGCCGCGGGCTGCCGGGCGCGCGGGGGGCGATGCCGGGGCCCGCTGCCATCGAGCTGCCGAGGGCGACGTAGCGGGTCACCCGTCGGACCCTATGCCAGGCAGGCACGTCCTAGGCTGCGCGCATGTCCCAGTGGTTGGAGGACCTCAGCACCCTGCAGGTGCTCCTGCTCGTCGTGGCGGTCGTCGTCGGCGGGTCGGTCCTCGCCGCCGTGCTCGGGGCGGTGCTGGTGCGGATGGGGAGGCGCCGGCCCTGGGTCGTCGAGCGCAGCGGCCGGCTCACCGTGCGGGGGCTCGACCTGATCAAGCGGCCGCTGACGATGGTGGTGCTCGACGAGGTGATCGCGGTGATGCAGACCGGTCACTACACCCGCAACATCTCCGACGCGCTGCTGGAGAACCACGACGAGCTCAAGGCCCTGTTCGCCGAGAAGATGCGTGCCGACCCCAACGCCCGGATCGTCAGCCGGCTGCCCGGCTACGACACGCTCGTCTCGGAGGTCTCCGAGACCGTGATGCGGGTGCTGGTCGACATGCTCGACGACCCGCGGATGGACGAGCTGGTCGCCGACCTGCTGCGCAACAACCTCGAGCAGATCAAGGCCGCCGTGCGCGACCTCGACCACCAGGACGTCGAGGCGATGAAGCCGGCCGACCCCGTGCCGCACCGCCTGCGGCGTCAGCCGCCGACGTCACCGACGCTGCCGACGTAGAGCCAGTACCGCTCCTCGCGCTGCTGCAGCCGGACGTCGAGCGCCACCGCCCGCACGCCGTCGAAGACCGTTCCGATCGCGGCCTCGAGGTCCGCGGCCTCGGCCGCCGACCACACGGCCAGGGCGCCGCCGGGTCGGAGCACGTCGCGGACGGCCTCCAGGAACGGTCGCTCGTAGAGCGCGGCGTTGGCCTCGTGGACCAGGTGGCCCGGGCCGTTGTCGACGTCGAGCAGCACCAGGTCGTACGACGCCGGGCGCGCCTCGGCGATCGCGACGGCGATGTCGGCCACCACCACCTTGACCCGCTCGTCGGCGAGCAGGGCCGGCCCGTGGGCGATGGTGCCGTCGCGCATCCAGTCGACCAGCACCTGCTCGACCTCGACCACCGCGCAGGTCTCGACGCGGGAGTCGGCGAGCACCTCGTGCATCGTGAAGCCCAGCCCCAGGCCGCCGACCACGACGGCCCGCGGCTCGGCCACCGTCCCGAGCGCCGCGGTGGCCAGCGCCTGCTCGGTCGCGACCTCGACGGTGTCCATCACGAAGACTCCGTTGGCGCGCAGCTCGAGCGCGGTCGGGGCGCCGGCGTCGTCGGGACCGGGTCGCCGCTCGCGCAGCACCAGCTCTCCGCGCTCGGTCTCGGCGCGGGCGATCTCGACGTGCTCCATGGGACCTCTCGTCGGTGGCGCCTCGGGTGTCGTGGTGCTGACTGACCCCAACGTAGGCGCCGTCCGACCACGGGTACCACTCCTGGGCCGGGCCCGGACGTCTCAGGCGGCGGGGCCCTCTGCGGCGTCGGTCGCCGGGTCGATGAAGAAGTTGTCGCGGAACAGGCCCGTGGGGTCGTAGCGTCGTTTGAGGTCACGCAGGCGGGCGAGGTGTGCGGGTGGGAAGGCGCGCTCGAGCCACCGCGGTCCGGTGCCGGTCTCGAAGCTGAGGTAGCTGCCAGACAGGTGGGGGACGAGCCGCTCCCAGGCCACGTCGAAGGCCGGGCCGGCGCCGAAGCCGGAGAGCGAGAACGCCGCGCTGCGGCCGGCGTACGCCGTGGCCCCGCTCGGCACGTCGGCAACCGCTCCGCCGACCGCGCGGATCGAGAAGAAGGACGACGCGCCCGAGTCGAGCAGGTCCGTGACCTCGGCTGCGAGCCCGGGGGAGAGCTCGTCGGCCAGGCCGGAGTGGGTGTGTGGCTCGCCGCGGCCCTGCTGCGGCTCGTCGCTGCTGAACAGGCCCATCACCTGGTCGTAGGTCGTGAGTGCGACGTGCTGCTGCACCAGGGGCGCGATCTCGGCGATCGGTCGCAGGCGCTCGAGCACGGTGTCCGGGTCGTCGGAGTCGACGACCAGCATCGCCTGGGCGATCCGCTGTCCGCCTTGCCGCTTGCCGAGGATCACCTGGCCGGTGACGCTGCGGTCCGCGGACCCGACCTCCTGGCCCCACCGCTCCAGGAAGGTCGCGGTGTCGCTGGCGTCGAAGGCGAGCTGGGCGAAGGCGATCGTGCCGACCCGGGCGGCGGTGAGCTCGAAGGAGGTGGCGACGCCGAAGTTGGCCCCGGCGCCGCGCACGCCCCAGAACAGGTCGGGATCATGGTCGGGGCTGGTGCGCACGACCCGTCCGTCGGCCAGGACCATCTCGACAGCGGTCAGGTGGTCGACGGTGAGGCCGTGGCTGCGCGCGAACCAGCCGATCCCACCGGCGGTCGCGAGCCCGCCGACGCCCACGCCGCCGTAGTCGCCGCTGCTGATCGCGAGCCCGTGCGGCGCGAGCGTCCGGGCGACGTCGGCCCACCGGGCACCGGGTCCGAGCCGGACGCGGCCCGTGTCGGCGTCGAGCACCTCGATGGTGTCGAGTGCGCTGACGTCGATGACGAGCCCGCCGTGGTTGAGGGAGCGGCCCGAGATGCCGTGCCCGGCGCTGAGGACGCCGAGCGGCAGCTCGCGGTACCCACGAGCGACGGCGACCGCGGCCTGCACCTCGGCGACGGTCCGCGGCCGGAGTGCGAGACCGGGGGCGCCGCTCCGGAGGTAGCTCGACGTGTAGCGCGCGTACGCCGGGTCGCCCGGCTCGACCGCGCGCTCGGCGAGCTCGGGCGGGAGGTCGTCGTACCTGATGCCGGGGAGCCGCCTCGCCAGGGCCGCGGACCCACGGACCCGGCCGCGCTCGCGCACCCCGGACCCGTCGCGTGCCTCGGTGACCCGGTCGCGCACCTCGCCGGTCAGGGCGGCGAAGCGACGCAGCCCGCCCTCGTCGTCGCCCATCACGATGAAGGTGCTGACGCCGTCCCCGACGGCGAGGCGCACCAGCTCGTCGGCGCCGGTGTCGGGGGCGACGTTGAGCAGCCGCACGACCTCGGCGGGGTCCCGGCCGGCCTGGCGGGCGGCGTCGTCGATCACGCGCATGCCGCGCTCGAGGTCGCCCGGCTGGAGGTACGGCATCGACGGGAGCCAGCCGTCGGCCGCGCGGCCGATCAGGCGCAGCATCCGCGGCTTGAGCGCCCCGAGCCAGATCGGTACGTCGTGCGCAGGGGCCGGGCCGCGCTTGGCGCCGCGGACGCGGTGGTGGGCGCCGTCGACGGCGAGGACCGACCGGTCGGAGGTGTCCCACACGCCGCGGATGATCGTGATCGCCTCGGCCAGGGCGTCCACCGCCTCGCCGGGGGTCAGGCGGGTCCCGCCGTACGCCTCGATCGCGTCCCAGAAGCCGCCGGCGCCCAGCCCCAGCGCGACCCGGCCGCCGGAGAGCAGGTCGAGACTGGCGACCGACTTGGCCAGCACGGCGGGCGGGCGCAGCGGCAGGTTGAGCACGTTGCCGGCGAGGTGGATCCGCTCGGTGCGGGCGGCGGCGTACGACATCAGCGTCCAGGTGTCGAGGAACGACGGCTGGTAGGGGTGGTCCTGGAACGTCACGAGGTCGTAACCGAGCTCCTCGCTGAGGACCGCGAGCTCGACCGGTCGTCGCGGCGAGGCCGCCGTCGGGGTGACGAAGGATCCGAAGCGGAGTGGGTGGCCGTAGTCGGGCATACCTCCAGCATCCGTCGTCCACGGCGTGGCGCCAACCGTGCGTAAGTGGGTTACGATGAGTAAGTGACCACGAGGAGCTCGGCACGCGACCAGGACCGGATCGACGACGCCACCTGCCGGGAGGCCACGGCGGGCCTGGAGTTCGTCGGGCGTCGCTGGACCGGCGCGATCATGCTCGCGCTCGGCCGCGGCGCGACCAGGTTCGGGGAGATCGAGGCGGCCGTCGACGGGCTCTCCGCGCGCCTGCTCACCGCCCGGCTGCGCGAGCTGGAGGCACACGACCTCGTCGAGCGCGAGGTGATCCCGACGACGCCGGTCTCGGTGCGCTACCGGCTCAGCCCACGCGGTCGCGACCTGCTGGCCGCGATCCAACCGCTGGCGGCCTACCACCTGCGTTGGGGCGACTGACGGTCCCGTGGTGCTCGCCCTCGGGGGACCCGAGCACGAGGGGACGTGCTACACGTCGAAGATCTCGCCGAGCCAGCTGCCGCGGCGCTTCTGGCGGTAGGGCTGCTGCTGGTAGCCGCCCTGGTAGGGCTGCTGCGGCGGTGGCGCGTACGGCGGTGCCTGCTGCCCGTAGGCCGGCGCGGGTGCCGGCGGCGGTGCGGCCGGGGGTGCGGCCGGGGGTGCGGCCGGGGGTGCGGCCGGGGGTGCGGCCGGGGGTGCGGGCGCCTCCTGCGCGCCCTGCTGGTCGAGCGAGCGCTCGATGATCTTGTCGAGCTCGCCCCGGTCGAGCCACACCCCGCGACAGCTCGGGCAGTAGTCGATCTCGATGCCGCTGCGCTCGCTCATCACCAGCGTCGAACCGTCGGTCGGACACAACATGGGTTCCTCCTCGGGGCCGGCTCCTACCTGCCCCGCCACCGTCTCACGCACCCACGAACCACCGCCACCGACGGCCGGGCGCGTCGTACGACGGCGACCCACGCTGGTCGAGCCGCGGGGACGAAGTCTCCGCGAGTCGAGACCCCTGCAACGTCGGCACTCACCGTTCGTGAGCACCTCGCCGGGTCTCGACTCGGGCTCGCTGGCGCTCGCCCGGCTCGACCAGCGTGGGTCACTGACGGTGGTCGAGCCGCGGGGACGAAGTCTCCGCGAGTCGAGACCCCCGCAGGGTGCGCACCTCGCCGGGTCTCGACTCGGGCTCGCTGGCGCTCGCCCGGCTCGACCAGCGTGGGTCACCGACGGTGGTCGAGCCGCGGGGACGAAGTCTCCGCGAGTCGAGACCCCCGCAGGTTCATCGCCTCGCCGGGTCTCGACTCGGGCTCGCTGGCGCTCGCCCGGCTCGACCAGCGTGGGCCACTGACGGTGGTCGAGCCGCGGGGACGAAGTCTCCGCGAGTCGAGACCCCCGCAGGTTCATCGCCTCGCCGGGTCTCGACTCGGGCTCGCTGGCGCTCGCCCGGCTCGACCAGCGTGGGTCACCGACGGTGGTCGAGCCGCGGGGACGAAGTCTCTGCGAGTCGAGACCCCCGCAGGGTGCGCGCCTCGCCGGGTCTCGACTCGGGCTCGCTGGCGCTCGCCCGGCTCGACCAGCGTGGGTCACCGACGGTGGTCGAGCCGCGGGGACGAAGTCTCCGCGAGTCGAGACCCCTGCAACGTCGGCACTCACCGTTCGTGGGCACCTCGCCGGGTCTCGACTCGGGCTCGCTGGCGCTCGCCCGGCTCGACCACCGTGAGGAGCCGTCGTACGGCGGCGACCACCTGAGGGTGGTCCGGGGCGGGAAGGGGGCTGGCACGGTAGAGGCATGACGAACCCAGACGACGCCGAGGGCCAGGTCTCCGAGGTCCAGAAGATGGCCCCGGCCGACGCCGACACCCCGATCGACGACAGCCAGGGCGTGGCCGGCAACCCGGACGCTCCCGAGGACATCAAGGAGGCCGGGCCCAACTCCAACCCGCACCGCGACGAGGACACCCACTGAGGGTGCCCCTTCGCTACCCGCGGCGGCGCCCCGGGACCGCGACGATCGCGGCGACGGCGGCCGTGGGCAGCAGCGTGAACACGTAGAACTGCCACGCCGGCCAGCCGAACGCCTCGCCGGAGTCGGTGACGTAGCCGTCGAACGCGTCACCGACCTGCAGCTCGTCGAGGACGCAGCCGTCGACGGTCACCGGCCCCTGCGTCGTCTCGACCTCGTAGCGCCGGTCGGCCTCCTCGGTGTGGGCGGTGACGGGGCACTCCTCGTCGCCGGCCTCGGCCGAGGTCACCTCGCCGCTGACGCGTTCGGAGCGGAACGTCAGGTGCTCGCGCCAGGAGTCGACGGTGAGCACGACGGCGCCGGTGCCGACCGCGACCACCACGAGGAGCAGCACCCAGGCGGTGAGGAAGGTCCGCACCGGGCTGGAGCGTCGGGCCCTCACTCCGCTGACCGCACGCGGATCCCCGTGCCGCCCAGCGAGCCCAGCGGCACGGTGACCGCCCCCGAGGGGTCGGTGAAGAAGTCGTTGCCCTTGTCGTCGACCACGATGAACGCCGGGAAGTCCTCGACCTCGATCTTCCAGACCGCCTCCATCCCGAGCTCGGGGTACTCCAGCACCTCCTGGCTGCGGATGCAGTCCTGCGCCAGCCGCGCGGCCGGGCCGCCGATCGAGCCGAGGTAGAAGCCACCGTGGGTGCCGCACGCCTCGGTGACGACCTTGGACCGGTTGCCCTTGGCGAGCATCACCATCGAGCCGCCCGCGGCCTGGAACTCGGCGACGTAGGAGTCCATCCGGCCGGCCGTCGTGGGGCCGAACGAGCCGGACGCCATGCCCTCGGGCGTCTTGGCCGGGCCCGCGTAGTAGACGGGGTGGTCCTTGAGGTAGTCGGGCAGTCCCTCCCCGGCGTCGAGGCGCTCCTTGATCTTCGCGTGCGCGATGTCGCGGGCCACGACGAGCGGCCCGGTGAGCGAGAGCCGGGTCTTGACGGGGTGCTGGGACAGCTCGGCCAGGATCTCGGCCATCGGCCGGCGCAGGTCGATGCTGACGACCTCGCCGCCGGCGATGTCCTCGGCCACGCCGGCGTCGGGCATGTACTGCGCCGGGTCGGTCTCGAGCTGCTCGAGGAAGACGCCCTCGCTGGTGATCTTGCCGAGTGCCTGCCGGTCGGCCGAGCACGACACCGCGATCGCCACCGGGCAGGACGCACCGTGCCGCGGCAGCCGGACGACGCGCACGTCGTGGCAGAAGTACTTGCCGCCGAACTGCGCGCCGATCCCGAACGACTGGGTCAGCTCGAAGACCTGCTGCTCGAGCTCGAGGTCGCGGAACCCGTGGGCCGCCATCGAGCCCTCGGTGGGCAGGTGGTCGAGGTAGTGGGCGCTGGCGTACTTGGCGGTCTTGAGCGCGTACTCCGCCGAGGTGCCGCCGATCACCACCGCGAGGTGGTACGGCGGGCACGCCGCGGTGCCGAGCGAGCGGATCTTCTCGTCCAGGAAGCCCAGCATCCTGGCCGGGTTGAGGATCGCCTTGGTCTCCTGGAACAGGAACGACTTGTTGGCCGAGCCGCCGCCCTTGGCCATGAACAGGAACTTGTACTCCGGCGTGCCGCCCGCCGGCGTCGGCGTCGAGTAGAGCTCGATCTGGGCCGGCAGGTTGCTGCCGGTGTTCCTCTCCTCGTACGTCGTCAGCGGCGCGAGCTGGGAGTAGCGCAGGTTGAGCCGGGTGTAGGCGTCGAAGACACCCCGAGAGATCGCCTCGGCGTCGTCGACGCCGGTCAGCACGCCCTCGGACTTCTTGCCCATCACGATGGCGGTGCCGGTGTCCTGGCACATCGGCAGCACGCCGCCGGCGGAGATGTTGACGTTCTTGAGCAGGTCGAGCGCCACGAACCGGTCGTTGCCCGAGGATTCCGGGTCGTCGATGATCCGCCGCAGCTGGGCGAGGTGGGCCGGCCGCAGGTAGTGGCTGATGTCGTGCATCGCCTCGGTGGTCAGCCGCTGCAGCGCCTCGGGGGCGACCTGGAGGAACGTCCGTCCGGCCACCTCGACGGTCGAGACCCCCTCGGTGGTGACCAACCGGTAGGGCGTGTCGTCGGGCCCGGTCGGCAGCAGGTCGGAGTAGCGGAACTCGGGTCCCGTCGGCACAGCGCTCACGACCGATCAGGGTAGTTGCTCCTACTCTGGTGGGGTGAACGAGCCGGAGCACCTGCGCATCTCCGACGCCGAGCGCCACGAGGTCGCCGAGCTCCTGCGGCGCGCCGCGGGCGAGGGTCGCCTCGAGCTCGACGAGCTCGACGAGCGGCTGGAGGCGACGTACGCCGCCCGCACCTACGCCGACCTGGTGCCACTCACCAGCGACCTGCCGTCGTCCTCGACGCCGGCGCGCGTGTCACCGGCGGCGTCCCCGCCGGTGCCGGCCGGCCCCGCGGTGCCCCGTCGGTCGCGCCACCTCGCGATGATGGGCGGGATCGACCGCCGGGGCGCGTGGACGGTGCCGCCGGCGATGTCCGTCACCTGCTTCATGGGTGGAGCCGACCTCGACCTGCGCCGCGCCCGCTTCACCGCGCGGGAGACGGTGCTCACCGTCCACGCGTTCATGGGCGGCGCGTCGATCGTGGTCGGTCCCGACGTCGACGTGGTCGTCGAGGGCACCGGCGTCATGGGCGGCTACTCGGCCCCGTCCGACCGGGTGGAGGCCGAGCTCACCGCCGACTCGCCGGTGCTGCGCATCCGGGGCGTCGCGGTCTGGGGTGGCGTCTACGTCGAGCGCCGGCCGCTGGACGACGGCCCGCGCCGCTCCGGCAAGGGTCACCGGCTGCACTGACGACACCGGCGTGGGACCGTGGTCCCGTGAGCCAGCCGCCCGGTGACCAGCCCGACCAGGTGCCCCCCGCCCAGCAGCCCTGGCCGGCCCCGCCACCCGGAGCAGGTCAGCCGGCCTGGGGACCGCCGCAGCAGCCCCCGGCCTACCCGCCCCCGGCCTACCCGCCGCCGGCGTACCCCCAGCCCGGCTACCCGCCGCCCCACCACCCCTACGGTCCGCCGCCGATGGCGCCGCCGCCCCGGCGCGGCCGCGGCTGGCTCGTGCTGGCTCTGGTGGCCGGCGTCCTGGTGATCGCGCTGGCGGTGCTGGTGCCGGTGCTGGTCGTGGGCTCCGACGACGACGACGAGGACGCCGGTGGCGACCGGTCGTCGCAATCGGCCGACCCGGACGACCCGACCGACGAGACGGGGGAGCCGACGGCCGACCTGTCGGAGGTCGTCGTGTACGACGACCTCGTGCCCCAGCACGTCGAGACCGACGTCGACTACGAGCAGGTGCCGCCGGTCGGCGGCGACCACTACGCCGAGTGGCTCGAGTGCGGCGTCTACGACGCCCCCGTGCCCGACGAGAACGCGGTGCACGACCTCGAGCACGGGACGGTGTGGATCACCCACGACCCCGACCTCGACGAGGGCGACCTCGAGCTGCTCGCCGAGCAGCTGCCGCAGAACGGCATCATGTCGCCCCTCGACGACCTCCCGGCGCCAGTGGTCGTCACCGTCTGGGGCCGCCAGCTCGCGCTGACCGGCGCCGACGACCCGCGCCTGGCGCTGTTCGTCGAGGAGTTCGACGACGGCGTGACCGCCCCCGAGCCGTACGCCTCCTGCGCGGGCGGGACCGCCGAGGCGCCGCGCTCGTCCTAGCCCGGACGCAGCGACGCCCGCGGTCCCGCGACGAGGTGTCGTCCGGGACCGCGGGCGTCGTCGACGTCGCGGGGCTGGCTCAGCCGGCGGCGGCGGGCTGCTCGGCAGCGGCCTCCATGGCGTCACCCTCGATGCGGCCGGCGCGGCTGCGGTCGACGGTGAGGTTCTCGCCCGTGGCGGGGTCGAAGAGGTGCATCTTGGCCGTGTTGACCCAGATCTCCGCCTCGTCGCCGGCCCTGATCGCGCTGGCGCCGTCGAGGCCGACGACCAGCTGGGTGCGCAGCGACTCGCCGTCGAGGTCGCGCTCGAGCTGCTGCAGCTGCGTCTGCACCTCGGGCGGCGCCTCGAACGGGATGTAGGCGTAGGCCTCGTTGCCGAGCCACTCGACCACGTCGACGGTGGTCCGGAAGGTCGAGCCCTTGACGTCCTTGTCGACCACCGAGGCGTCCTCGAAGTGCTCGGGGCGGATGCCGGCGATCAGCAGACCCCGGCCCTGGGCCTTCTCGGCCTTCTCGGGCGGGATCTCCACCGAGCCGAACGGCAGCTTGACGGAGGTGCCCTCGACGGTGGCCGGCAGGAAGTTCATCGGCGGGCTGCCGATGAACCCCGCGACGAACAGGTTGCCGGGGTTCTCGTAGAGCTCGCGCGGGGAGGCCAGCTGCTGCAGGACGCCGCGCTTGAGGACCGCGACCCGGTCGCCGAGCGTCATCGCCTCGGTCTGGTCGTGGGTGACGTAGACCGTCGTGATGCCGAGCCGCTTCTGCAGCCGCGCGATCTCGCTGCGCATCTGGCCCCGGAGCTTGGCGTCGAGGTTGGACAGCGGCTCGTCGAAGAGGAAGGCGTCGGCGTCGCGCACGATCGCGCGACCCATCGCCACCCGCTGGCGCTGACCACCCGAGAGGTTGCCGGGCTTGCGGTCGAGGTGCTCGTCGAGCTCGAGCGTCTTCGACGCCGCGCGCACCTTCTCGTCGACCTCGTTGTCGGGCCGCTTGGCCAGCCGCAGCGGGAACGCGATGTTCTCGTAGACGGTCAGGTGGGGGTAGAGCGCGTAGTTCTGGAAGACCATCGAGAGGTTGCGGTCGCGCGGGGCCAGGTCGTTGACCCGCTTGTCGCCGATCATCATGTCGCCGGAGGTGATGTCCTCGAGGCCGACGATCATCCGCAACAGGGTCGACTTCCCGCAGCCCGACGGGCCGACGAGGATCATGAACTCGCCGTCCTGCACGTCGATGCTCACGTCGTTGACGGCCGGGAAGCCGTCGCCGTACTTCTTGACGATGTTCTTCATGTCGATAGCAGCCATGGCTCAACCCTTCACTGCGCCGGAGGTCAGGCCGGCGACGATCTTGCGCTGGAAAATCAGGATGATGATGATGATCGGGATCGTGGAGACGACGGCGCCCGCCGCCAGCAGCGAGGCCGGCCGGTTGAACGGGTCGGCACCCACGAAGAACGAGAGCGAGGCCGGGATCGGCCGCGCCGCCTCGGTCGAGGTGAGCGAGATCCCGAAGACGAAGTCGTTCCAGGCGAAGAAGAACGTCAGGATCGCCGCGGTGAACACCCCGGGCGCCGCCAGGGGCACGATGACCCGCCGGAACGCCTGCCACGACGTGGCGCCGTCGACCTGGGCCGCCTGCTCCATCTCCCACGGGATCTCCCGGAAGAACGCCGACAGGGTCCAGATCGCCAGCGGCAGCGTGAAGGACATGTAGGGGATGATCAGGCCGGGCCAGGTGTCGTAGAGCCCGAACGTGCGCCACATGTCGAACAGCGGCCCGACCAGCGAGACCACCGGGAACATCGCGATCACCAGGGCCATCGTGAGCACGAGCTTCTTGCCCTTGAAGTCGAGGCGGGCGATGGCGTAGGCCGCCAGCGTCGCCAGGATCACCGAGAGCGTCGTGGCGATCAGGCTGATGCCGATCGAGTTGATGATCGCGCGGCGGAACTGCTCGTTGTCGAGCACGTCCTTGTAGTTCTGCCAGCCGGCGCCGGCCCCGTCAGCGGGGAAGAACCCCGGGCTGCCGTTGGTGATGGCGTCCTGGGACTTGAACGACAGCGAGATGATGAACACGATCGGCAGCAGGCACCACACCATGATCATGGCGATGCCGACCACCATTCCGAGCTTCTGCTTCATCTCTCAGTCCTCCTGTCGGGCTGCGGCGAGGTTGACCCGGAACAACCGCATGATGAGGAACGCCACCACCAGCACCGAGAGGAACAGCAGCACCGACAACGCGGAGCCGATGCCGAGCTGGAACTGCTCGATCGTCTGCCGGTAGGTCAAGAAGCTGATCGACTCGGTGTTCACGGCTCCGGCGGTCATCACGAAGATGTTGTCGAAGATCCGGTAGGCGTCGAGGGCGCGGAACAGGACCGCCACCATGATCGCGGCCCGCATGTTGGGCAGGATCACCCGGAACAGGCGCTGGAACCAGGTGGCGCCGTCGACCTTGGCGGCCTCGATCATGTCCTCGGAGACCTGCGCCAGGCCGGCGAGCAGCAGCAGCGACATGAACGGCGTGGTCTTCCAGATCTCGCTCACCATGATCGCGATCACCGCGGGCGTGGTCTCGCCGAACCAGTTGAAGTCGTCGCCGATGAACGGCAGCCAGCCGTTGACGTAGCCGTTGCTGAAGCTGAACGAGAACTGCCAGGCGAAGCCCGAGACCACGGTGATGATGCCGTAGGGGATCAGGATCGAGGTGCGGATGACGCCGCGGGCGAAGATCACCTTGTGCATCACCATCGCGAACGCGAAGCCGATCACCAGCTCGACCGCGACCGTCACGACCATGTAGAGCACGGTGACGCCGGTGGTCTTCCAGAACAGCGGGTCGGTCAGCGCGACGCCGTAGTTGCTCAGCCCGATGAACTCGCGGTCGTCGGGTGCGGTGAGGGAGTAGTTGAACAGCGAGAGGTAGAGCGCCCGGAGCATCGGGAACGCCGTCACCAGCAGCATCAGGATGACCGCGGGGGCCACCAGCCGCTGGCCCAGCCGGGCTTCTGCCTTCATCCGGTCGCTGGCGACCGCCTTGGGCGGGCCGCCCTTCCCGCGCTTGCTCTTCGTCTGGTCCAGGGGAGCGACGGTGGCTTGCTCGGTCACAGGAGTGCCTTCCCGTCGAGGACGTCCCGCAGGAACTTCGCCGACTCCTCCGGGGTGGAGTCGGGGTCGACGCTGGTCGGCGAGTGCCACCGGCTCTGGATGGCCTGGGAGATGAGGGCGTAGTAGGCGCTCTTGGGGCGCGTGCCGCCGTCCCGGAGGCTGTCCTGGAAGAGGGTGAGCAGCTCCTGCGGGTAGGCCTCGGTGAGCTCGGGCGAGGCGTAGGCGTCCTCACGGGCCGGCATCAGCCCGTCGGTGACGGCCAGGGCCGTCTGCGCCTCGGGGGTGGTGACGCACTGGGCCGCCTCGAGCGCGAAGTCGGGGTGCTCGGTGAAGGCGCCGACCCCGATGTCGATGCCGCCGACCGGCGGCTTGGAGGGCTCGCCCTCGACCGTCTGCGGGTAGCGGGCGAAGCCGAGGTCGTCGAACTGCTCCTGGGTGAAGGTCTTGCCCTCGCCGGGCTCGTAGTTCTTGTAGACGAAGGTCCAGTTGGTCATGAACTCGCCCGCGCCCTCCTCGGGGAACATCTGCCCCAGGCTGGTGCCCTCGTTGGACACCGACAGGTCGGGCTGGGCGGCCGCGGAGTCGGCGAGCTTCTGGATCACCGCGGCGGCGGCGCGCCCGGCCTCGGAGTCGATCTCGACCTGGGCGTCCTTGCCCTCCTCGGTCTTGGAGACGATGCTGCCGCCGGCCCCCTGGATGAGGGAGTTGATGAGCACGACGTAGGCCTCGTACTTGTTGCCCTGGATGCCGACCGTGCCGCCGTTGTCGGCCGCGGCGTCGATCACCTGGTCCCAGGTGACGGGCTGGGTCATGTCGAGGCCGGCGGCCTCGGCGAGCGACTTGCGGTACCAGAGCACCTGGGTGTTGGCCCACTGCGGGGCGGCGTACACCTGGTCCTCCCACATCACGGTGTCGAGCGGTCCCTCGAGGACGCCCTCGGTGACCTTCTCGCCGGCCTCGCCCTCGAACGGCTTCAGCCAGCCGGCGTTGGCGAACTCCGCCACGAACACCGGGTCGAGGCTCATCAGGTCGGTCGAGGAGTCCTCGGCCGCGAGACGTCGGGCGAGCTGGGTGCGCTGGTCGGTCGCGGTCGCCGGCAGCAGCTGGATCTCGATGTCGTACTCGTCGGTGCTGCACTCCTCGGCGAGCCCGGTGAGGGTCTCCTGGCCGTCGGGGTTGATGTACCAGTTGAGCACCGGCTTGCCCTCGCTGCCGCACGCGGACAGCAGGGTGCCGCTGAGCACCAGGACCGAGGCCACCGCGAGCGCCTTGTGCGGTCGCCTGCGTGGTTGCCGGAGACGGCCACGACGCGTCGGGCGCCCCGAACGCCTGCTACTGCTCGGATCCATCGACGAACACCTCCCGATTGTGTACCTCGTCACACCGTCGTTGCACACCTTGTCCCCCTTGGTCGGTGATGTCCAGACCATCCGAGGGGTGGCGTCGCACGTCGTCGCAGGTCAGCGGGGGAGTGCTCGGTGGGCGTTGGCGACGATCGCCTGGGCGAAGGTCTCGAACAGCTCCGGGGGCAGGTCGTGGCCCATGCCGTCGATGAGCAGCAGCTCGGCGCCGGGCACCGCGCTGGCGGTGGCGCGACCGCCGGAGACGTGCACCATCCGGTCGGCCAGCCCGTGCACCACGACCGTCGGCACCTGCAGCGCGCGCAGCCGCGCGGTGCGGTCGCTGGTGCTGACGATCGCCACCATCTGGCGCGTCAGCCCGGGCTGGGACACGCCGCGGTCGTAGGTCTCGGCGGCGCGCTGCTCGGCCTTCTCCTGCGGCTGGCGGTAGCCCGGCGACCCGATCAACCGCCAGGTGGCGACGCTGGAGCGGATGTAGCCCTCCCGGCCCTGGCTGCTCGCCAGCAGGGTGCGGAACAGCACGGGGTGCTGCCAGCCCACGGTGCGGCGTCCGGTCGTGGACATGATGCTCGCCAGCGAGCGCACTCGCGCCGGCTGCTGGATCGCCATGGACTGGGCGATCATGCCGCCCATCGAGGCGCCGACCACGTGGGCCGAGTCGAGGCCGAGGTGGTCGAGGAGCCCGAAGGCGTCGCGGGCCATGTCGTCGATCGTGTACGGCGCCCGCACCGGGATCCCGGCGAACGCCCGCACCAGCAGGCGCCGCGTCACCCGACCCTCCCCGCGGCTGGACCGCCCGGCGTCGCGGTTGTCGAAGCGGACGACGTGGAAGCCGCGGCGCGCGAGCATCTCGCACAGCTCGTCGTCCCACCACGTCATCGGGGCGCCGAGCCCCATCACCAGCAGCAGCGGCTCGTCGGCGTCGTCGCCGAAGGTCTGGTAGCACAGCTCGACGTCGGCCGAGATCGGTGCGAACAGCTCGCCGGACACGGCTACGGGCGGAGGGCTGGTCGGCACCGCTCCATTCAAGCAGGCGTCTTACGGGGCGGTTCCTGCCACGCACGGGGGTCCTCGGGACGTAACGTGCGTCACATGAGTGACAGTGCGCTGGGGTCGTTCCTGCTGCCCGACGGGTTCCGGCGCCCCGCGCTGGCCGCCGTCCTGCGCGAGGGCAGCGTGGTCACCGAGGCCGGCCGCTACGCCGTCCGCGTCCACGACGACCGACGCACGCGGCGCGCCCGCTCCTGGACCGAACGGTCCGTGGAGCAGCCGGCGGAGCCGGTGGTCCTGGTGCCCGGCTTCCTGGCCGGTGACGGCACGCTGGCGCTGATGGCGCGCTCCCTGCGGGCCCAGGGGTTCCGCACCTACCGCTCCCACATCCGCGCCAACGTCGGCTGCACCTACGACGCCGCGACCCAGCTCGAGTCGCGCCTCGAGGCGATCTCGCTGCGCCGGGGCACCCGCGTCCAGGTCGTGGGCCACAGCCTCGGCGGCATGATCGCCCGCGGCATCGCCGTACGCCGTCCCGACCTGGTCTCGGGCATCGTCACCCTCGGCAGCCCGATGCTGGCCCCCGCCGCCCACCACCGCCTGCTCTCGTGGGGCGTCGACGGCCTGGTGCGGCTGAGCAGCGCCGGCGTACCGGGCCTGATGTCGGCCGACTGCGTCGCTGGCCCCTGCGCCCGGCGGAGCTGGGACGAGAGCCGCGAGCCGGTCCCGGTCGGCACCGGCTTCACCGCGATCTACAGCAGGCGCGACGGCATCGTCGACTGGCGCGCCTGCGTCGACCCCACCGCCGAGGCCGTCGAGGTCACGGCGTCCCACTGCGGCATGGCTCTCGACCCTCGGGTGATCGACCACGTCGTCGCCGCCCTGCACCGCCAGATCGACTCCGCGCAGCTGGGGTTGCGGTCGGCCTGAGCTCCGACGCTGGTAGGGACGACGCTGGTCGAGGAGGTTCCGCCAGGAACCGTCTCGAGACCGCTGGTACCTGCACACGTCACTCCGTGGCCCGAGGGTTTCGAGACGCCGAGGGCCCGGGCCGGATCTGACGGTGGTCGAGGAGGTTGCGCTGGCAACCGTCTCGAGGCCACGGCGGCGGCTCCGGCCTCTGCTGTAGCCCGAGGGTTTCGAGACGCCGAGGGCCCGGGCCGGAGCAAGCTCCGTCCGGGCCCTCGGCTCCTCAACCTGGTGGGTCGTGTTGACCCGGTCCGAGCAAGCTCGACCCGGGTCAGGACCCACCGAAGTCGATGGCGGCGAAGGGGCGGAGCTTCTCGAGCCGGTGCTCGGAGGTGATCGAGCGGATGGTGCCGGAGCGCGAGCGCATCACCAGGGAGTGGGTGCTGGCGCCGCCGGCGGAGTAGCGCACGCCCTTCATCAGCTCACCGTCGGTGATGCCGGTGGCGACGAAGAAGCAGTCGTCGCCGGTGACCAGCTCGTCGGTGGTCAGGACGGTGTCGGGGGAGAGGTCGTGGCCGGCATCGATCGCGCGCTGGCGCTCGTCGTCGTCCTGCGGCCACAGCCGGCCCTGGATGACGCCGTCGAGGCACTTGAGCGCGCAGGCGGCGATGATGCCCTCGGGCGTGCCGCCGATGCCGAGGAGCAGGTCGATGCCGGTCTCGGGGCGGGCGGCCATGATGGCGCCGGCGACGTCGCCGTCGGAGATGAACTTGATCATCGCGCCGGTGGCACGGATCTCCTCGACGAGGGTCTGGTGGCGGGGGCGGTCGAGCAGCACCACGGTGACGTCGGAGGCCTTCTTGCCCTTGGCCTTGGCGACCTGGTGGATGTTCTCGGCCACCGGGTTGCGCAGGTCGACGACGTCGGCGGCCTCGGGGCCGGTGACGAGCTTCTCCATGTAGAACACCGCCGACGGGTCGTACATCGAGCCGCGCGGGGAGACCGCGAGCACCGAGACGGCGTTGGTCATGCCCTTGGCGGTCAGGGTGGTGCCGTCGATCGGGTCGACCGCGACGTCGCACTCGGGGCCGGTGCCGTCGCCGACCTCCTCGCCGTTGAACAGCATCGGCGCGTTGTCCTTCTCGCCCTCGCCGATCACGACCGTGCCGCGCATGCCGATCGAGGAGATCATCACCCGCATCGCGTTGACCGCGACGCCGTCGGCGCCGTTCTTGTCGCCCCGGCCGACCCACCGGCCGGCCGCCATGGCCGCGGCCTCGGTGACCCGGACCAGCTCGAGCGCCAGGTTGCGGTCGGGCGAGCTGGGGGCGACGGCGAACTGCGGCGGTACGGCGGTGGGGCTCATGCGCCGGATGCTATCGGCCGCGGCGACCCGGGCGGGTGGCGCGGACACCTGGGCAGGCGGTGCCGCCGGCCCACCTGGGAGGATGGCGAGGTGAGCGAGAGAGGCGCGCGCTACGAGCGCTCGTTCAACGGACTGGTCGGCGCCATCATCGTCACGGTGGTGGCGGTGGTCGGGTTCGTCGTGTTCACGAGCATCTTCCGCGACCCGGCCGAGACCGAGCTGGAGTCCCAGGACTACCTCACGACCGTGCGCGACCTGCAGGCCGGCGGGGTCGACGTCGTCCACCCGGCCGACCTGCCCGAGGGGTGGCGGGCCACCGACGTCCGGTACGACCCGGGGGAGCGGCCGCGGTTCGAGCTCAACCTCGCCACCGGGGACGGGTCGTTCGTCGGGCTGCGCCAGGTCGACGCCGACGTCGACGACCTCCTCGACGAGGCCGGGCTCGAGGACGCCGACGAGGCCGATCCGCTCACCGGCGTCGGCGCCGTCGCCGACCCGTGGGACGGGTGGAGCGATGCCGACGGCGACCACGCCTACAGCGCCGACGTCGACGGCGAGACCGTGCTGGTCTACGGGTCGGTGCCGGCCGACGACCTGGCCGACCTCGTCGGCCGGCTCAGCGTGGAGCCCGTGCCTCAGGAGAGCCCGAGCCCGTCGGGCCGGTGACGGCCTCGAAGCGCTGCCGGGCACCGTCGAGCCAGTCCTGGCAGGTCGTCGCGAGCGCCTCGCCCCGCTCCCAGAGCGCCAGCGACTCCTCCAGGGTCGTGCCTCCGGCCTCGAGACGACGGACGACGTCGACGAGCTCTTCTCGGGCCTCCTCGTAGGTCTGGGCCTGGTCGGTGGCCTGGTCGGGGTCGGGGGTGGTGGTCATGCGGGGTCCTCCTCGGTGGACGTGACGTCGGCGTGCACCCGGCCGTCGGCCACCCGCACGCTGACCCCGGCGCCGGCGTGGACGCCGGCCACCGAGGTCACGACGTGGCCGTCGACGTCCTGGAGGACGGCGTAGCCCCGCTCGAGGGTGGCGAGCGGCGAGAGCGCGCGGGCGCGGGCGCGCTGGTGGGCGATGTCGTCGGCGGCGCGGTCGAGCCGGTGCACCAGGCAGCGTCGGGCGCGCTCGCGCAGCATGGCGAGCTCGTGGTCGTGGCGGTCGACCAGCGTGCGGGGGTCGGCGAGCGCCGGCCGCGAGCGGAGCGCGTCGAGCCCGGCCTGCTCCCGCGTGAGGCTGCCGTGCAGCAGCGATCGGAGCCGATCGCGGGCCGCGGCGACGGCGTGGGCCTCGGCGGCGACGTCGGGGACGACGAGCTTGGCGGCGTCGGTGGGTGTGGAGGCGCGGACGTCGGCCACGAGGTCGAGCAGCGGCTGGTCGGGCTCGTGGCCGATCGCGGAGACCACCGGGGTGCGGGCCTTCGCCACCGCCCGGAGCAGGCCCTCGTCGCTGAACGGCAGCAGGTCCTCGACCGACCCGCCGCCGCGGGCGATCACGACCACGTCGACCTCGTCGTCGCGGTCGAGGCGCGCGAGGGCCTCGATCACCTCGCCGGCCGCGCGCGAGCCCTGCATGGTGGCGTGCACGACGGTGAACTCGACCGCCGGCCACCGACGCTTGGCGTTGTCGAGCACGTCGCGCTCGGCGGCCGACCGGGGTGCGGTGACCAACCCGACCCGGCGGGGCAGGAACGGCAGCGCGCGCTTGAGGGCGTGGTCGAAGAGCCCCTCGGCCGCCAGCAGCTGGCGTCGGCGCTCGATGCGGGCGAGCAGCTCGCCGAGCCCGACCATCCGGATCTCGCGGGCGTGGAGCGACAGGCTGCCGCGGTTGGCGTAGTAGGACGGCTTGGCGTGCACCACGACGCTGGCGCCCTCGACCAGCGGCGGGTTCATCGAGTCGACGAGGGCACGGGGTGCGGTGACCTGCACGGAGATGTCGGCGACGGAGTCGCGCAGCGTCAGGAACACCGTCGCCAGCCCGGGTCGCTTGCTGAGCTGGGCGACCTGGCCCTCGACCCAGACCGCGCCGAGCCGGTCGATCCAGCCCGAGATCGCGTTGGCGACCTGCCGGACGGGTGCCGGCTGCTCGGCGGACGACTGGAGGGCCATGCGCGCGAGGTTACTGGGGCGTGCCGACGGTCCACGCGTCCTCCAGCAGGCGGCCGGCCTGGGCGAGGGTCAGGCCCAGCCGGCGGGCGGTGGCGGCGTACTCCGCGGCGGCGTCGACGGCGTCGGCCGGCGCGCTCGCGGCGGCGATCGACGTGCCGCGACGACCCTCGGTGACGACGACGCCGTCGGCCTCGAGCTCGGTGTAGACGCGCTGCACGGTGCGCACCCCGATGCCGAGGTCGGTCGCGAGCCGGCGGACCGTGGGCAGCCGGGTCCCCGCGGCGAGGTCGCCCGAGGCGGCGCGCCCGGCGATCTGGGCGCGCAGCTGCTCGTAGAGCGGGGTCGACGCGTCGGGATCGAGGGGGTGGATGGTCACCGTCGCAGGCTACGGGCTGGTAAGACGGACCCGTGACCTATGCGCTGGTGGTCGGGGAGTCGCTCGTCGACGTGGTGACCGACGCGTCGGGCGCGACGGTCGAGCGGCCCGGGGGCAGCGCCGCCAACGTCGCCGTCGCGCTGGCGCGGCTCGGCCGGCCGGTGCGGTTCGCCACGGCGTACGCCGACGACCCGCGGGGCGCGGCGGTCGCTGAGCACCTGGTCGCCTCGGGCGTCGTGCTGGCGACCGACCCGCACGTGCTGACCCGGACCTCCTCGGCTGCCGCGACGATCGGTGCCGACGGCTCGGCGTCCTACGTCTTCGACCTCGACTGGCGGGTCGGACCGGTCGACCTCGACGAGGACCCGCTGTTCGTGCACGTGTGCTCGATCGGTGCCGTGCTCGAGCCCGGGGCCGACGACGTGCTGGCGCTGCTCGACCGCCTCGGCCCCGCCACCACCGTGACCTACGACGTCAACGCCCGCCCGGCGATCACCGGCACGGGTCCCGAGGTCGTCGGGCGCGTGGAGTCGGTCGCCCGGCGGGCGCACGTGGTCAAGGCCAGCGACGAGGACCTCGCCGTGCTCTACCCGTCGTACGCCGTCGCCGAGGCCGCCGCCCACCTGCGCTCGCTCGGCGCGCGGGCGGTGGTGGTGACGCGGGGCGCCGACGGCGCGACCTGGACCGACGCCGACGGCACCGTCACCGGCGCGGCGACCCCGACCACCGTCGTCGACACCATCGGTGCCGGCGACACGTTCTCGGCGGCGATCATCGATGCGCTCTGGTCGGGCCTCGACCCGGCCGCCACCGTCGCCCACGCCGCTCGCGCCGCCGCGGTCACCGTGTCGCGCCTCGGCGCCGACCCGCCGACGCGCGCCGACCTCGGATAGCCCCTACGGCGCCAGCCAGGAGTGCACGAGCGGGACGACCGAGGCGCCCTCACCGGAGGCGGCGGCGACGCGCTTCATCGAGCCGGCGCGGATGTCGCCGACGGCGAAGACGCCGGGGACCGTGGTGGCGAGGTCGGCCGGCGGGAGGCCGTCCTTCCAGGCCGACTGCGGCACGTCGCGGCCGGTGAGCACGAAGCCGTGGGAGTCGCGGGCGACGCCGCCCGGCAGCCAGTCGCAGTGCGGCTCGGCGCCCAGGAGCAGGAACAGGCCCTGCACCTCGCGGCGGGTGACGGCGCCGGTGGCGGTGTCGCGGACGTCGAGCCACTCGAGGCGGCCCTCGCCGCCGCCGTCGGCGATCTCGGCGCAGGTCTGCACCTCGATCCGCGGGTTGTAGGTGATCTCGGTGACCAGGTAGGACGACATGGTCTCGCCCAGCGACGGACGCCGGACCATGATCGTCACCGACGCGGCGAAGCGGGCGAGGTGGATGGCGGCCTGGCCGGCGGAGTTGCCGCCCCCGACCACGACGACGTGGTAGCCCTGCATCTCCCGCGCCGACGACAGCGCGGAGCCGTAGTTGACGCCCAGGCCGACCAGGTCCTCGACGCCCTGGCAGCCGAGCTTGCGGTAGGCCACGCCGGTGGCGATCACGACCGAGCGGGCCGCGACGACGCCGTCCTCGGTGCGCAGCAGGTGGTGGCCCTCGGGGCTGTGCTCCAGGGCGTCGACCTCCCAGCCGGTCATGAACTGCACACCGAAGCGGATCGCCTGGTTGCGCGCCCGCTGGGCGAGCCGCATCCCCGAGATGCCACGGGGGAAGCCGAGGTAGTTGCGGATCATCGACGACGTCCCGGCCTGCCCGCCGACGGCGTCGGCCTCGAGCACGACCGTGGAGAGGCCCTCGCTGCCGCCGTACACCGCCGCCGCGAGGCCGGCCGGGCCCGCGCCGACGATGGCGAGGTCGACCACGCCCTCCACCTGGGGCTGGCCGGGCGTGCCGAAGATCTGGATCGCGACCTCGCGCACCGACTGGGGCGCGTACGCCGGGCGACCCATCGTCCGCACCAGCGGCCAGGTCACGGTGCCGCCTGCGCCCTCGTGCTCCTCGACCACCTCGCGACCCTCGTCGGTCTCGGGCTCGAAGACGCGGGTCGGCAGGCCCATCCGCGTGGTGAACTCGCGCACGGCACTGGTCAGGGCGTGGCCGGCAGGGGAGACGATCCGCACCATCTCGACCTCGGGCGCCGCGACCGTGGAGCCCCAGTCGGAGAGGAGCTCGGTGATCGCGCCGTGGAACTCCTCGTCGCGGACGCCGCGGGGCATCAGCAGGTAGGCGTCGTACTTGCCGGTGGCCAGGCCGGGCCGCAGCGCCGGGGCCTGCTCCTGGAACCGCGCGTACGGCGCCGCGATCACGCGCCGGGCGGTGGGCACCTTCTTGCGCCAGTGGTGGAAGGCCTCGAGCGGGTGCGCGTCCGGCAGGTCGCCGTCCTGGACGAAGAGGGCGACCGTGCCGCCCTCGGACTTGACCTGGAGGACGACCTCGATCGCCTCGGCCGCCGAGCGGGCGGTGCGCAGGTCGTAGTCGCGGGCGTAGCGCCCGAACTCGTCGAGGAGGAAGTCGGAGTGCTGGGCCGAGACGAGGAGGATGACGGGATCGGACACCCGCGCATTATGGCGCGGCCGGATGTCCGTCCGGTGACCTCAGTCGCGCCAGAGCAGGAGACGCAGCAGGTGCCGGGCGGCCTGGCGGGTCACAGGAGCACCATCAGCAGCACGATCAGGGCGGTGACCGCCAGGGACAGGAGCAGGGAGCCGACGCAGCCGAGCCGGTTGCTGAAGAAGAACACGGTCAGGTCCTCGGGTAGGAGGGTGGAGGGGCGGGGGAACGGCGACGGCGCGACCTCGTCGAGGCCGCGCCGTCACCGGTCGATCAGTGGCGGTTCGCGCCACCGTTGTCGTGCTCGTCACGGTCGTAGAAGTCCCGGCTGCCCGACTTCGCCAGGCCGCGGCTGACCAGGTAGCCGATGGTCAGCAGGGTGACCAGGAACCAGGCGTCCTGGGGTCCGAAGTCGCTCTCGCCGTCGGAGACGGCCGAGGCGACGAGGACGCCGATCACGGCGACGACGTAGGCGATCAGCTCGGTGGTCTTGAACGACGCCTTGGTCTCGGTGCTGACGCGCCGGGCGCTGGTGGGGTTGTGGTTGGTCGTGGTGCTCATGGTGTTTTCTCCTCATGGATAGACGCACGCCGAGGCGGTGGGAACGGGACCGGGTCGGTCCGGGGCGCGGGCGCAGTTGGGGGGAGCCTCGTCCGTACTCACCGGTGTCCCTTCCGGCTGGCAACCAACAACCCGTTCGGGTGATAGCGCCCCGGTGCGGCCGTGATCCACGTCTCCGCGGCGGCCGCTGCGACCGGCCGGCCCGCGTGCGGGAGGATGGACCGGTGCGCCTCCGGATCGACCTCGCCTACGACGGCAGCGGGTTCCACGGGTGGGCGGCCCAGCCGGGGTTGCGGACCGTGCAGGGTGAGCTGGTGGCGGCGCTCGCGACGGTGCTGCGGCTCCCGCCCGGGCAGGTCGCGGTGGTCTGCGCCGGACGCACCGACGCCGGCGTCCACGCTCGGGGCCAGGTCGTGCACACCGACGTCGCCGACGACACGCTGCCCGACCGGCTGGTCCGCCGGCTCAACGGCGTCCTGCCCCCCGACGCGCGGGTCCGCCGCGTGGCCGGGGCGCCGCCCGGGTTCGACGCCCGCTTCGGGGCGCTGTGGCGCCGCTACGCCTACCGCGTCGCCGACGCGCCCGACCTGCTCGACCCCCTGTCCCGCGCGCACGTCCTGGCCTGGCCCCGACCGCTCGACCTCGAGGCGATGAACCAGGCCTCGGCGCTGCTGGTCGGGCGGCACGACTTCGCGTCGTTCTGCAAGCAGCGTGCGGGTGCCACCACGATCCGCACCCTGCTCGAACTGTCCTGGACCCGTGACGAGGCCGGCGTCGCGGTCGCGACCGTGCGCGCCGACGCGTTCTGCCACAGCATGGTGCGCTCGCTGGTGGGCTGCCTGCTGGCGGTGGGGGAGGGACGCCGTCCAGCCTCCTGGGCGGCGGACGTCCTGCGCGCGGAACGCCGTGACGCCGCGGTCGCCGTCGTCCACGCCCACGGCCTCACGCTCGAGGAGGTCGCCTACCCGCCCGACGACGAGCTCGCCCCGCGGGCCGCGCAGACGATGGCGCGCCGGGTGCGCGGTGACGTCGATGGCTGAGGAGCACTACTTCACCGCCGACCCGTCGGTGCCGTTCAGGCGGGCCGCGGTCGAGGTCGACGTGTGGGGACGCCGGATGACGCTCGACACGGGCTCCGGCGTCTTCGCCCAGGGCCGGCTCGACGTGGGGACCGCCGCGCTGTTCCGCGAGACCCCTCCGCCGACGGGCGACGTCGCGTCGGTGCTCGACCTCGGCTGCGGCTACGGCGTGATCGGGCTCGCCGTGGCGCTCGCACTGCCCGCGGCCCGGGTGACCGCGGTCGACGTCAACGAGCGCGCGCTGCTCCTGACCCGCGACAACGCCGCCGCCCTCGGCGTCGTCGACCGCCTGGTGGCCGCGACCCCCGAGGCGGTCGACCCGGCGGCGACGTTCGACGAGATCTGGTCGAACCCCCCGATCCGGATCGGCAAGCCGGCCCTGCACGACCTGCTGCTGACCTGGCTCCCGCGCCTCGCGCCGGGCGGTCGCGCCGTGCTGGTGGTCGGCAAGAACCTCGGTGCCGACTCCCTGCAGCGCTGGCTGGGGGAGCAGGGCTTCCCGACCGAGCGGCTGGCGAGCGCCAAGGGCTTCCGGGTGCTGGAGTCGCGCCGCGCCTGAGGGTGACGGTGGTCGAGCCGGGTGCGGAACGAGCCCGGGTCGAGACCCGGGCGATGGGAGGCACCCTGCGGGGGTCTCGACTCGTCCTCGCTGGCGCTCGGACGGCTCGACCAGCGTCGGGTGGCCGCGGTGGTCGAGCCGGGTGCGGAACGAGCCCGGGTCGAGACCCGGTGCGGGAAGGCACCCTGCCGGGGCGGCTCGAGCCAGCGGGGGCTAGAAAAACACCCCGGCGCGCGCCGTGCGTGAGCACGACGCGCGCCGGGGCGCTGATCAGGTGCGGGTCAGCGCTTGAACGTGACCGTGACCGTGCTGCGTCCGCCGCCGTTGAGCGCGACGACCAGCAAGCCCTTCACCTGGGCCCGCTTGGCGAGCACCTTGCGGGCCTGCTTGTTGAGCGAGATCCGCACGGTGCCGGTCTTGCCACCGGCGATGGAGACCTTGCCGGAACCCAGGACCTTGCCGCTGTACTTCAGCGTCACGGTTCCGACGCAGCGCACCCCGACGGGCTTGCAGGTCGCCTTGGCCGTGCCGACGCGTCGTGCCTTGTCGGCGTCGACCTTGCGCGGGTTGACCGTGAGGACCGGCGCCGGCGCCGGCGCCGGCTTGGCCTTGACCACGACCTGGACGGTCGTCTCGCTGGGGTTCACCGAGTCGTTGCCGGCGTAGCCCACCGTGAGGGTGCGCGTACCGACGGTGGTCAGCGGACCGGCCTTGACCGTCGCCTTGCCGTCGACCAACGTGCCGGTGCCGACGGTCGTGGTGCCGTCCTTGACCGTGACCTCGCCGGTGGGCGTGGCGCCGTCGGCGGCCACGGTCACGGCGATGTCGGTCGTGCCGCCCACCTGCACCGTGGACGGGGTCGCCGTCGCGGTGGTGGTGGAGGTGGCGACGTCCGGCTCCTCCAGGTTGTTGATCCGGACGTTGCGGAAGTAGACCTGGTCCTCGGCGGCACCGTGGGTCTGCAGCCCGATGTAGGACGGCAGGTTCATCCGGTTGGCGTCGGTGTCGAGGAAGTCGTTGATCAGGGAACCGTTGAGGTAGACCCGGATCCGGTCACCCTCGACCCGGATGTCGTAGCTGTTCCACTGACCGTTTGCCTTGAGCGCGGCGTCCCGGGCGGCCTTGTCGGCGCCCTGGAAGTTGTAGATCGCACCGGTCGTCTTGTTGTCGGCGTCGGTCTCGTCGATCTGGACCTCGTGACCCTTGTCGATCGGGCCCTGCGTGCCGCCCTGCGGGTCCGGGAACCCGACGAAGACACCGGAGTTGCCGTTGCCGGGCTTCATCCACTCGAGCTTCAGCGAGTAGTCGTGGTCGATCGGGTCGGTGTGCCACAGCAGACCGAAACCACCAGCGGTGAGGATCGAGCAGCGCACGTTCTCCGGAGCCGTCGCGGGCTGGTGGACCATCTCGCCGCCACCGGCCATCCGCCAACCGTCGGTGAGGTCGGCGCGGGTGCCGTCGTACAGCACCTCGTAGCCCGCCTCGGCGGTCGTGGGGACGCAGGTGTCGGCCGGGAGGGCGGTGTCGGTGACGAGGAAGTCGTCGAACCGGGCGATCTCGCTGCCCGCGCCGTTGTAAGCCGCCAGCCCGAGCATCGGACGGTTGATCCCGGTCAGGCCGAAGGTCGACCCACCCGGCTGCGGCCCGACGTTGACCCACGTGGTGCCGCCGTCGACGGAGTACTGACCACGCAGCGCCGACCCGTCCGAGATCAGCTTGAGCCGGACGCCGGTGACGTTGGCGCCGACCGGCAGCTTCGTGACCGGCTGGCTGTAGGCCAGCCCGCCGCCGGTGATCTTGCCGAGCTCGACGACCCAGCCTTCCTGCGGGTGGTTCATCACGACGAGCTTGCCGTAGTTCTGGCCGTCGCCGTAGGCCACGAGACCGGACTGGATGTAGTCGTCGGTGCCGTCGACGGCGACCGTGGTCTCGACGGTCCAGGTGTTGTCGGCCTGCGGGGTCTTCTGCAGGACGAGGTTCTCGACGGAGGTGGTGCCACCGCTGAGGTCACCGGCCCGGGCGTTGATCTCCAGCTTGCCGCCGGCGAGGCGGTAGCCGGCGCGGACCTCGTTGACGACGTTCCAGCGGCACGGGTCGAGCGCGGCACCGTCGAACTCGTCGTTCGCCGCGACCGGCTCGGTGCCGCAGTCGAGGGCCCCGGGCATCCGGACGGCGAGGTGGTCGATGTTGACGTTGCCCTCGTCGCCGGTGGCATAGGCGATCTTGACCGTGTTCTCACCCAGCTCGAGCGGCAGGACGACGTCCTTGGTCAGCCAGGTCTTCCAGCTGCCGCCCGGCGGGAAGGCGACCCGCTGCACCTGGTCGCCGACCGTGACCGTCATGTGCTTGGTCTGGTTGGGCTGCGGGTCGGGACCGTTGGCGAACCGGATGGTCGTCGGGTGGTCGCCCGCCTCGGCGGCGTGGACCTTCATCGTGGTGCTCGCACCCTGGTTCCAGGTGCCGCCCATGAAGCCGCTGCCGGTGTAGCCGGCGTGCTCCGTGTCGGCCTTGGCGCCGTTCTCGAGCTCGCCGTCCTCGGCCTCGTAGAGAGTGCCGCGCTCGGGGACGAACTTGAGGAGGTCGAGGTTCACGTTGCCGTCGTCGTCGGCGTCGTAGCGCAGGACGACGTTGTTGAGCCCCTCGGTGAGGTCGACCTTGAAGCGGAACGTGCCCCAGGTCTTCCAGGTGCCGGTCGAGGGCAGCGAGATCTGCTGCTCGACGCCGTTGACGACGAGCGAGAGCTTCTTCGGGCCCGCGAACGGGTCGGGTCCGTTGGCGTAGCGCAGCGCGACCTCGTGCTCACCGGCCTCGGTGGCGGTGACCGCGGTGGTGATCGAGGCGCCTACCGTGTTGAAGCCACCGACGAAGCCGGTGCCGCTGTAGCCGGCGTGCTCGGTCTGCGGGGTGGCCGTGCCGCCGAGGACCTGGTCCTCGAGCTCGTACAGGCCGGGAATGGCCGGCGGGGCGGGCGGGGCGACGTAGCCCGGGTAGCTGTTGAGGGTGTACCAGGCCTCGGTGTTGTAGAGCGGGTCGCCGTCGGCCGAGGCGAAGGGACGCGGGGAGCGCAGGTGCACGACCCGGTCGGGCTTCAGGCCGTCGACCGCGAGGGTGACGGTGGTGCCGTCAGCCGACGCGGTGGCCGAGGTGACGTCGAGGGTCTCCTGGTCCAGCTTGTCGCCGCCGTACGCCGCGGTGGCGCGGTAGCGCCACTGCTCGACCTCGTACTTGGTCTCCAGCTCGGCGATCGTCGCGGCCGAGACGGGCTCGGTGTAGGTGATCTCGAAGCCGCCCTCGACGACCTCCATCGACTTCATCTCGAAGGCGGTCTGGCCGGTGGGGACCAGCATCTGCAGGCCGTAGGGCAGCTTGCCCGACTGCTCCCAGTTGCCGCCGCCACCGATGCCGCCGATGACGATCGTGCCGCTGGGGTCCATGAGGACCTCGTTGACGCCGGCCTCGAGGCCCTGCGTGCTGCGGAACAGCGCGCCCTGGTACTCGCCCTCGACCTTCTCGAGGAAGGCGCGCTGCAGGCCGCCGTAGGTGACGTCACCGATGAGCAGCTGGTCGGCGAAGGGCCCGTCGGGGACCATCACCGGCGTGCTCGGCGAGTTGGCGATCTCGTTCTGCGGCATCCACAGGACCGGCTTGGTCACCGGGCTGCTCTGGAACGGGCCGGCCGGGTTGGTGCGGTGCTCGAAGAACCGGCCCTGCTTGATGTGCACGAGCTTGGACGACGGCAGCCAGCCGCCCTGGTTGTCGGTGACGAAGACGCCGTCCTCGGGCCCGAAACCGATGCCGTTGGGGGTGCGCAGGCCGCCGGCGACCACTGTCGCCTGACCGGTGGTGTCGTCGATCTCCACCGTGTTGCCGCGCATCTGGACCCCGCCGGCGCCGAGCGGCGCCTGCTGCGGGTTGGTCGTCGCGCCGCCGTAGTCGATCGACACCGAGGTGTTGAGGATGAACTTGCCGTCACGGTGCAGCAGGCCGAAGGCGAACTCGTGGAAGTTGCCGCTGGTCGGCACCTCCCACAGCCGGAACTCGGAGTCGAGCTCGGGGTCGGCGTCGGTGTTGTCGAGCCGGATCAGCCCGTCCTTCTCGGAGACCCAGTACTCCTTGGTGCCGTCGCTGTTGGTGTCGACGAGGGCGAGGCCCTGGGGCTCGCGCATGCCGCCGTAGAGCTTGGTCCTGACGATGTCGGCCGGGCCGTCGGCGGTGCGGGCGCCCGCGAGGCGCCACAGCTCGCCCTCGGAGGTCTGGTTGGTCGGGCTGCCGGTGCCGCCCCAGGTGAGGACGAGCAGGTCGTCGCCCTCCCAGGCCAGGCCGGTCACGTCGGGCTGCCAGCTCGGGTCGCGCAGGGTGACGAGCTTGTAGGCCGGGTTCACGGTGTTGAGCGGGAGGCCGTCACCGGGGGCGTCGTAGGCCCCCTCGCACTCCTTGGTGCCGGGGGCGACGACGCGGGTGACGCCGGACTTGGTCGAGAGGACGTCGTTGCCGACGAGGCTGAAGGTGCTCTGGCCGGGCTTGCGCCACCGCAGGGTGAGCTCCTGGCCGTTGGTCGCCTCGAAGAACTCCGTGCGGAGGTCGTGCACGCCGGCGGTCAGCGTGACCGAACCGGTCTTGGCCACGGCGCCGTGCAGACCGTCGTTGTTGATGATCTGCTTGCCGTCGATGAACAGCCGTGAGCCGTCGTCGCTGGTCAGCTGGAACTCGTAGGTGCCCTCGACGTCGATCGTGAGGTTGGCCAGCGCGTGGGCGATGAAGTTGTCCGCCATCGCGTCCTGGGTGCTGCTGAACTGGGCGTTGGTCGTCCAGTTGATGTTCGGCATCAGCTTGTCGACGTTGGGCGTCGTCGCCGGCTTGAGGGTGCAGAGCGAGGTGAGTCCCGCGGCGACCCGGTAGACGCGCATGGTCACGCCGGGCTCGTCGCCAGCAGGCGGAGCCAGGCTGGCCACCGCGGCGCCGGCGCCCGAGGCCGGTGCCGCCATCGCGGCCATGACGCCGGCGCCGAGGGCGACGGCAAGACCGCCGGAGAGGAGGCGGCGAGCGCGGCTCCTCACGGGCGGGTGGTGCAAGGGAGAAGCGGGCACGTCGAGGCGTCCTTCCGGAGTGGTGACAGCAATCACAGACTGCTCCCCTGCATTATGCCGACCGTCACACGACTTTTGTCTAGGGATCGGACGAAACTTTCCGAGATACCGTCCAAAGGGTGACGGACCGTCGCGACGTGCACCCGCACCACCTGATGCGTGCGCTCCTGGCCGACCCGCTGGTGCGCGACGTGCTGCGCGACCTCGCGACCGACCCCGACGAGCTGCGGCTGACCCTCGACCGGCGGTGGTTGGCCGCGGCGGACACGATCGAGGTCGAGGAGATCGAGGCGGTCGGGATCGACCTGCCGAGCGTGCTGGTCGCCGTCAACCCGCCCTTCGACCATCCACCCGACTGGGGCGGGCGGCAGTTGACCGAGGCCACGCGCGAGCTGTTGATCAGGGCCCTCGGGCTCCGCGGGACCACCGCCGGACCGCGGGTCACCACCGGCCACCTGCTCCTGGCCCTGATGACCACCCGCGACGGCATCGTCGCCGGCACCTTCCGCGACCACGGCCTGCGGCTGCGCGCCGTCCGGCCGGTGGTCGAGCGGTGGAGCACGCGCGGCTGAGACCCCTGCGGTCAGCGGGACGCGGCGCGGGCGCCGTCCGGGCCGCGCTTGCCGCCCTTGCCGCTCTTGCCGGTCTTGCCGCTCTTGGCTGGTGCCGCCGGGGGTGGGAGAGGCGGAGGGGGCGGACGGAACGGGCGCCACCAGTTCCAGGTGCCGAGCAGCGTCATCACCGCGGGCAGCAGCAGGCCGCGCACGACGGTGACGTCGAGCAGGACCGCCACGCTCATCCCGATGCCGATCTCCTTGACGGCGACCAGCTCGCCCACGGCGAAGCCGCCGAAGACGATGCCTATGCAGATCGCGGCGGCGGTGACGACGGGACCGGTGGAGGTGATGCCGACGAGCACGGCGCGGTCGTTGGCCTCGCGGCTGTCGTCGCGGCGCCGGTCCCACTCCTCCTTGATCCGGGAGAGCAGGAAGACCTCGTAGTCCATCGACAGGCCGAAGACGAGGACGAGCAGCAGCAGGGGCGTGGTGAGGTCGAGGGCCCCCCAGGGCTCGAAGCCGAGCGGCCCGGAGCCCCACCCCCACTGGAACACCGCCACCAGCACGCCGAGGGTGGCGGTGAGGGTGAGCAGGTTGAGCAGCAGCGCCTTGACCGGGACCACGACCGACCCGGTGAGCACGAGCAGGAGCGCGATCGTGGCCAGCACGATCAGCACCAGCGCGACCGGGAGGCGCTCGGCGGTGGAGGCCTTGGCATCGACCAGCTCAGCGGCCGGGCCGCCCACCTGCAGCGGCAGGCCGTCGAGGTCGCGGACCGCGCGGACGAGCTCCTGCGCGTCTGGCCCGTCGGGCTGGCCCTCGGGCACGACCTCCACCCAGGTCACGCCGTCGAGGTCCTCCAGGACGAAGGCGCCGGCGGCTCCCGGCAGCTCGTCGAGCTCGACGAGCAGTGCCTGCACCTCCTCGACGGCCGGGTCGCCGTCGACCAGCACGGTGAGCGGCCGGAGGGCGCCCTCGTCGAACGCCTCGTCGACCAGCTCGGCGGTCTCCCGTGCCTCGCTGCCGGCCGGCAGGGCGCGCTCGTCGGAGTTGGCGAGCTCGAGCTGCAGCAGCGGGACGCCGAGCACCAGCAGGGTGCCGACCACGGCCACCGTCACCGCGACCGGGCGCCGCTGGGCGAACCTCGCCAGCCCGGCCAACGTGCCGGGGGTCCGGCTGCGGGCGCGTGCGCGCCAGACCCAGGTACGCCGGCCGCGTGCGGGGATGTGGCGGTGGGTCACCGCGACGAGGGCCGGCACCAGGGTCAGGCCGGCCACCGTGGCCAGCGCGACCACGAGTGCGCCACCGAGCGCCATCGCGGACAGGAGGGGGTCGGCCAGGACGACGAGGCCGGTCATCGCGGTGCCCACCGCGAGCCCGGAGACGATCACGGCCCGTCCGGCGGTGGCCGTCGTCCGCGAGAGCAGCGTCTCCACGGTCGCCTTGCGGTCGGCGGCCGCCTCCTCGCGGTAGCGGAAGACGATCAGCAGGCTGTAGTCGACGGCGAGGCCGATGCCGAGCAGCGTGACGATGTTGACGGCGTACTCGCTGACGGCCACGGCGCTCGCCGCGGCGGTCAGGGCCAGCAGGGTGGTGGCGATGACCGCGACGGCGGCAGCGAGGGGGAGCGCCGCGGCGCGCGCCCCGCCCAGGACCAGGAGCAGCGCGACGCAGAGGAACACCAGTGCGACGACCTCGCCCCGGACGGTGTCGGCGATGGCCTGGTCGGCGAAGTCGCGCTCGGCCAGCACCTCGCCGCCGACGAGCACCTGCGGGGCGTCGATCGTGCGCAGCACCTCGGCCACCCGGTCGGCGACCGCGACGGCCTCGTCCTCGCCGAGGTCGCGCTGGAGCTCGACCTCGACCAGGGCCGTGGTGCCGTCGCCGCCGGCCGGTCCGCCGCCGCTGTAGGGGTCACCGACCCGCGCGACTCCCTCGATCCCGCGGATCTCGGTGACCGCCTGGGTGAACTGCTCGAGGAGCCCGGTGCTGAACAGGTCCTGACCCCCGATGACGGCCACGACCGTCTCGCCCTCGGGCACGAGACGGTCGAGGCGCTCGGTGACCTCGGTCGACTCCAGGCCGGGACGGGTGCCGTCGATCGGCTCGGTCTTGTCGTAGACACCGCCACCGAGCACGGCGCCGGCCACGGCCACGAGGGTCCAGCAGGCCAGCACCAGCCGGCAGTGGCGGGCGACCCAGGCGCCCAGTCGCTGCAGCACTCGTCCCCCGTCCCGACCACGGCACCGCCGGCACCGCCGGCATCGCCGGCCCCGGCGGCACGGCGGGGACGATGATGCCAGCCCGGGTCGGGCGGGGGCGTCGGGCCCGTGCTGGGTCGGCTGCTTGATGGGGCGGTGACGTCTGGTGGTCGTGGGGCGGGGCGGGCGGGATTTCACCGGTTCACCGGTGAAATCTGGTGCGCGTGGGATCGGGGGCGAGGTTTCTCCGGTCCACCGGGGAAGTCTGAACTTCCCGGGCAATGCATTGCCCGGGAAGTTCAGGTATTGCCTGGGGAGTGGTGCGCCCGGGCCTGGTGTGACGCGTGGGATCCCGGGGGGTGCGGGATTCCCCGGTTCACCGGGTAATCCCGCACCCGGGGCCCCCGACCTCACACGAACGCGCTGATCCCCGTCTCGGCCCGCCCGATCAGCAGCTTCTGCACCTGGCTCGTGCCCTCGTACAGCGTCATCACCCGGGCGTCGCGCAGGTACTTCGCGGCGGGGTACTCATCGACGTAGCCGGCGCCGCCGTGGATCTGGATCGCCAGGTTGGCGGCGCGGACGGCGGCCTCGGAGGCGAACAGCTTGGCCTTGGACGCCGCGACGCCGAACGGCTCGTGCCGGTCGACGAGGTCGGCGGTGCGCCAGACCAGCAGCCGTGCGGCGTCGGCGTCGAGCGAGATGTCGGCGATCATGTCCTGCACCAGCTGGAAGCCGGCGATCGGACGGCCGAACTGGGTGCGCTCCTTGGCGTAGGCGACCGACGTCTCGAGGCAGCCCTGGACGATGCCGACGCAGCCGGCGGCGACGGCGAGCCGCCCCTTGTCGAGGGTGGACATCGCGACCTTGAAGCCGCGGCCCTCGCCCTCGGGGCCGCCGAGCATCGCCGACGCCGGCACGCGGACGTCGTCGAGGAACAGCTCGGCGGTGGCCTGGCCGCGCAGGCCGAGCTTGCCCTTGATCTCGCGGGCCTCGAAGCCGGGGGCGTCGGTCGGGACCAGGAACGCCGAGATGCCGCGGGCGCCGGAGTCGGGGGCGCCGGTGCGCGCGAAGACGAGCGCGACCTGGGCCCAGGTGCCGTTGGTGATGAACAGCTTCTGCCCGGTGATCAGCCAGTCGTCGCCGTCGCGGACGGCGCGGGCGGTCAGGTTGCCGGCGTCGGAGCCGGTGCCGGGCTCGGTGAGCCCGAAGCAGCCGAGCACCTCGGCCGAGGCGATCGGGGGCAGCCACTCGCGCTTCTGCTCCTCGGTGCCGTGGAACAGGATCGACTTGCCGACCAGCCCGCTGCTCACCGAGACGATGCCGCGCAGGGCCGAGTCGGCCCGGCCCAGCTCCTCCATCGCGAGCGCGTAGGTGACGTAGTCGCCGCCGAGGCCGCCGTACTCCTCGGGGATGGTGAGCCCGAAGAACCCGAGCGCGGCCATCTTGGGCACGATCGCGAGGTCGACGGACTCGTCGCGGTCCCACTGCGTGCGGTGCGGGACCGCCTCGCGGTCGAGGAAGTCGCGGGCCGCCTGCCGGAAGGCGGTCTGCTCGTCGGTGAGGCTGAGGTCCATCAGGTGCCCTTCGTGGTCGCGTCGAGCCCGGCGGCGAGCAGCGGCTCGACGGCCTCGCCGACCCGGTCGAACCCGTCGCCGACGGTCTGGCCGGCGAGGAAGCGGTGGTGGATGCCCTCGAGGATGACCGCGATCTTGAGGTAGGCCAGCCCGAGGTGGAAGGACAGGTCGCCGAGCGGGCGACCGCCCGCACGCTCGTACGCCGCCAGCTGGGCGTCGCGGTCGGGGTAGCCCGGCGCGCGGCTCGCGTCGGCGACGGCGCCGCCGCCGGTGATGCTGCCCAGGTCGTCGTAGACCAGCAGCAGCGCGACGTCGGTGAGCGGGTCGCCGAGCGTGGCCATCTCCCAGTCGACGACCGCCTTCACCGGCCCACCCGACGACCGGGCGTCGCCGGGCACGGTGAGCAGGTTGTCGAGGCGGTAGTCGCCGTGCACGATGCCGGGCGGGCCGTCGGGCGGCACTGACCCGGCGAGCCGGGCCAGCAGGGCGTCGGCGTCGGGGAGCGGGCGGGTGGCCGACCCCTCGAGCTGGCGGCCCCAGCGGCGCACCTGCCGCTCGAGGAACCCGGTGGGCCGCCCGAAGTCGCCCAGCCCGACCTCCTCGGGGACCACGGCGTGCAGGCGCGCCAGCACCTCCGCCATCGCGGCCGCGAGCCCGGCGGTGCGCTCGGGTCCGACCTCCTCGAGCTGTGCGGCGGTGCGGTAGGCCTCGCCGGCGACCTTCTCCATGACGTAGAACTCCGCGCCGAGCACGGCGGGGTCGGCGCAGTGCGCGAAGGTCGCCGGCACGGGCACGTCGGACCCGGCCAGCGCCGACATCGCGGTGTACTCCCGGCCCATGTCGTGGGCGGTGGCCTGCACGTGGCCGAGCGGGGGGCGGCGTACGACGAACGTGGAGGTGCCGTCGGTGACGGAGTAGGTGAGGTTGGACTTGCCGCCCGAGATCAGGGACGCCTCGACCGGGCCGGCGAGCTCGCCCGGGCGGACGTCGTCGTACCAGCGCCGGAACGCGTCGGCGTCGAAGCCGGGCACCGCTGACGGACTCATGACAGCCCGTCGACCTTGGACTGCAGGCGCCGCATGCCGGCGAGCCACCGGTCGGTGTCGGCCGCTCGGGCGGCGTAGTAGCCGGCGACCTCGGGGTGGGGGAGCACCAGGAACCGCTCGTCGTCGAGGGAGGCCGCCCAGGCGTCGGCGACGGCGTCGGGACTCAGCGCCTCGTCGCGGGAGAGCAGGTCCTTGAGCGGTCCGGCCTGGTCGAGCATCGCGGTCTGCACGCCCTGGGGGCAGATGGCCTGGACGGCGACGCCGCGGTCGCCGTAGGTGACCGAGAGCCACTCGGCGAACCCGACGGCCGCGTGCTTGGTGGTGGAGTACGCCGCCGCACCGACCATCGTCAGCAGCCCGGCCGCCGAGGCGGTGACGACGAAGCGACCGCCGCGGCCGTCGCCCGAGCCCTCGAGCCACGTCGGCACGAGCGCGCGGGCGGCGCGGACGTGGCCCATCACGTTGACGTCGAGCATCCGGGCCCACTCGTCGTCGGGCAGCTGCAGGCTGTCGGGCGTCGTCCGGTCGATGCCGGCGTTGGCGCAGTAGACGTCGATGCGCCCCAGCGCGTGCGCGGCGGCGGCGATGAGCTCGTCGACGCCGGCGGTCGAGGAGCAGTCGCCGGGCAGCGGGACCGCCCCGATCTCCGCCGCGGTGGTCGCGAGCCGGTCGGCGTCGAGGTCGTTGACGACGACCCGGGCGCCCTCGGCGACCAGGCGCGAGGCGAGGGCGCGGCCGATCCCGCCGGCCGCGCCGGTGACGACGGCGCCCTTCCCGTCGAGCGCCTGGTGCCCCATCAGTGCCCGCCCATCAGTGCTGGCCCTGCAGGCTGATGCCGCCGTCGGCGACGATGGTCTGCCCGGTCAGCCACGACGCCTCGTCGGAGAGCAGGAACGCCACCAGCGCGCCGATGTCGTCGGTCTCGCCGAGCCGCTTCATCGGGTAGGCGGCCGACGCCTCCTCCTCGCGGCCGACGTAGAGCGCCTCGGCGAACCTGGTCTTGACCACGGCCGGGGCCACGGCGTTGACCCGGATGGCCGGGGCGAGCTCCTGGGCGAGGGTCTCGGTGAGGGAGACCAGCGCGGCCTTGCTGGCGCCGTACATCGAGATGAACGGCGCCGGCCGCACGCCGGAGAGCGAGGAGACGTTGACGACCGCGCCGCCGTGCTCCTTCATCCGGGCGTGGAACGCCTCCTGGGTCCAGGCCAGGGCCGCGACCACGTTGACGTCCATGATCTTGCGGGCGGCGTCGAGGTCGAGGTCCATCAGCATCCCGAACGCCGGGTTGATGCCGGTGTTGTTGACCAGGAGGTCGAGGCTGCCGAACGTCTCGACCGCCGCCGCCACGGTCTCACGGCGGTGGTCGGGGTCGGCGGCGTTGCCGGGGACGCCGAGCGCGTGCTCGGCCCCACCGAGGGTCTCCACGGCCTCGGCCAGCGCCTCCGGCCTGCGCGCGGTGATCACCACGCGCGCGCCCTCCTCGACCAGGCGCTGCGCAACGCCCAGGCCGATGCCGCGGCTGGCGCCGGTGACGACGGCGGTCTTGCCGGCCAGGCCCCTCATCCGATGGTCCGCAGGTGAGGGTGGTCGAGCCCGGCGAGCGCCAGCGAGCCCGGGTCGAGACCCGGTGAGGTGCACGGGTACGGCGAGCACGGACCTTGCGGGGGCCTCGACTCGCGGTGACTTCGTCCCCGCGGCTCGACCACCGTCGCCAGGCCGCTCACACGCCCGCCGCCACGTCGAGCGGGTCGATGGCGTCGTACGACGTCAGCCGCGCGTCGAGGGCGCGCAGGTGGTGGCCGGCGTCGCCGAGGAGGTGGTCGAGGACGGTGAGGTGGGCGGTGAAGGTGCCGACGTTGTACTCCGCCGTCATCGCGATCCCGCCGTGCAGCTGGATCGCCTCCTGGCCGACGTGGCGTCCGGCCCGGCTGACCTGCAGGCCCACGCGCGCCGCTGCGTCGGCGACCGCGTCGGGGTCGCCGCCGGCGACGACCATGGTGGCCCAGTCGACCAGGCTGACGGTGAGCTCCTGGCTGGTGTACATGTCGGCGGCCCGGAAGGTGAGCGCCTGGAAGCTGTTGAGCGTGACGCCGAACTGCTTGCGGTTCTTGAGGTAGTCGACGGTCGCCGCGAGCTGGGTCTGCATCGCCCCGAGCGCCTCGTTGGCGGCCATGATCCGGGTGACGTCCTGGATCGTGGCGATGCTGCCGGTCACGTCGGCGCCGGCCGTGCCGAGCGGCGTGGCGGGCGTGGCGTCGAAGGTGATCCGCGCGGCGCGGCCGCCGTCGGGCAGCGGGTAGCCGTCGCGCTGCACCGACGACCCCGACGACCCCGACGACAGCGCGTCGCCGGAGACCACGAACAGCCCGGTGCCGCCGCCCTCGAGCGCCCCGGACACGACGAGGACGTCGGCCCGGGCGCCGTGCAGGACGGCGTCCTTGGTGCCGGTGAGCGTGCCGTCGGCAGCCGCGCGGACGTCGTGGGCCGACGGGCTCCAGCGGCGGCCGGGCTCGTCGTGGGCGAACGCGAGCACGCTCCGGCCCTCGGACAGCGCGCCGAGGAGCTCCTGGCGCTGCTCGGGCGTGCCGACCGCGGAGACCAGCCCACCGGCGTACACGACCGAGGCGAGGTAGGGCTCGGGGGCGAGCACGCGACCGAGCTCGCGGCACACGATCGCGATCTCGACGGGGCCGGCGCCGACGCCGCCGTCGTCCTCGCTGAACGGCAGGCCCAGCAAGCCCATCTCGGCCATCTGGGCCCAGAGCCGCTCGTCGAAGCCGGGGTCGGCCCCGGCGGTCTGGCGGCGGTGCTCCCAGTCGGCGTAGGCCTTGCCGACCAGTCCTCGCACAGCGTCGCGGAGGGCGGTCTGCTCGTCGTCGTAGCTGAAGTCCATGTCCGTCTCCTAGTCGGTCCGGCTCAGAGCCCGAGGATGCCGCGGCTGATGATCTGGCGCTGGATCTCGTTGGACCCGCCGTAGATCGACGCCTTGCGGAGGTTGAGGTAGATCGGCGTGCTGCGGCGGTACCAGTCCAGCGTGGCGTCACCCTCGCCCGAGGCGAGGGTGGCCGGCCCGCCGAGGTCGATGACGAGCTCGCTGACCGCCTGCTGCAGCTCGGTGCCCTTGAGCTTGAGCACCGACGACGCCGGGTGGGGCTCGCCGCCGGCCGAGTGGGCCGCGACGCGCAGCGCGGTGAGCTCGAGCGCGAGCAGCTCGTTCTCGAGCTCGACGACCCGCGCCCGGAACAGCGGGTCGGCCGCGATCAGGTCGGCGGCGCGCTCCTTGGCCCGGGCCAGCACCCGCTTGGTGGCGCCCACCGGTGCCACGCCCACACGCTCGTTGCCGAGCAGGAACTTGGCCTGGGTCCAGCCGCTGTTGAGCTCACCGACCATGTTCCCCGCCGGCACCCGCACGTCGTCGAACCACACCTCGTTGACCTCGTAGCCCCCGTCGATCAGCTCGATCGGCCGCACCTCGACGCCCTCGGACCGCATGTCGATGAGCAGCATCGAGATCCCGGCCTGCTTCTTGACCTCGGGGTCGGTGCGCACGAGCGTGAAGATCCAGTCGCCGTACTGGCCCAGCGTCGTCCAGGTCTTCTGACCGTTGACCACCCAGTGGTCGCCGTCGAGGACGGCGGTGGTCCGCAGGCTCGCCAGGTCGGACCCGGCGTCGGGCTCGGAGAAGCCCTGGCTCCAGAAGATGTCGACGTTGGCGGTCTTGGGCAGGAACTCCTCCTTCTGCTCCTGGGTGCCGAACTGGGCGATGACCGGGCCGATCATGCTGGCGTTGAACGCCAGCGGCGTCGGCACGCACGCGGCCTGCATCTCCTCGTGCCAGATGTGGCGCTGCAGCTCGGTCCAGCCCCGGCCACCCCACTCCTCGGGCCAGTGCGGTACGGCGAGGCCGGCCGCGTTGAGGGTCCGCTGGCTCTCGACGATCTGGTCACGGGACAGCTCGCGCCCCTCGGCCACCGTGCGGCGGATCTCCTCGGGCACCTGGGTGGTGAAGAACTCGCGCATCTCCTCGCGGAACTTCTGGTCCTCCTCGGACAGGGCGAGCTGCATGCGGGCCTCCTGGATCGGCGATCTGTGGCAGGTGGGGACGGTCACACCCATCTAACTCGCCAGTAGCAACGGCCCGCCAGGGGCCCGTCAACAAGCCTGATCGGCGCGGACGTGGAGCACACCCACCACGCCGCGGTGGTCGGAGGCACCTCGGGGGGTCAGGCGGGCCCATCGCGGCACGGCGCGCTCGAAGTAGAGGTAGTCGATGCGCTCGGTGCGCGAGAAGTTGGTCGGTCCGGGCCGGCCGACCACCTCGCGCCACAGGTCGCGCAGGTGGGTGCGCAGCACCCGGTCCTCGGGCGAGCCGGGCCCGGCGTTCATGTCGCCGCCGACCACGGTGGCGCACGCGGGGTCGCCGACCAGCGCGGACACCCGGGTCGCCTGGCGCAGGGTCCCGCGGCCGGGGTTGAGGTGCGTCGTCCACACGTCGAGGCCGCCCACGCGCGTCGACAGCCGGACCCGCATCGCGCCCCGGGCCCGGGTGCCGGGCGGGGTGAAGAGGTCGTGGCGCCGCACCTGGGTGATCGGGAAGCGCGACAGCACCGCGTCGCCGCGGCTGCCGAACCGGGTGCGGCTGTTGGCGTCGTACACCGCGGTCATGCCGAGGCGGCGGGCCAGGTGGCGGGGCTGGTGGATCCCGCCCGTGCTCCGGCGGTCGTCCACCTCGTTGAGCAGCACCACCTGCGCGCCGCTGCGGGCGATGTCGGCCGCGACGCGGTTGATGCCGCCCGAGCCGTAGCGGATGTTGTACTGCAGGAACCGCACCCGCAGCGGCTCGGTCGCTGCCCGTCCGCTCCGGTCGGGAGCCACGTGCGCGGTGGCGACCGCACCACCGGTGGCCCGCGCGGGCACCTCCACGAGGGCGGTGCCGGCCAGGCAGAGCACGGCGACGAGTGCGACCGTGCGGAGCGGGGACGACCAGGACGAGCGTGTGTGACGGAGCATGCCTCAGGTGTAGCCCGCGCTCGTGAGAGCCGTTCTCATCTTTGCGGGCTGCCGGTCAGCAGCCCCGTGCCGGGGAGAGGTCGAACACGCCGAGGACGGCGTGGTGGTCGGAGCTGCGCAGCGGCTCCACCCGGATCGAGAGCGGGGTCGCGTCGGTGTAGTAGAGGTAGTCGATCCGCTCGATGCCCTGGTAGTTGGTGTATCCCGGGCCCCGACCCACCGCCCGCCACGCGTCACGCAGCGAGTTGCGGCGCAGCGCCTCGTCGACGGGCGTGCCCGGCCCGTCGTTCATGTCGCCGCCGACGATGGTGGTGCAGCCGGGATCGCCGACGGTCTCGGCCACCCGCTCAGCCTGCGGGACGGTGCCGGCACCGGGGTTGAGGTGGGTCGTCCACACCTCCAGGCGCGTCGTCGGGGTCGTCACCAGCACCCGCATCAGGCCCCGGGGCTGGGTGTCGGCGGGCCACGGGAGGTCGTGGCGCACGGGCCGGGACAGCGGGTACGTCGACAGCACGGCGTTGCCGCGCGAGCCCTGCGGGGTGCGGCTGTTGGCGTCGTACTCCCAGGTCATCCCGAGCCGGCGGGCCAGGCGACGCACCTGGTGGACGCCGCCGGTGCGGGTCTGGTCGTCCACCTCGTTGAGCAGCACGACGTCGGGGCGCGCGAGCCGGATGTCGCTCAGGACGCCGTCGAGACCCACGGAGCCGTAGCGGATGTTGTACTGCAGGACCCGCAGGCGCAGCGGCGGGGCCGGCGGCGCGACCCGAGGCCGGTCGACGTGGCGCACCGGGGCGACCGAGGTGGCGGCGGTGGTCGTGGTGGCGGGCACGGGGGGGACGGTCCCCCGGGACCGGGGGTCGGCCGTGGGCCCGCACGCCGCGAGGACGGCGACGACGGCTGCCAGGACGGCGACCAGGACGACGGGGCGGACGGCTGCGGAGGGGGCGGGACGACGGTGCGCGTCGGTCATGCCCGAGGTCTATCGAGTCCAGGATGCGGGGGACCGCCGACGCCGTGGCCGGTGGCCGTCCAGTCGTCGACGGGCAGAGGTCCGGCAGCCCACGCGGCGGCGGACGGACGTCGGACGGTCGGTGACCAGCGGATGACCGGCAGGTCCGTGGTCCGACCTGGCGGCGGAAAGCCGGTGCGCCGGAGCCCGGTCGTGCCGGATGATGGTCGCTCGTGGGACATGTGGACGTGAGCGGGATCAGGTACGAGCTCCCCGACGGGCGGGTGCTGCTCGACGACGTGTCGTTCCGGGTGGGGGAGGGCGCCAAGGTCGCGCTGGTCGGGGCCAACGGCGCCGGCAAGACGACGTTGCTGCGCATCGTCACCGGCGACCTCCAGCCCCACGCCGGCGCGGTCACCCGCAGCGGCGGGCTCGGCGTGATGCGCCAGGACGTCAAGGCCGGTCTGGGGGCCGACGGTGCGGAGCCCACGGTGGCCGACCTGCTGCTCAGCGTCAGCCCGGCACGCATCCGCGAGGCTGCCGGCCAGGTCGACCGGTGCGAGCTCGCGCTGATGGAGACCGACGACGAGAAGACGCAGATGCGCTACGCCGAGGCCCTGCACGAGTACGCCGACGCGGGCGGCTACGACCTCGAGGTCACCTGGGACGTGTGCACGATCAAGGCGCTCGGCGTGTCCTACGACCGCGCGAAGTACCGCGAGCTGCGCACGCTCTCCGGCGGTGAGCAGAAGCGGCTGGTGCTGGAGTACCTGCTCGCCGGCCCCGACGAGGTGCTGCTGCTCGACGAGCCCGACAACTACCTCGACGTACCCGGCAAGATCTGGCTCGAGGACCGCATCCGCGCCTCGGACAAGACCATCCTGTTCATCAGCCACGACCGCGAGCTGCTCGACAACACCGCCACGCACGTCGTGACCGTCGAGCTCGGCCACGCCGGCAACCTGGTGTGGACCCACGTCGGCGGGTTCGCCAGCTACCACGCGGCGCGCAAGGACCGGTTCGCGCGCTTCGAGGAGATGCGCAGGCGCTGGGACGAGGAGCACGCCAAGATCAAGGCCCTCGTGCTGCGGATGAAGATCAAGTCGGAGTACAACGACGGGATGGCCAGCCAGTACAAGGCCGCCCAGACCCGGCTCCGCAAGTTCGAGGAGATCGGGGCGCCCACCGAGCAGCCGCGCGAGCAGCAGGTCTCGATGCGGCTCAAGGGCGGCCGCACCGGCAAGCGTGCCGTCGTCTGCACCGACCTCGAGCTCAGCGGGCTGATGCGGCCCTTCGACCTCGAGGTCTGGTACGGCGAGCGGGTCGCCGTCCTGGGGTCCAACGGCTCCGGCAAGTCCCACTTCCTGCGCCTGCTGGCCGCCGGCGGCAGCGACCCCGACGTCGAGCACCAGCCGGTCGGCGACCTGCGGATCGAGCCGGTCCACCACCGGGGCAAGGCCAAGCTCGGCGCCCGCGTGCGCCCGGGCTGGTTCGTGCAGACCCACGAGCACCCCGAGCTGACGGGCCGCACCCTGGTCGAGATCCTGCACCGCGGCGACGGCCGGGCCGACGGCATCGGGCGCGCCGGGATGGGCCGCGAGCAGGCCAGCCGGGTCCTCGACCGCTACGAGCTCAGCGCCCAGGCCGAGCAGAAGTTCGAGTCGCTGAGCGGCGGTCAGCAGGCCAGGTTCCAGATCCTGCTGCTCGAGCTCAGCGGCGCGACCCTGCTGCTGCTCGACGAGCCGACCGACAACCTCGACGTGCAGAGCGCGGAGGCGCTCGAGGAGGGGCTGGAGGCGTTCGAGGGCACGGTGCTCGCGGTGACCCACGACCGCTGGTTCGCCCGCGGCTTCGACCGGTTCCTCGTCTACGGCGCCGCCGGGGAGGTCTACGAGTCCGACGGCCCGGTCTGGGACGAGGGACGGGTCGTGCGGACGCGATGAGCAGCCTGGAGATCAGCGACCTCGACCCGCACGACGAGGCGGGCCTCGCCGCCTGGTACGACGCCTACCGCGCCGCCGCCGAGGCCGCCGTCGGCGTCGCGGAGGCGGGGGTGCACTCGCTGGCCGAGACCCGAGTGCAGTGGCAGCAGCCCACGTCCGACGAGCGCAAGCTCGGGCTGGTCGGGCGGGTCGACGGCGAGGTCGTCGCCATCGGCGCGGTCGACCTCCCCCTGCGGGACAACCTGACCAGTGCCCACGTCGAGGTGGCGGTGGCGCCGGCCCACCAGGGTCGCGGCCACGGGCGGGCGGTGCTGGCCGCGGCGGAGGCGGTCGCGGCGGCCGAGGGGCGCACCCTGCTCGGCGCCGACATCGCCTGGCCCTACGAGCACGGCACCGACGGCACCGGCGCCCGTGGCGTCGCCTTCGCCACCGCGGCGGGCTTCCGGCTCGGGCTCAGCGACGTCCAGCGGTGGCTCGACCTGCCGGTCGACGACGCGCTGCTCGACCGGCTCGCCGCCGAGGCCGCGCCGCACCACGAGGGCTACGCGCTGCGGTCGTGGACCGGCCCCGTGCCCGACGACCTCGCGCCCGGCTGGGTCGAGCTCGACGGCAGCCTGATGACCGAGGCGCCGGTCGGCGACCTCGAGATCGAGCCGCTCGACGCCGACGTCGCCCGGCTGCGCGAGCAGGAGGCGAGCCTCGCCCGCCAGGGCCGCACGGCGTACCACTCGGTCGCGCTCGACGCCGCCGGCACCGTCGTCGCCTACTCGATGATCGTGCAGGGCGGCACCAGCACGGCCTACCAGTGGGGCACCCTCGTGCACCGCGACCACCGCGGCCACCGCCTCGGCCTCGCGGTCAAGGTGGCCAACCAGCGCCTCCTCCAGCGCGAGCGACCCGACGCCGTCCGCGTCGCCACCTGGAACGCCGAGGTCAACGACCACATGATCGGCGTCAACGAGCTGCTCGGCTTCCGCCCCGTCTCCCGTCTCGGCGAGTTCCAGAAGCGCCTCGCCCGCTGACCCGTCGCCACGAGCCGACGGGTCACCGTGAGATCGACGCTGACCCGTCGCAACGAGCCGACGGGTCACCGCGAAATCCGCGCTGACCCGTCGCAACGAGCCGACGGGTCACCGTGAAACCCGCGCTGACCCGTCGTACATGTACGATGGGTCAGCGGAAAATGAGCGTCGACCCGTCGTACATGTACGACGGGTCGGCGTGCGGGCCACGCCGACGGCCGCTGGTCGAGAGATGACCGGCGGCCGCCGGGGGTTGCCCTCCCCAGGGCAGCTCGGGGGTCCGGGTCAGGGCGTGGCGCCCGCGTCGGAGTCGAGGGTGAGGGAGACGGTGTCCTCGCGGCCGTCCCGCTCGTAGGTGAGGGTGACCTCGTCGCCGGGACGGTAGGACCGCACCGTGGCGATCAGCGAGTCCGACCCGGTGATCAGGGTGTCGTCGACCTGGGTGATGACGTCGCCGTCCTCGAGCCCGGCCTGGCCGGCGGCCGAGCCGTCGGTGACCTGCGAGACCTGGGCGCCGTCGGTGACCATCGCGCCGTCGGAGGCGGCGACGTCCTGCACCGAGACGCCGATCCGGGCGTGCGTGGGCGTCTCGCCGTCCTTCATCTGCTCCACGACCGGTAGCACCTGGTCGATCGGGATCGCGAAGCCCAGGCCGATCGACCCGGCCTCGCCGCCGCTGGTCGGCGTCGACTGGATGGAGGAGTTGATGCCGATCACGTGGCCGTCGAGGTCGACCAGCGGGCCGCCGCTGTTGCCGGGGTTGATGGCGGCGTCGGTCTGGATCGCCGGGTAGACGGTGGCGTTGCCGCGCTCGTCGGTGCCGACGTCGACGGGGCGGTCCAGGGCGCTGACGATGCCGGAGGTGACCGTGGCGTCGAGCCCGAACGGCGAGCCGATCGCGACGACCTCCTCGCCGACGTCGACCGCGCCGGACTCCCCGATGGTCGCCGGCGTCAGGCCGTCGACGTCCTCGGCCTGGATGACCGCGGTGTCGGTGAGCGGGTCGGTGCCGACGATCTCGGCCGCGGCGTGGCTGCCGTCGGAGAACGACACGGTGATCGCGCCGCCGCCCTCGGCCACCTCGACGACGTGGTTGTTGGTGAGGATCAGCCCGTCGGAGCTGAGGACGATCCCCGAGCCCGACCCCGACCCCGCGCCCCCGCTGACGTCGAGCTTGACCACCGACGGCAGCACCGACGCGGCGACCTGCTCGACCGTGCCCTGGCCCGCCGGCTCGTCCTCGCCGCGGCTGACCACCGGCGAGGCGGTCACGGTCGTGCCGCTGCTCGGGGTGGTCTCGTCACCGTCCAGGGCGTCGTACGCCGCCGCGCCGCCGACACCCGCGCCGCCGCCGACCACCAGCGCGGCCACGACCACCGCCGCCGCGAAGCCGCGCCGTCCGCGCCTCGGGGGCAGCAGCCCGGCCTGCTGCGCGAGCGGCGAGTACGGCGGGGGAGGCGGCGGTGTCTGCGGGTAGTCCTCGAACCGCGGGCCAGGCGTCGGGGGCGGCATCTCGTTCATGTCTCGAGCATGTGCCGCGTCCCTATGACCCGGCTGAGACCGCGCTGGGCAGTGGAGAAGAACCTGGGCGGTCAGGCGATCGGCGCCACGCGCGTCCACGGCGAGGTGTGGTCGCCGCACAACGTGCCGACGAGCACCGACGGCATGCCGGGGATCCGCGTGACCAGCGGCGCGAGGGCGTCGCGCGGCCACGCGAGGGGAGCCAGGTCGCTCTGGAACACCGGCATCATGAGCCGCGTCGTCCACTGGTACCACCGCACGTGCGCCGCGCGCCGCCGGGCGTACGCCGGCAGCGCCGTCGCCAGGTCGGCCCCGGCGCCGAGCGCGTCGGCCAGCACCCAGGCGTCGGCCAGCGCGAGCGAGGTGCCGGTGCCCAGCTGCGGGCTCATCGCGTGGGCGCTGTCGCCCACGAGCGCGGCGGCGTGGCGACCGCTCCCGTCGCCCAGCCGGTACGGCGCCCGGACGACGACGTCGCGGTAGGTCGCCGGCAGCAGCACCTCGACGCGGTCGAGCAGGTCGGCGTACGGGCCGGCGTGGGGCCGGGCCCGGTCGCGCCAGGCCGGCAGCCCGGCCGCGACCGTGGCGGCCATGTCCCGCCGGCGCACCGACCAGAACAGCGACGTCCGGCCCCGACCGGTGGGCAGGACGCCCAGGTAGGTGCTGGTCCCGCTCAGGCACTGGTAGAGCGAGTCGGCGGCGGCCTCGGCGGCGTCGTCGACGATGGCCCAGAGGGCGCCGTACTCGTAGGGCCGGTCGCGCGAGGTCACCCCCATGCTGCGCCGCACCGGCGACCGGGCGCCGTCACACCCCACGACCAGGTCGTACGACGCGACGTCACCGCCCGCCGACTCGACCGTCATCCCGCGCGGGGTCGGCCGGACGCCGGTGACCGCGACGCCGGGCCGGACCGGCACGCCGCGGCGGCGGACGGCGTCGTGGAGCAGCGTGAACAGGTCGCCGCGGTGCACGCCGAGCGCGGGCGCGGAGCCGGGGCGGGCGTCGTACCCGAGGTCGACGAGGCGCCGACCCCCGACCGTGACGATCTCGACACGGCCGACCGGTCGGGACACCGCGCGCAACGGCTCCAGGAGACCCAGCCGTGAGAGCACCTGCTGCCCCATGCCCTGCAGCCAGATCCCGGCGCCGACGGCCCCCGGGTCCTCGGCCTGCTCGAGCACCTCGACGTCGTGACCGGCGTCGGTGAGCAGGCAGGCGAGCGTCGCCCCGCCCATCCCCAGCCCCACGACGCCGACCCGCACCCCCCGATCCAACCAGCAGGTGTCGGTGGTCGGTGGCAGCCTGCGCCGCATGCCCGCCGACGTCGACCAGCGCACCCACTACTGGATCAACACGATCAGCCTCGAGCACGTGCTCCTCGGGGTGGAGGGCGGCTTCACGCAGGCCGACCACGGGCGCGACACGCGGTTGCGGCGGCTGGGCCGCGGCGACGGCATCGCGTTCTACTCCCCGCGCACGGCGATCCGCACCGGTCGGGTGCTGCAGCAGTTCACCGCGCTCGGCGTGGTCGCCGACGACGAGCCCTACCGGGTCGAGGTCGGCGACGTCCGGCCCTGGAGGCGGCGGGTGGAGTTCGAGCAGGTGGCGCCGGTGCCGGTCCGGCCGCTGCTGCCGGTGCTCGGGTTCGTCGACGACGAGGAGCGGTGGGGGTTGCCGTTCCGGCGCGGCCTGTTCGAGGTCGCGGCGGGCGACTTCGCCGCGATTGCCGGGGCCATGCGCGACGCGGCCGATGAGTCGGGACGGGTGATCGGGTCGGGGTCACCATGAGCAACGCGCGTCTGGTGCCCGTCGGCGACGTCGAGCTGTGCGTCGAGTCCTTCGGCGACCCGGCCGACCCCACCGTCCTGCTGCTCTCCGGTGCCGCCGCGTCGATGGACTGGTGGCCGGCCGACCTCTGCGGGCGGCTCGCGGCGGGTGGTCGGCACGTCGTCCGCTACGACCACCGCGACACCGGCCGGTCGACCACCGACCCGCCCGGCCGGCCGTCCTACGACGCCAGCGCGCTCGACCGCGACGCCGCCGCGCTCGTCGGGGCGCTCGGCGTGGGGCCGGCCCACCTGGTCGGGGTCTCGATGGGCGGCGGCATCGCCCAGGGCCTCGCCCTGCAGCACCCCCACCTGGTCGCGTCCCTGACCCTGGTCGCCACCAGTCCGGTCGGCGGTGTCGACGGCGTCGACGGCGTCGACGGCTCGGCGCTGCCCGGCCCCGCGCCGGTGGCGGCGGCGTACTTCGCGTCCCCGCCGCCCGAGCCCGACTGGGGCGACCGCGAGCAGGTCGTCGGCTGGCTCCTCGCCGGCGAGCAGGCGTTCGCCGGCCCGCTCGGCGTCGACGCCGACGACGCGCGCGCCGCCGCCGGCGCGGCGTACGACCGCAGCACCGACGTCGCCGCGGCCGGCAACCACTGGATCGCGGTCGGCGCGGGCGACGACGACGGGCCCGCGCTCGACGTCCGCGAGATCAGGGCTCCGACGCTGGTGGTGCACGGCAGCCACGACCCGATGTTCCCCCTCGCCCACGGCGAGGCGCTGGCGGCGAGCATCCCGGGTGCCCGGCTGCTGGTGGTGGACGGCATGGGCCACCAGGTGCCGCCCCGGTCGACGTGGGAGGCGGTGGTGCCGGCGGTGGTCGCGCACACCTCGCGCTGACCCGCCATGCTTGCCCGATGACCACCGCCCGCCTGGTGCCCGTCACCACCGAGATGGACGGCGAGGAGCTCGACGCCGAGGACGCCTGGCACCTGGTGCGCCGCCACGGGGTCCGCACCGTGCTCACCGGCGCCTTCGTCCGGTTCCGCTACGGCGACGGCTTCACCAACAGCCGGGCCCTGGCCCTGCAGACCTGCCTCGGTGTCGTGCCCTTCCTGCTGGCGGCGACCGGCCTCGCGGCCGACGTCGACGACTCCCGGTGGTCGCGCGTGGTGGCGCGGACCGTCCAGGCGGTGACCCCCGGCGGGGACGACGACGACGCGCTGGCCGGCGCCGTTGCGGGCGGGTCGGAGCGCAGCGGCGAGGTGGCGCTGGTGCTCGGCCTGCTGCTCGCCCTGGTCACGATGGCCACCGCGATGGCGCAGGTCGAGCGGGGGAGCAACCGGATCTACGGCATCCGCCGCGACCGCCCGGCCCTGGCGAAGTACGGCCGTGCCGCGGTGTTCACGGCGGTGCTGGCGCTGCCCGTGGGCGCGGGCTTCTTCCTGCTGGTCGCCGGCGACGCGTTCGGCGACGCGATGGTGGCCGAGTACGGCTGGTCCGACACCGCGCAGACGACGTGGGCCTTCGCCCGCTGGCCGGCCGGGCTGCTGCTGCTCGTGGTGACCGTCGCGGTGCTGCTCGACCACGCGCCACGCCGCCGGCAGCCGGCCCTGTCGTGGCTGGCACTCGGCGCCGTCGTGGCGGTGGCGCTGAGCATGGCGGCCGCCGGCGGGCTCGCGCTCTACGTCAAGCTGAGCGCGTCGTTCGACAGCACCTACGGCCCGCTCGCCGGCATCGTGGCGCTGCTGCTGTGGAGCCTGATGTCGTCGATCTCGCTGCTCTTCGGGGTCGCGGTGTGCGCCCAGCTCGAGGCGCTGCGCGCCAACCTGCCGGAGCCGGCGGAGCCCGACCCGGGGCGCCCCCAAGAGACCCTGGTCGAGGACTGAACCCCGGGTGCGTGCAGATCTGAGACGTCGTCGCCGCCTGTTCACCTGCGTTCGGAAGAGTCCGCCGCCGTGCCCCACGAGACCCACCACCACCACGAGGACGAGGTGTCCGGCGTGACCGTCGACCCGCTGCGCCGGGGCGCCTGGGCTCCGGCGCCGCGCACGCTGGTGCAGATCTTCCGCGCGACCGCGGCGCAGGCGGCCGACGAGCCCGCCGTCGACGCCGGCACCGGAGTGATGACCTACGCCGAGCTCGAGGAGGAGGCCGACGGCCTGGCCGCCGAGCTGGCCGCCCTCGGCGTGGGTCCGGGCGACAAGGTGGGTGTCCGGGTCCCGTCGGGCACGACCGACCTGTACGTCGCGATCATCGGCATCCTGCTGGCCGGGGCGGCGTACGTGCCGGTCGACGCCGACGACCCCGACGAGCGGGCCCGGCTCGTCTTCGACGAGGCCGACGTGGCGGCCGTCGTCGGCGCCGACCGGGCGATCGCCGCCCGCCGCCGTACCGACCCCGTCGAGCCGTCCGACCCGGGTCTCGACGACGACGCGTGGGTCATCTTCACCTCGGGATCGACCGGCAAGCCCAAGGGCGTGGCGGTGACGCACCGCTCGGGCGCGGCGTTCGTCGACGCGGAGTCGCGGATGTTCTGCCAGGACCAGCCGCTCGGCGTGGGCGACCGGGTGATGGCCGGGTTGTCGGTGGCGTTCGACGCCAGCTGCGAGGAGATGTGGCTCGCCTGGCGCTACGGCGCGTGCCTGGTGCCGGCGCCGCGGGCGCTGGTGCGCAGCGGCATCGACGTCGGGCCCTGGCTGGTGGCCAACGGGGTCACGGTCGTCTCGACCGTGCCGACCCTGGTGGCGCTGTGGCCGGCGGAGGCGCTGGCCGCGGTCCGGCTGCTGATCATGGGCGGGGAGGCCTGCCCGCCCGAGCTCGCCGCCCGGCTGGTCGCGCCCGGCCGCGAGGTGTGGAACACCTACGGCCCGACGGAGGCCACGGTGGTCGCCTGCGGCACCGAGCTCACCGGGGAGGGGCCGGTGCGGATCGGGCTGCCCCTCGACGGTTGGGACCTGGCCGTCGTCGACGCCGAGGACCGGCCCGTCGCCGCGGGCGAGACCGGGCAGCTGATCATCGGCGGCGTCGGGCTCGCGCGCTACCTCGACCCGGTCAAGGACGCCGAGAAGTACGCGCCGATGCCCACCCTCGGCTGGGACCGCGCCTACCGCAGCGGCGACCTCGTGGTCAACGACCCCGCCGGCCTGCTGTTCGGCGGTCGCGCCGACGACCAGGTCAAGCTCGGCGGACGCCGGATCGAGCTCGGCGAGGTCGACAGCGCGCTGCTGGGTCTGCCCGGCGTCCACGGCGCCGCGGCCGCGGTCCGCAAGAGCCGCGCCGGCAACAGCCTGCTCGTCGGCTACGTCGCCGTCGACGACACCTTCGACCAGACCGCCGCGCTGGCGAGCCTGCGCGCGACCATGCCGGCCGCGCTGGTGCCGCGGCTCGCGGTGGTCGACACGCTGCCGACCCGCACCTCCGGCAAGGTCGACCGCGACGCCCTGCCGTGGCCGCTGCCGCGCGCCGCGGTCCCCGCGGCGGGGCTCGGAGAGACCGCGCAGTGGGTGGCCACGCTGTGGCTCGACGTCCTCGGCGCCGCGGTCGACACCCCCGACGCCGACTTCTTCGATCTCGGCGGCGGCAGCCTCACCGCCGCCCAGATCGTCTCCCGGCTGCGCGAGCGCCACCCCGAGGTCGTGGTGGGTGACGTCTACGAGCACCCCACCCTCGGCGGGCTCGCCGCCCACCTCGACGCCTCGACGTCGTCCGGCGACGGCCCGGCCAGTGACCGCAGCGTGCGCCCCACCCCGCTGAAGACCCAGGCGGCGCAGGTCGTCGCGACGGTGCTGGTGCGCTGCCTGGCCGCCCCGCGCTGGGTCTTCTGGGTGGGCCTGACGAGCCTGCTGCTCGGGTCGCTCGACGGGCTGCGCTGGCTGCCCGACCCGCCGGTGTGGCTGCTGGTGGTCCTCGGGGCGTTGTTCGTCCTCCCGCCCGGTCGGATGGTCGTCGCCGCGGGCGCGGTGCGCCTGCTGCTGCTCCCGGTCGAGCCGGGGGAGCACCCGCGCGGCGGCAAGACCCACCTGCGGCTGTGGCTGGCCGGTCACGTCGCCGACGAGCTCGGCGCCACCGGGCTGGCCGGAGCACCGTTGATGACCTGGTACGCCCGGCTCCTCGGCGCCCGGATCGGTCGCGACGTCGACCTGCACTCCGTCCCGCCGGTCACCGGCCTGCTCACCCTGGGCCGGGGCTGCTCGATCGAGCCCGAGGTCGACCTGACCGGCTACTGGGTCGACGGCGACGTGCTGCACCTCGGCGAGGTCCGGGTCGACGCCCGCGCCCGCGTCGGTGCGCGGTCGATGCTCTGCCCCGGTGCCCACGTCGGCGCCGACGCCGAGGTCGCGCCGGGCTCCTCGGTCTTCGGCACCGTGCCCGCGGGCGAGTTCTGGTCGGGGTCGCCGGCGGTCCGCACCGCCGACGACGCCCGCGGCCCCTGGTCCGACCGGCCGGCCGCCAGCCGGGCCTGGGTCGGGGCCTACGTCGTCACGGCGGCCACCCTGGCCGCGCTCCCGCTGGTCTCGGTCCTGGTCGGCGCGCTCCCGCCGCTCCTGCTGGCCGACCGTCCCGGCGACCCGGCCGACGTCCTGGGGCTGCTGGTGTGGCTGCCGGTCTCGACCGTGCTCGGCCTGGTGACGCTCGCCGCCCTGGTGCTGGGCGTCGTCCGCGTGGCCGGTCGTGCCGTCGTCACCGGCGTGCACCCGGTGCGCAGCCGCTCCGCCCTCGCGGTCTGGGCGACGATGCGGGTGCTCGACGACGCCCGCACCTGGCTGTTCCCGCTCTACTCCTCGACCCTCACCCCCGTGTGGCTGCGGCTGCTCGGGGCCCGGATCGGCAAGGACGTCGAGGCCTCGACCGTGCTGATGATCCCGTCGCTGACCCAGGTCAACGACGAGGCGTTCCTCGCCGACGACACCCTGATCGGCGGCTACGAGCTCGGGGGCGGCTGGCTGCGGGTGGAGCGGGTCAAGATCGGCAAGCGGGCCTTCGTCGGCAACTCCGGGATGGCCGCGCCCGGCCGCCGGGTGCCCAAGGCGTCGCTGGTGGCCGTGCTCTCGGCCGCGCCCCGGCGGCGTGCGGCGGGCAAGGGGGAGTCCTACCTCGGCAGCCCGCCGGCACCCCTGCGCCGTACGGCGGACGCCTCGGCCGACCACCGCACGTTCGACCCCCCGACGCGGCTGCGCGTCTACCGGGCGCTCGTCGAGGTCTGCCGCCTGGTGCCGCTGATGGTCTCGTTCGCGCTGAGCGGCGTGGTCGCCGTGGCGCTGCTCGGCCTGCTCGACGGGCCGGGAGCGCTGGTCGCGCTGCTGCTGGCCGGGCCGCTGCTCGTCGGCGCCGGCCTCGCGGCCGCCCTGGTCACGGTCGCGGCCAAGTGGGTGCTCGTCGGCCGGCTGCGCCCGGGCAGCCACCCGCTCTGGAGCGGCTTCGTCTGGCGCAACGAGCTCGCCGACACCTTCGTCGAGGTGGTCGCGGCGCCGTGGTTCGCCCGGGCCGCCAGCGGCACCCCGCTGCTCAACGCGTGGTTCCGGTTGATGGGCGCCACCATCGGGCGCGGCGTGTGGTGCGAGAGCTACTGGCTGCCCGAGCCCGACCTGGTCGAGCTCGGTGACGGCGCCACGGTCAACCAGGGCAGCGTGGTGCAGACGCACCTGTTCCACGACCGTCGGTTCGCCAAGGACGTCGTCGCCCTCAAGCGCGGCGCGACCCTCGGTCCCAACAGCGTCATCCTGCCCGCGGCGACGCTCGGACGGCACGCTACGGTCGGCCCCGTGTCGTTGGTGATGAGGGGCGAGTCGGTGCCCGACAAGACCGCCTGGATCGGCAACCCGATCGGTCCCTGGGCCGACAGGTGAGCAACGGTCTCCCCACCGCCGACCCCTACCTCCCCGGGCACGGCGACCCGTCCTGGAGCGCCGAGCACTACGACCTCGACCTCGACTACGACCTGGTCCGCAACCACCTGCGCGGCCAGGCCACCCTCCGCTGCCGCGCGGTCGAGGACTGCGCCCGCGTCGTGCTCGACCTGGCCGACCTGCGGGTCAGCAAGGTGCTGGTCGACGGCAAGCAGCCGGCGCGGTACGCCGCCCGCGGCGACCGCCTCGTCGTCACGCCCAAGCAGGCGCTGGACGCCGGGCAGGCCTTCGAGCTGCGGATCACCTACGCCGGCAACCCGCGCCCGCTCGTCGACAAGCACCACGGTGAGGCCGGCTGGGAGGAGCTCACCGACGGGGTCATCGTCGCCGGGCAGCCGCACGGTGCCCCGACCTGGTTCCCCTGCAACGACCGTCCCGACGACAAGGCGTCCTACCGCATCGCGGTCGCCGCCCCCCACGACTACACCGTCGTCGCCAACGGGGTGCAGGCCGCGCGCCGGCGTGGCTCGAGCGCGACCACGTGGGTCTTCGAGCAGGCCGAGCCGATGGCGACGTACCTGGCCACGGTGCAGATCGGCCGCTACGACGTCCGCGACCTCGGCTTCGAACCGCCGCTCCGGGCCGCGGTGCCGGCCGACGCGGGGGAGGGGTTCGAGGCGGCGTTCGGGCGCAACGCCGACATGCTCGCGACCTTCGCCGAGCTGTTCGGGCCCTACCCGTTCCCGACGTACGCCGTCGTCGTCACCGACGACGACCTCGAGATCCCGCTGGAGTCTCAGAGCCTCTCGACGTTCGGGCGCAACTTCATGACCGGCGACTGGGACTCGGTGCGGCTGGTCGCGCACGAGCTCGCCCACCAGTGGTTCGGCAACGCGGTCACGCTCCGGCGCTGGCAGGACATCTGGCTCCACGAGGGGTTCGCCTGCTACAGCGAGTGGATCTGGTCGGAGTCCTCCGGCGGCGACACCGCCGACGAGTGGGCCGCGCACCACCACGAGCGGCTCTCCGGGCTCGACCAGGACCTCCTGCTCGCCGACCCCGGTCCGGCCCTGATGTTCGACGACCGCGTCTACAAGCGGGGCGCACTGACCCTGCACGCACTGCGCCGCACCGTCGGCGACGACGCCTTCTTCGACCTCCTCCGCGCCTGGGTCGCCACGCACTCCGGCGGCAACGTCACCACCGCCGACTTCGTCTCGATGGCCGTCGAGCGCACCGGCCACGACCTCGCCGACCTGTTCGTGGCCTGGCTGCACCGCACGGCGCTGCCCGACCTGCCCTGACCTGAGACGCCGGACCCCACGGGGTCAGCGCATGTTCGCCCGGAACATCGTCAGCAGCCGGTGGGCCGAGCTCGTCGACCTGCCGGGCCCGGGACCCGAGCCCTCCTGCAGGAACGGGTCGAACCCGTCGGTCGCACGGGCCTCCTCCGCGCTGAGGTGCCGGAACCCCATCGACCAGTCCGGGAACTCCCGCTCCTCGGTCGGCTCCCGCAGCAACGGCAGCACGCCCCGGTGGCGCGGGTCGGCGCTGATCTTGGCGAAGGTGGCCTCGACCGCCTCGTCGGGACCCTCGAGGGTCTGGATGATGTTGCCGCCGCTGTACAGCAGCAACCCGGTCAGCCCCCGCGCCTCGTTCAGGGGACGCCAGGCGGCGAGCATCTCGCGCAGCCGGGGGACCTCGAGCAGCTCGGTCGCCGAGCTGACGTACGTGAGGGACAGCATCAGACCCAGCTCCAGGTGACGGGGGTGCGGGACGCCAGGCTATCGAGTGCCCGGACCCGCCGGTCCTCGGCGGGTGGCACGATGCGCGGGTGTCCGACTCGCCCCCGCCGTACCCGCCCCCGCCGCCCTCGCCACCTCCCGGCCCACCGGCGTCGTCGTCACCATCACGGCTCGGCTGGTACGTCGCCGGCGCGGCGCTCGTCCTGGTCCTCGCGACCGGCGGTGCCGTCCTCGCCCTCGGCGGCGGTGACGCGGGCACCGTCGAGGAGGTCGCCGACCAGGCGGTCGAGGCCGCCGCCGACCTCGACGTCGGTGCCGGCATCGACCTGCTGTGCACCGCGCCCACCGAGGAGCAGCGCCAGGAGCTCGAGGACCTCATCGCCGAGGGCCGGGACGCGAGCGGCAGCGACGACCCCGAGGTCGACTACGAGGTCAGCGACGTGGAGGGCGAGCAGACCGGCAGCTTCCGGGTGCGGGCGACCAGCGACGAGACGGGGCTCGAGGGCCGGGAGCTCGACGTGGTCGTCCTGGTCGAGGAGGACGACGGCCGCTCGTGCATCGCCGGGCTCGAGGACGGGGACACCGTCGGCGAGGACACGGATTGACCTTCCGGGTCGCGGCGGCCGGTTGCGTCGCGGTCGCTGCCCTGACGGCGTACGTCGTGCTCGCGAGCGGCGCCGACGTCGTCGGCCTGGCCGGCTGGCTGGGCAGCCACGGCCAGCCGGTGTACGCCGCCTGGCTGGTGTGGGTGGTCGCCGCACCCCTGGTGCTCGCCGGCACCGCGCTCGCCGCCCGGCGGACGCCGTGGCCGTGGGTGGTCGCCGTCACCGTCCAGCTGGCGAGCCTGGTGGCCGCGCAGGCCCGGCTCGGCCACCTCGTCGACGCGTGGTCGTGGGCGGTGGTGGCCGGGGCGGTGGTCCTCGGTCTGGTCTCGATCGTCAGCGTGGTCGACCACCGCTCCAGCGTGGTCGCGAACCCTCAGTGGAGGGTGGGTCGGTAGACGAGCTCCTGGGTGCGGCCGTCGAGCGTCCTGCACTCGAGGAGCTCCAGGTCATGGTCGCCCGCGCCCCCGAGGACCGGGTCGGTCCCGGTCCTCCCGGTGATGACGGGGAACACCGTCACCTGCACCCGGTCGACGAGACCGGCAGCGAGCAGGGCCCAGTTCAGCGACAGGCTGCCGTGCGAGCGCAGCGGCACGTCGGACTCCTCCTTGAGCCGGGCGACGACGTCGACGGCGTCCCCGCTCGCGACCGTCGCGTCCGGCCAGTCGAGCGGGCCGTCGAGCGTCGAGGACACGACCGTCGTGGGCAGGTTCGTCATCCGGGTCACCCACGGGTCCCGCACCTCGGACTCCGCGCTGCCCGTGGCCAGCATCTGCACGAACTGGCGGAACGTGGTGGCGCCGAGCACCAGCCGCTGCTCCTGGTCGTAGGTCGCCAGGCGGTGGTCGAGCAGCTCGGGACCCTGCTTGCCCCAGTAGCCGCCCCAGTCGCCGCCGGGGCCGTAGGAGCCGTAGCCGTCGAGGCTCGAGAAGACGTCGAACGTGTAGGTCGCGGTCATGGTGCTCCCGGTGGGTGGGGTGGGTGTGGGGGAGAAGACCGCGCCGGCCCGCAGAACTCGTCGCCGGCGGCGCAGACGACGACGTCGGCGGCCGCCTGCGCGGCCGACGTAGGCTCGCGGGCGATGACCCGCCCGGCCTCGCGCACCGCCGCTCGACGACGAGCGGCGGGCTGAACGTGCAACCCAGCCTCTTCGACACCGGCGGGCTCGGCGTCGACCCGACCTTCGCCTCGGCACGCCGGACCCGGCTCGACCGGCACTCGTGGGTCGAGCACGTGCCGGGCTGGTTGACGGGTTCGGGCGAGCTCCTCGACCACCTCCTCGCCGTCAGCGGGTGGGAGCAGCGCGAGCGCCGGATGCCGACGGGCACGGTGCCGGAGCCGCGGCTGACGATCGACGTGCCCGACCTCCGGGACGCGCCGCACCCGATGCTGCGCACGATCGCGGAGACCCTGTCGGAGCACTACGCGGTCGACTACGACGGCCTCTGGATGAACCTCTACCGCGACCACCGCGACAGCACCGGCTGGCACGGCGACGCCGCGTCGTGCCGCCGCCCGGAGTGCACCGTCCCCGTCCTCTCGCTCGGGGCCGACCGGCGGTTCCTGGTCCGCCCGGTCGACGGGGGCGCCAGCACCGCCTTCTCGCCGGTCTCGGGCGACCTCGTCGTGATGGGCGGTCGGTGCCAGCGCGACTGGCGGCACTCGGTCCCGAAGCAGACGCGGAGCACCGGACCCCGGATCAGCGTCAACTACCGGGCCAGCAGCCAGGCACGTCCTGGGTGAACGACGTCGCGACCGACGAGACACCGCCCAAGGGGTGGTGACCCCGGCGCCTCGGGCGATGAGGATCTCCGACCATGGCCGACCGTTCGCTCCGTCTGGCGATCCTGTCCTCGCGCGACCTGGTGGCCCACGGCCTGCGCGGCATGCTGGCCGGCCTCCCGGTCCCGGTCCGGTTCACCGACACCCTCGACGCCTCCTCCCCGGTCGACGTCGTCATCGTCGATGCCACCGGGACCCCCGACGAGGCGGCTCGCGGGCTCGAGCGCGTCACGGCGACCTCCCTGGCCCCCGTCGTCGTGCTCACCTCGCAGGAGTCTGCTCCCGGCTTCGACGCCTGGCGCCGGAAGGTCCACGCCTTCCTCACGGTCTCGGCGACCCGGGTCGAGGTCGTCGAGGTGGTCGCGGCCGCCCTGCGTGCGTCCGCGATCAGCCACGCCCGCCGTGCCCTGGCCGCGCCGCCCACCGCCGCCGGGTTGTCCCCGCGTGAGCGCGAGGTGCTGACCGGCGTGGCGGCCGGCAAGACGAACGTCGACATCGCCGCCGAGCTGTTCCTCGGTGTCAACACCATCAAGACCTACATCCGCACCGCCTACCGCAAGGCCGGCGTCCTCACCAGGCCGCAGGCCGTGATCTGGGCGCTCGCGCACGGTCTCGGCCCCGACGGCGCCGCCGCGGGAGGCCAGGACGAGGACGCCCGCTGGACGGGCACCGAACCGGCCTGAGCGGCACCACCGGTCGTGCGGGGGCCGGCGCGTTGCGGTGTCACTGCTAGAACTGGGCATGGCCACCAACGCGCTCGAACCCCACCCGCTCGTGCGACTGCTCGACACCCCGGCAGCGGACTTCACCTGCGGCCACCTGGTCACGGCGGTGGAGGAGCTCGAGCTGCGCCAGGTGAACCTGCGCTACGTCGGCGGTGACGGGCGGCTGAAGACGATCGCGTTCCCGATCAACTCCCGCGACCACCTCGTCCAGGTGCTCACGCGGGGCGAGCGGGTCGACGGGTCCAGCATCTTCCCGGGCACCGGGGCCGAGACCAGCGACGTCTACATCGTGCCGCGCTACCGCACGGCCTTCCTCAACCCGTTCGGTGAGCGGCCCTCGCTCGACGTCCTGTGCTCCTTCTACGACGAGGACGGCCGGCCCCTGGCCCACGCGCGCGAGCAGATCGTCCGCCGCGCCGCCGAGGCGCTCACCGCGGAGACGGGCCTGGTCCTCGAGGCGTTCGGCGAGCTCGAGTACTACCTCGTCGACGACCTCGACCCGATCTTCCCGGTGGAGGAGGAGCACGGCTACCAGGAGTCCTCGCCGTTCTCCAAGGGCGAGCGGGTGCGCGAGCAGGTGCTCGGCCACCTCTCCGCGATGGGTGTCCAGCTCAAGTACGCCCACGGCGAGGTCGGGAACATCCGCGAGGACGACCGGCAGCTGGTGCAGCACGAGATCGAGTTCTGGCCCGTCCCGGTCGAGCAGGCCGCCGACGCGCTCGTCCTGGCCAAGTGGGTCGTGCGCGAGGTCGCCCACGCGCACGGGCTGGAGGTCACCTTTGCGCCCTCGGTCAGCGGCGAGGGAGCCGGCAGCGGTCTGCACGTGCACAGCCGGCTGGTCCGCGACGGCGCCAGCGCGATCGTCGACGAGGACGGCATCAACGACACCGCTCGACGGTTGATCGCCGGCTACCTGTCGGCGGCCAAGGCCCTGACCGCCTTCGGCAACACCGTGTCGACGTCGTACCTGCGCTTCACCGAGGGCGACGAGTCGCCCGAGGGCATCAGCTGGGGCGAGACCGACCGCACCGGGCTGGTCCGGGTGCCGCTGGCCTGGGTGGGGGACGTGCTGCCCGGCATGGTCGCCCACGCCAACCCCGAGACCTCCGAGCCGGTGCCCGAGCCCGCCGTCCACCCCCAGACGGTCGAGCTGCGGCTGGCTGACGGCTCGGCTGACGTGCACCTGCTCCTGGCCGGGATGGCCGTCGCGGCCAGGCGCGGGCTGGCCGACCCCGACAGCCTCGAGCTCGCCGAGCGGCTGAGCACCGCCGAGCACGACGACTTCGAGCAGCTGCCGGCCTCGTGCTCCGAGGCGGCCGACGCGCTCGAGGGCGACCGCGCGATGTTCGAGGCCGACGGTGTGTTCCCGAGCGAGCTGGTCGACGCGATCCTCGAGCGGCTCCGCGAGGACGAGGACGACGCGCTGGTGAAGAAGGTCGCCAAGGACGACGACGCGCGCGCCGAGCTCGTACGCCGGCACTGGCACGTCGGCTGAGCGGCCCGGGTCAGGCCCCGGCGTCGGTGCCGGCGTCGGTGCCGGTGCTCGTGGCGACGAGCGTGTACAGCACCGGCAGCGGCTCGCCACCGAGCCGCACCCGGAAGCGCCCGTCGTCCTCGCGGGCCAGGACGTCGCCGCGCGGGTCGAACGAGGCGTCGAGGTGCTCGTGCAGGACGTCGACCCGGAGCCCCACGCGGGCCGCCGCGGTGACGACCTCCCCGAGGGAGTGCGCGTAGTTCACGCTGCCGCCGCTGCTCTGCTCGGCCGTGACGCCGGCGTAGGACTCGCTGTCCGCGAACAGGTGCGGCCCGTCGAAGGCGTAGGGGAAGTCGACACTGATCGGGTCGGTCGCGTCCATCATCAGGAAGAGCGGGTGCAGGTCGACCAGGACGAGCCGCCCGCCGGGTCGGAGCGTCGCGCCGACCGACCTCATCCAGGCCTCGAGGTCGGAGATCCAGCAGATCACGCCGATGGTGGCGTAGGCCAGGTCGAACCGCCCGGCCAGGTCGTCGGGCAGCCGCGTCGAGTCCGCCTCGACGTAGTCGACGGCCACCCCGCACCGCGCGGCCAGCTCCCGGGCCCGCTCGAGCGCGACCGGCGAGAAGTCGACGCCCGTCACCCGGGCGCCCTGGCGGGCCAGGCTGACGGCGTCCATGCCGAGGTGGCACTGGACGTGCAGGACGTCGAGCCCGTCGACCGCGCCGACCGCCTCGCGCACGGCGGCCGCCTCGACGTCGCTGAGCGAGGAGGTCCCGGCCCGCAACGCCTCGAGGTCGTAGTAGGCGTCGCCATGGCCGTGCACCGCGGCCAGGCCGTCCCAGTGGCTGACGTTCGCCGCGGTCGGGTCGGCGGTCGGGTCGGTGGTCGGGTCGGTGGTCGGGTCGTCCATGCGGCGAAGCATAGGTCCGCCGCGGCGCGGCGCAGGGGAGGATCGACACCCCGGCGGCCGCCCGGCCGTCGACCGACACGGGTCCAGGAGACGTCCGGGGTTCACCTGGCGGCGCCAGCGTGGGGTCATGCGCGTTGCGATCGTGACCGAGTCCTTCCTGCCTCAGGTGAACGGCGTCAGCAACACCGTCCGCCACGTGGCCGAGCGCCTGCGTGCCACCGGCCACGAGCCGCTGGTCATCGCGCCCGGTCCCGGGCCCACCAGCCACCGCGACGTCCGCGTCGTCCGGGTCAGGTCCGTCGGGCTGCCGGGCTACCGCTCGTTCCCGCTCGGGCTGCCCGACCCCGTCGTCCAGAACGTCCTGCGGGACTTCCGTCCCGACGTCGTGCACCTGGCCTCGCCGATCATGCTGGGCGCCGTCGGTCTGCGTGCAGCCCGGCGCCTCGGCATCCCCACCGTCGCGGTCTACCAGACCGACGTCGGCGGGTTCGCCCGCCAGTACGGCCTGCACGCGGAGTCGGCCGTCTCGGCGTGGGTGGGCCGCCTCCACCGGCGCGCCACCCGGACGCTGGTGCCGTCGACGGCGTCGTACCGGCAGCTGCAGGGGCTCGGCGTGGACGACCTGCACCTCTGGGGCCGGGGCGTCTCCCTCGACCTGTTCGGCCCCGAGCGTCGCGACGAGGGCCTGCGCGCCGAGTGGCTCGGAGCGGACGAGCCCGGCCGGTTCGTGGTCGGCTACGTCGGACGCCTGGCCCCCGAGAAGAAGGTGCACCGGCTCGCCGAGCTGGCCGACGTGCCCGGCGCCCGGCTCGTCGTCGTCGGTGACGGCCCCGAGCTGGGGCGGCTGCGCCGGCTGCTGCCCGACGCCCACTTCACCGGCCAGCTGCAGGGCGCCGAGCTGGCCCGCGCGTTCGCGTCCCTCGACGTGTTCGTGCACACGGGGGAGTCGGAGACGTTCTGCCAGACGGTCCAGGAGGCGCAGGCCAGCGGCGTCGCGGTGGTGGCGCCCGCGGCGGGCGGCCCCCTGGACCTCGTCGACACCGGTCGGACCGGGCTGCTGTTCGACGTCGCCGACCCCGGCTCGCTCCGTCGCCAGGTCGCCGCCCTGACCGACCCCACGGCCCGCGCCGGGCTCGCGGAGGCCGCGCTCGACCGGATCGCCCACCGCACCTGGCCGGCGATGGTCGACCAGCTGGTGCAGGCGCACTACCGGGCCGTGCTCGACGACCCGGCCCTGGACGCCGCTGCGTGACGACGCCGGGCAGTGCGTCCGAGCGCCGAACCGTGCGCCCGGGTGCGGTCAACACCGCCTTCGTGCTCGGCGGGCTGGCCGCCCTCCCGGTGACGGCGCGCCTGGTCGTGCACGTCCAGGGGCGCGTCGCGCGGGCGGCCATCGGCAAGCCGCTGGGCGAGAGCCCGCACGTCGCCGACCGGACCTACAAGAAGAAGCTCGGCGACCCCATCGACCTGCTCCTGCTCGGCGACTCGATCGCCGCCGGGCTGGGTGCGGACAAGGCCAAGCACACCCTGGGCGCTCAGCTCGCGTCGCGGCTGGCCAAGAGCACCGGACGGTCGGTGCGGCTGCTCACCGCGGCCCACGTGGGGTCGGAGACGTCGATGCTCCGCGCCCAGCTGTCCGCGCTCCCGGCGACGTACCACGCGGACGTCGCGGTCATCGTGGTCGGCGGCAACGACGTCACCCACCGGGTGCGGGTGTCGGAGTCGCGCCGGCACCTGGAAGAGGCGATCACCCACCTGCGGTCCCGGCACACGGCGGTCGTCGTCGGCACCTGTCCCGACCTCGGCGCGCTCACGGCCGTGCCGCAACCCCTGCGGACACTCGCCAGGCGGGCGTCGCGCCAGCTCGCCGTCGCCCAGCGCGAGGTCACCACGGTCAACGGCGGCATCGCGGTCAGCCTCGCCGCCGTCGTGGGTCCGTTCTTCATCGCCCAGCCCGACCACATGTTCTCCATCGACCGGTTCCATCCCTCCAGCGCCGGCTACGAGCGCACGGCCAAGGCGATGCTCCCGGGCGTCCTGGTCGCCCTGGGGCTCTCGGACTCGCTGCCGCACGGGGTCCACGGGCCGTCGACCACGCCGGCGCCCGGGTGAGGCACCGGGTCCGCCGTTCGGCTCCTGCGGGACGGCGGACGGCCTACCCTCGCTGCATGCTGCGCCTCGAGTGCCTCGTCGTCTCCCTCCTCCTCGGCGTCGCCACCGTCGTCGCCCCGGTCGCCGCCGGTGCTGCGACCATCCGCATCGACGAGCCCGACCGCGACGGCCAGCACGGGGCTGCGCTCGACATCACCACGGTGCGCGTCTCCAACAACGACCACGCGATCGTCACCACGATCACGTTCCGGCGCGTCACGACGGGCGACCTCGCCCTGTACTACCGGCCCGTGGGCGCCGACCCCGACGGCGTCGTCAAGGTGGTGAGCCGCCACCGGCCGCGCGGCGACCGCAACACCGTCGACACCGTCGACGGGCGCCAGCGCTGCGACGGGCTCCGGGTGACCTGGGACGAGACCACCGACAGCGTCCGGGTCCGGCTGCCCGCCCGGTGCGTCCACGGTGGTGACTACGGGGCGGTGCGGACCCGCCTGATCACCGAGATCGGCTCCGACGCCGACCTGGCACCCGGGACGCCTCGGGGCGGCTGGCCCTGGAGCCGAGCGGTCGCTCGCGGCTGAGGCGCCGCCGGCCCCGCGGGTGCGATACTGACCGCCGTGAAGGACCAGGCCCGGCGTGACCGGCAGACGGTGGAGATCGCCACCGTCCTGACCGTCGTCGTGGTCGTCGGCGCGGGCACGTTGGCCGTCGGCGCAGCCGCCACCGAGGTGAGCCCGTGGGCGGGCGTCCTCGTGGCGATGCTGGTGCTGGCGGTCCTCTACGTCCTCGTCGTGCCGCGCAGGTAGTCGACGTCGATCGGCGCGGGGGCGACGTCGAGCGCCACCCACCCGACGTACGCCGCCGCGAGGTCGAGCCGTACGACGGCGCGCACCGGCAGGCCGCCGGGCCCGGCGGGGTCGCGGGCCAGCCCCTCGCCGGTCGCCTTGAGCACGGCCTCGGTGCGGGTCCAGGCGACCGCGTCGCCGTAGTCGCCCGCGTGGACCTCGGCGCGCTCGACGTCGACGCCCACCGGACCGTCCCACGACCAGGCCACGACGACCAGCCCCTCGACGTAGGACAGGCTCACCGACGGCGCCGGGCCCTCGGCCGGCCGGACCCACGGCCGCCCGTGGTCGGCCGAGCCGCAGCGCGGGCACAACCGGCCCGCGGCGACCGCGCCGAGCTCGCGGGCCAGCAGCTCGTGGGCCCGCAGACGCAGCGAGGGTCGCGTGCCCCCGGAGAGGCACGCGACCCTCGCGCGGAGAACCGGGGGAGTCAGGTCAGGCCCAACGCTCCGACGCCGGCGTGAACGACAGCTCGCGGTCGCCGGTGTAGATCTGCTTGGGCCGGGCGATCTTCTGCTCCTTGTCCTGCACCAGCTCGAGCCACTGCGCGAGCCAGCCGGGGGTGCGGCCGATCGCGAAGAGCACGGTGAACATCTCGGGCGGGAACTGGAAGGCCTCGTAGATCAGGCCGGAGTAGAAGTCGACGTTGGGGTAGAGCTTGCGCTTGACGAAGTACTCGTCCTCGAGCGCGATCTTCTCCAGCTCGAGCGCGATCTCCAGGAGCGGGTTGGTGCCGGTGACCTCGAAGACGTCCTCGGCGGCCTTCTTGATGATCCGGGCCCGCGGGTCGTAGTTCTTGTAGACCCGGTGGCCGAAGCCCATCAGGCGCTCGTTGCCGTCCTTGACGCCCTTGATGAAGTCGGGGATGTTCTCCTTCGACCCGATCCGCTTCAGGGACTTCAGCACCGCCTCGTTGGCACCGCCGTGCAGCGGGCCGTAGAGGGCGCCGACGCCGGCCGCGACGGCCGAGTAGGGGTCGACCTGCGAGGAGCCGACCGAGCGGACCGCGTTGGTCGAGCAGTTCTGCTCGTGGTCGGCGTGCAGGATGAACAGCACGTCGAGGGCCTTGACGAGGCGCTCGTCGGCCTCGTACTTCTGCTCGCTCATCTTGAACAGCATCGAGAGGAAGTTGGCGGTGTAGCCGAGGTCGTTGTCGGGGTAGACGAACGGCTTGCCCTGGGCGTTGCGGAACGCCCAGGCGCCGAGGGTCGGCATCTTGGCGATCATCCGCACGATCTGCAGGTGGCGGGTGTCGGCGTCGGTGATCCGGCCGGCATCGGGGTAGAACGTCGAGAGGGCCCCCACCGACGCCATCAGCATCCCCATCGGGTGCGCGTCGTAGCGGAAGCCCTGCATGAACTCCTTGACGTTCTCGTGCACGAACGTGTGGTAGGTGATCTCGTGCACCCACGCGTCGTACTCGGTCTTGGTCGGGAGCGCCCCGTGCACCAGCAGGTAGGCCACCTCGAGGAACGTCGAGCCCTCGGCGAGCTGCTCGATCGGGTAGCCGCGGTACTCGAGGATGCCCTGGTCGCCGTCGATGTAGGTGACGGAGGAGCGACAGGAGGCGGTGTTGACGAAGCCCGGGTCGTAGACGGCGAGCCCGGGGGACTCCTCGTCGGTCCGGATCTTCCCGACATCGGCGGCCTTGATGGTGCCGTCGGTGATCGGGACGTCGTACTCCTGGCCGGTGCGGTTGTCGCGGACGGTGAGAGAGTCGGTCACCCGTCCAACGTAGTCGGCGTCCGCGCGACGCGGAATCCCGGGCACCACTGTGCGGACGCCGACCCGCCCGCGAGTGGCCGAGCCGGCCACGCGTGGGACGTCTCGGGCGTGGATTTGGCACGCCGTCGCCCGCAGCCGTAGCCTTGCTGGTCGCGTCCCTGCCGCGCCGCACCCCTGACCCGGGTGAGGTGCAGTCCCGGACGGCTCACCGGTCCGCCGGGGGGTCGAGCCGGGCCGAGTTCGTCAAGAGATGCGAGCACCACCTCCGACCGGGGCGGACCCCGGACCGGATCCTACGAACGCAGAAAGCAAGGTCATGGGTACCTACGCCCCCAAGCCCGGCGACATCACGCGCACGTGGCACGTCATCGACGCCGAGGACATCGTCCTCGGCCGTCTCGCCGTCGAGTGCGCGACACTCCTGCGCGGCAAGCACAAGGCCACCTACGCGCCCAACGTCGACGGTGGTGACTTCGTCATCGTCGTCAACGCCTCGAAGGTCGCGCTGGCCGGCAACAAGAAGCTGACCAAGAAGGTCTACCGCCACTCCGGGTTCCCGGGCGGTCTCACCGAGACCGCGATCGGCGACGTCCTGAGCAAGGACGCCCGCAAGGTCATCGAGAAGGCCGTCTGGGGCATGCTCCCCAAGAACAAGCTGAGCCGCCAGCAGCTGACCAAGCTCAAGGTGTACTCCGGCCCGGAGCACCCGCACGCGGCTCAGAAGGCCGTGCCCCACGAGATCAAGCAGATCTCCCAGTAATCACGACCTCCACTGAGACCCAGAGACTGAGCAGGTAGAAACCCATGTCTGAGAACGCTCTTCCCACCGACGGCGAGGTCGAGGAGACCTTCACCCCCGACGAGCAGGGCGTGTCCTACACGTCCGAGAGCGCCGCGTCGGCCGACACCCCGGCCCGTCCGGCGACCATCGCCCCCGCTGCGGCCACCGGCCGTCGCAAGGAGGCCGTCGCCCGCGTGCGCATCGCCCCCGGCACCGGCGAGTTCCGCATCAACGGCCGCTCGATGGACTCCTACTTCCCCAACAAGCTGCACCAGCAGGTGGTCAACGAGCCGTTCGCCGCCCTCCAGCTCGAGGGACGCTTCGACGTCATCGCCCGCATCCACGGCGGCGGCATCACCGGCCAGGCCGGCGCGCTCCGCCTCGGCATCGCCCGCTGCCTCAACGAGATCGACCTCGAGACCAACCGCCCCACGCTGAAGAAGGCCGGGCTGCTCACGCGCGACTCGCGCGTCATCGAGCGCAAGAAGGCCGGTCTCAAGAAGGCCCGCAAGGCGCCCCAGTTCAGCAAGCGCTGACCCCCGGCGTGCCGCGCATCTTCGGCACCGACGGCGTCCGCGGCCTCGCCAACGGCCCGCTCACGGCCGAGCTCGCGCTCGGCCTGGGCGTGGCCGCTGCGCGCGTGCTCGTCGACCACGGCGAGTACGCCGGGCAGCGGCCGTTGGCCGTCGTCGGCCGCGACACCCGGATCTCCGGGCAGTTCCTCGAGCACGCCGTGGTGGCCGGCCTGGCCGCTGCCGGGGTCGACGTCCTGCGGCTGCGGGTCCTGCCGACACCCGGCGTCGCCTACTTCACCGATGCGCTCGGCGCCGACGTCGGCGTGGTGATCAGCGCCTCCCACAACGCGATGCCCGACAACGGCATCAAGTTCCTCGCGCGCGGTGGCGTCAAGCTCGACGACGCGCTCGAGCGCGAGATCGAGGCGCAGATCGGCGAGGACTGGGACCGGCCCACCGGCGCCGCCGTCGGCCGGGTGCGGCCGTACGCCCCCACCGTCGAGGAGTACGCCGCCCACCTGGTGCGCACCCTCGACGGCCCGCTCGGCCGGCGCGGCCCGCTGCGCGTCGTCCTCGACTGCGCGCACGGCGCGGCGTTCGAGGTCGGACCCCGGGCGTTCGCCGACGCCGGCCTCGAGGTGGTCACCATCGGCGCCGAGCCCGACGGGCTCAACATCAACGACGGCTACGGCTCCACCCACCTGAGCCGGTTGCAGCGGGCCGTGGTCGACCACGGCGCCCACGCCGGCTTCGCGGTCGACGGCGACGCCGACCGCTGCCTGGCGGTCGACGCCACCGGCGCGATCGTCGACGGCGACCAGATCCTGGCGATCATGGCGCTCGCCCTGCGCGACGCCGGGCGGCTCTCCGACGACACCGTCGTGGCCACCGTGATGAGCAACCTTGGCTTCGTCAGGGCGATGGAGGCGGCGGGCGTCACCGTGCGCCAGACCGCCGTCGGTGACCGCTACGTGCTCGAGGACATGCGCTCCGGCGGGTTCAACCTCGGCGGCGAGCAGTCGGGCCACGTCATCATGCGCGACCACGCCACCACCGGCGACGGCCTGCTCACGGCCCTCCACGTGCTGCAGCGGATGGTCGTGACCGGCCGGTCGCTGCGCGACCTCGCCTCGGTCGTCACCCGGTTCCCGCAGGTGCTGGTCAACGTGCCCGGCGTCGACAAGGACCGCTGCGACGACCCCGAGCTGCTCGCCGCGGTCTCGGCCGAGGAGTCCCGGCTCGACGGCCAGGGCCGGGTGCTGCTGCGCCCCTCGGGCACCGAGGCCCTGGTCCGGGTGATGGTCGAGGCGGCCACCACCGACGACGCCCAGGGCACCGCCGACCGCCTCGCCGACGTCGTACGCCGCCGCCTGGCGCTCGCCTGAGCGGCGCGCCGCTCCTACCCCAGCCCGCCCGTCCCGAGGAGGACCCATGAAGCACCTGTCCCGCACCCGCCGCTGGGCGGCGCTGCCCGCCGCTGCGCTCCTGACCGTCTCGCTGGCCGCCTGCGGCGGTTCCGACGACGACGAGCAGGCGGAGGACCCGGCCTCGTCGGAGTCCGCCGAGCCCGAGGCCGGCGACCTGCCCGACTGGGCGCCTGCGATCGAGACCGACGGCGAGGACGTCGTCGGCCTCGACTTCACCGACGCCCCGGAGCCCGGCACCGAGCTCGAGGTGCACACGGTGACCGAGGGCGACGGCCCGCCGGTCGAGGCGGGCCAGCTGCTCACCGTCGACTACTTCGGCTCGGTCTACCAGGGCGAGGAGCCCTTCGACGAGACCTTCAGCGGCGAGCCGGCGCAGTTCCCGATCGGGGTCGGGCAGCTCATCCCCGGCTGGGACGAGGGCATCCCCGGCGTGCCGGTCGGCAGCCGGATCATCATGTCCATCCCCCCGGACCAGGGCTACGGTGACGCCGAGCAGGCCGGCATCCCCGGCGGCTCGACCCTGTACTTCGTCATCGACGTCGTCGACGCCCAGGACGCCTGAACCGCCGATAACCGGTTCCGCCGGGCGCGGGTCCGCTCCTAGGTTGGGGGGCGTGAGCACCGTGGTCCGCCCGTTCGACCCGACCGACGACGCGCAGGTGCGGGCCGTGTGGGAGGTCGGCCGCGCGGCCGAGGCCGAACGCCCCTACTCGACGTACCCGTCGTGGGAGGCCGCGCGGACGTTCCTGACGGCCGTCCAGCCCGACCGGGTGGAGCAGCGCTTCCTGGCCTGGGACGGCGCCGAGGTGGTGGGCTCCGGACTGCTGTCCGGTTCCACCGTCGACAACCCCACGCTCGCCCATGTCTCGGTCTCGGTGCGCCCGGACCGGCGCCGCGAGGGCATCGGCTCGCGGCTGCTGGAGCGCGTCGAGGCGGCGTCCGCCGAGCTGGGTCGCTCCACGGCCACCGCGGAGGTCTACGCCCCGGTCGACGGCACCAGCGCCGCCCTCGAGATGGCGGTGCGCCGCGGCTATGCCGTCGACATCGAGGACGGCGTCAAGGTGGCCGACCTGCAGGCCACCCGGTCCACCTGGCCCGACCTCGCGGCGGAGGCGGCGCCCCACCACCGCGGCTACCGGCTCCGGACGGCGTGGACGCCGCTGCCCGACGACCTCGTCGCCGCCTACTGCGAGGTCGACAACCGCTTCTACGAGCTGGCGCCCTCCGGTGAGCTGCAGCGCGAGGCCGAGACGATGGACCTCGAGCGCTACCGGGCCCGCGAGGAGGTCTTCGCGCGGGCCGGCCGGCTCGAGCTGGTCACGCTCGCCCACGACGAGCAGGGGCGCCCGGCCGCCCTGTCGGCGCTGGTCGTCAGCACCTCGGCGGCGCACCGCGCCCAGCAGGGCGGCACGATCGTGCTGCCCGAGCACCGCGGGCACCGGCTGGGGCTGGCCTGCAAGCTGGCCAACCACCGGGCGCTGGCCGAGCGGTTCCCCGACATCGAGTGGATCGTGACCTACAACGCCGACGTCAACACCGCCATGAACGCCGTCAACGACCGGCTCGGGTTCCGGGTCGTCGAGCGCTGCGTCGAGGTGGTCAAGCACCTGTGAGTGCGTTCATCCCGGTTCGCTAGGTTCGACCCTCCTGACGTGGAGGGGAGGGCAGCGATGCCGTACGAGGGTCCACCGCTGGTGGTCGAGGGACTGTCCAAGAGGTTCGGGTCGGTCGACGCCGTCGACGACCTCAGCTTCACGGTGCGGCCGGGCTCGGTGACCGGCTTCCTCGGGCCCAACGGGGCCGGCAAGACCACCACGCTGCGGATGCTGCTCGGCCTGACGACGCCGAGCGCGGGACGCGCCCTGGTGGGCGACCGGCCCTACGCGGCCCACCCGACCCCGGCCCGGGTCGTGGGGGCGGCCCTCGAGGCCTCGAGCTTCCACCCCGGACGCACCGGCCTGGGCCACCTCGAGGTGTACGCCGCCCAGGTGGGCGTGCCGAGGTCCCGCTGCCACGAGGTCCTCGAGCTCACCGGCATCGCCGAGGCCGCCGGGCGGCGCGTCGGCGGCTACTCGATGGGGATGCGGCAGCGGCTCGGGCTCGCCACCGCCCTTCTCGGCGACCCGCCCGCCGTCGTCCTCGACGAGCCGGCCAACGGCCTGGACCCCGAGGGCATCGTGTGGATGCGCACGCTGCTGCGCCACTTCGCCCGCGAGGGCCGCACCGTGCTCGTCTCCAGCCACGTGCTCGGCGAGGTGCAGTCGACCGTCGACGACGTCGTCGTGATCGCCCGCGGCCGGCTGGTGCACGCGTCCTCGCTCGACGAGCTGGCCGCCATGGCCGACACCGAGACCCACGTCGTCTCGCCCGACGCCGAGGGCCTCCGAGGGCTCTGCGAGCAGCGCGGCTGGGCGGCGGTGCCCGACGGCGACGGCGTACGCCTCGCCTCCGTCGACGCCGCCGAGGTCGGGCACGCCGCCCACCAGGCCGGCCTCGAGCTGCACCAGCTCGCCACCCGGGGGGTCGACCTCGAGCAGGTGTTCCTGCGGCTCACCGCCGACCGCCGGCAGGCCGAGACGCAGCCGGGAGCGGCGGCATGAGGGCCGCGCTGGTCGCGGAGTACCGCAAGCTGGTCTCGACCCGGCTCTGGTGGATCCTGCTGCTCGTGATGGCCGGCTACCTGGCCTTCCTCGGCCTGGTCCTCGGGTTCTCGGTGACCGTCGAGCCGAGCGCCGACAGCGAGGTCGTCCAGCTCCGGGGGGTCGACGCCGCGATCACCGTCTACTCGGTCATCAACGGCGCGGGCTACGTCTTCCCGCTGGTGGTCGGCAGCCTCGCCATGACCACCGAGTTCCGCCACCGAACGGTCACCCAGTCGCTCCTCGTCGATCCGCGACGCTCGGTCTTCCTCGGCGCCAAGCTGCTGGCCACCGTGCCGGTCGCGGCGATGTACGGCGTCGTCGGCACCCTCGCCGTCGTGGCCGCCGGCGCCACGCTGCTGGCGACCCGCGGTGACGGGGCCTACCTCGGCGACGGCGACGTGATCACCGCCCTGCTCGCCGGCGTCCTGGTCACGGTGCTCTGGGCGATGATCGGCGTCGCGTTCGGCAGCCTGGTCACCAACCAGGTCGCCGCGATCGTGGTGATCCTGGCCTTCACCCAGTTCGTCGAGCCGATCGCGCGGTCGGTGGCCGCGGCCGTCGACGCGCTCGAGCCGCTGGCGCAGTTCCTGCCCGGCGCCGCCGCCGACGCCGTCATCGGCGGCAGCTTCTTCGCCGGCTTCGGCGGCGGCGAGGTCGACCTCCTGCCGCGCTGGGGCGGGCTCCTGGTGCTGCTGGCCTACACCGCGGTGCTGGCCGCGATCGGTCGGTTCACGACGTTGCGGCGCGACCTGGGCTGAGGGTTCGTCCGAAACCTGCCGCACGTGCACGCCTCAGGGCGTACCGTCCGGCCATGCGCCCAGCTCGGAGTCGGTCGATCGTCCTGGCGTTGGTCGCCGCCCTGCTCGTGCTGGTGCCGCCCGTCCCTCGTCCGAGCGCAGCGTCCGACCCGGCGGACCCGGAGGCCGGGGGAGGCATCCGCGGGGTCGTGACCGACGGGTCGGGGGAGCCGGTCGAGGGTGCCCAGCTGACGATCGGGCTCGTCGACGGCGATCGGTCGCGCGTCTTCCTCACCGACGACGAAGGTCGGTACGACCTGCCGCTCGCGCCGGGTGTCTACTCCGTCTGGGCCGGTGCGCCGGACACCGAGCCGGAGCGCCTCGAGACGGTCGACACCGGGGTGGACGGCTACGCGGTGGAAGCGGGCCAGTGGCTGACGCTCGATCACCGCCTGCTGCGGGGAGCGCCGGTGACGGGACGGGTCGTCGATGGACGCGGAGAGCCCGTGCCCGGTGCGTCCGTGACGGTCGTCAGCACCGACGGCTCGCGGACCTACCCGCACAGCGACCCGGTGCGGACCGACGCCGACGGCCGGTACGCGGTCGCAGGCGTGATGCCGGGCCGGTACCGGTCCGCCGTGGTCGCTGATGGGTACGCCGTCGGCCTCTGGCCGGACGCCGGCTTCGAGCTGGAGGCGGGGGAGTTCGACGTCGTCGACGACACTGAGGTCGCGCTGGGCGAGACCCGGCTGCACCGGTCGGGCTCCGTCTCCGGCCGCCTCGTCGAGGACGGCTACCTCCAGTCGCCCGCGGCAGTGCTGCTCAGACCCGACCGGGCGGGCCGCCTCCAGGTGGTCTCGTCGTACCCCGCTGGCGTGCCCGACGAGTCGGGGCGGTTCGAGTTCACCGACCTCCCGCCCGGTCGCTACTGGCTCCGCGCCGGCTCGACCGAGTACGTCGAGTACTGGGCCGACTCGCCCACGGCCGGGGGAGCCGTCCCGATCGACCTCGCCGAGGGCCAGCGCCTCGAGCTGCCCGACCTCACCCTCCGTCCCGGACGGGTGGTCGGGACGGTGGTGACCGACGACGGCCAGCCCGCCGAGCAGCTCGAGATGCTCCTGGAGCGGCAGGAGGGGGCGCGCTGGCTGACGGTGGCCGAGGCGTACACCGACCAGACGGGGGACTACTCCTTCGCCGAGCTGTCGCCGGGCCGCTACCGGGTGGGCTTCCTGGACGGCGCCACCCACCGCCGCCGGACGACCGAGGTGGACGTCGAGTTCGGTGGGCCCCCGGTCCGGGTCGACGCGCGGCTGCACGGGCGCGGCACCCTCTCCGGCACCGTCCGGTGGCCCGACGGCGCCCCAGCAGTGGGGGCCAGCGTCGTGCTGTTCGGTCGTCGGCACGGCGTCTGGGTCCCTGCGTTCGGCGGGCACCCGGGTCCGGTCGGACGGGCCACGGACTCCTCGGGTCGGTACCGGTTCGAGCTGTCGGACGGTGTCTTCCGGGTCGGTGTGGCCCAGGCGGTCGGACTCGAGCCGCAGGTGTTCGCCGGTGGCCCGACGGTCGCCACGGCCGATGACCAGCCGGTCGTCGCCGAGACCGACCGCCGGGTCGACGTCGTGCTCCCGCGCCCGGGAACCGTGTCTGGCCGGGTCACCGATGAGTCCGGTCGCCCGCTCGCAGGCGTGACAGTCCAGGCCCTCCAGCGCGCCGGGGACTCCGTCGCTCCGCGCACCCGCACCAACCGCGACGGGCGCTACGTCATCGACCACGTGCACCCTGGCGGGTACCGCGTGGTCGCGGTCGTCGAGGGACGGGTCCCCGAGGTGTACCCGGACTCACCGCTCGAGCTGACGGGCCTGCGCGGGGGCACCCGGGTCCGTGTCGAGTCCGGCGCCACCCGCTCCGGTACCGACCTCGACCTGACGAAGGGTTCGACGCTGCGGTCGACCTTCGTCCCGCGGACCCGCGACCGGGTACGGGACGCCGACGTCCGGCTCTTCTGGCAGGACCGTGACCGCTGGGTCCCGGTCAGGCGCGGCGACGGCCTCGTGCAGACGGGACTGCCTGCGGGTAGGTACCGCCTGGCGTACCGGGCTGGGTTCGCCAGCGGTGCCCAGGTGGCCGTCGGGTACGGCCGGCCCGGGCCCAACCCCCGGCCCGATGGCCGGGTCGTCACGCTCGACGGCGTCCGGTCCGCCAGGGTGCGCACGGTCGTCGACCCACGGGGCGTCGTGAGCGGCCGGATCAGGCGCCCGGGTCCCTCGACGAGGGTCGCGATCGATCGCCGGGTCGGACGCTCCTGGCGGCCGGTCACCGTCGTCGGCGCCCACTCCACGGACACCGGACCGGTCTATGCCACCCCGGCCCTGCCGCCCGGGCGCTACCGGCTGCGGTTCTCCGGGCCGCTCCGGTTCCCTCTGACGGCGACCTCTGACGTCACTCCGTCGCGCCCAGCCCGGCGGGACGTGACCATGCCCGGCCTGTCGTGGGCGGGACGGATCGGTCCCTCCCAGGTCGGCACGGTCGTCCGCGCCGTGCGGCCCGACGGGACGGTCGCGGCGCTGACCCGGGTCGTCCCAGGCGCCGACGACCAGACGACCTTCGTCGTCGGTCCGCTCCACAGCGGGAGCCGGTACACGCTGGGTGTCCACGACCCGACCGGGAGGTACGAGGACTTCTACCTCGGGCCCCACGAGTGGGGCGGCGTGGGCCGGTACTTCAACACCACCTGGGTCCTCGGTCTGGCCGACGCAGCATTTCTAGAGCCCACCCGCGACGTCCCCTGGGCCGAGTTCCATGGTTCGGCGGCGCCGGGCCCGGTGCTGCACGGTCGGCTGCAGCGCCCCGACGGCACTGCCTGGGACGGCGCCACCGTCCAGGTGCTGACGGTCCGCGACGGTCAGATGGAGACGGTGGTCGAGACCACCACGACCGGTCGCGGGTTCTGGCGGGCGGACGGCCTGGCGCCGGGCTCCTACCGGCTGCGCTACGACGTCCGGGACGACAGCACGCTCGACCCGGTGCTCCAGGTCGACGGTGGCTGCCGCCCTGAGGACGGACGAGCCCTGGTGATCGCCTCCGACGGCCTCGTGGACGCCGGGACGGTCCGCCTGGCAGCCCGTTCGAACCGGCCCCGCCCGGAGACCGCCCCCGTGATCTCGGGGTCGGCGGTCGTGGGAGAGGAGCTCGTCGTCACCCGCGGCCGGTGGAGCCCGTGCGACGTCGAGGTGCGGCACGAGTGGCTGCGCGACGGCCGGCCGGTCGTCGGCGCCACCGGATCCTCCTACCGCGTCCAGGAGGCGGATCGAGGGCATCGCCTGAGCGTGCGCACGGTGGTCGCGCCCGTCCAACGGGCCGGACGGTCACCCAGGTTCGCGTTCACCAGCGGGGAGACCGCTCCTGTCGGGTGAGTGTCGGCCAGCCCTCAGAGCTTGCGCAGCCGCACGTACCGCACCGAGTGGTCGGCGTCCTTGCGCATCACCAGCGTCGCCCGTGAGCGCGTCGGCAGGATGTTCTGCACCAGGTTGGGACCGTTGATGGTGTCCCAGATGCGGGTGGCCTCGGCGACGGCCTCCTCGGCGCTCAGGGCGCCGTACTTGGCGAAGTAGGAGTCGGGGTCGCGGAAGGCCGTCTCCCGCAGCCGCAGGAACCGCGAGATGTACCACTCGCGGATCTTGTCGCGCCCGGCGTCGACGTAGACGGAGAAGTCGAAGAAGTCGCTCAGCGTCAGGCCGGTGCGGCCGTCGTCGCGCACCCGTGCCGGCTGGAGGACGTTGAGGCCCTCGACGATCACGATGTCGGGGCGCTTGATCACGACCTTCTCGTCGGGCACGACGTCGTAGACCAGGTGGGAGTACGTCGGCGCCTCGACCTCGTCCTTGCCGGACTTGATGTCGACGACGAAGCGGAGCAGCGCGCGGCGGTCGTAGGACTCCGGGAACCCCTTGCGCTGCAGCAGGCCGCGGCGCTCGAGCTCGGCGTTGGGGTAGAGGAAGCCGTCGGTGGTGATCAGCGCGACGTTGGGGTGCTCGGGCCAGTGGGCGAGCATCTGCTGCAGCACCCGGGCGGTGGTCGACTTGCCGACCGCCACCGAGCCGGCCAGGCCGATGACGAACGGCGTGCGCGGCGGGGTGGGCTGGTGCAGGAACTGCTCCTGCTCGCGGTGCAGCCGGCCGGCCGACTCGACGTACAGGCTCAGCAGCCGCGACAACGGCAGGTAGACCTCCTGGACCTCCTCGAGGTCGAGGGCGTCGCCGAGCCCGCGCAGGGTCCGGATCTCGTCGGCGCGCAGCGGGTTGGTGGTCTCGTGGGCGAGCGCCGCCCAGGCCTCGCGGTCGAGCTCGATGTACGGCGAGGACTCGCGGCCGGCCTCGTCGAGGCGGGGACCCGTCGCTGAGCTCGAGCCCGATGACATGTCCGGATTCTTGCAGCCTGCGTGCCGGTGCCTCCGACGGGTCCGCGGCCCGTAGAGTTGGCGGCTATGTGCGGGATCGTCGGCTACGTGGGTCCGAGGCAGGCCCAGGACGTCGTCGTCGAGGGACTGCGGCGCCTGGAGTACCGCGGCTACGACTCCGCCGGGGTCGCCCTGGTGCTCGACGGCCGGGTGGCGGAGGCCAAGAAGGCAGGCAAGCTCGCCAACCTCGAGAAGGCCCTCACCGAGACGCCGCTGCCGGCGTCGCACACCGGCATCGGCCACACGCGGTGGGCCACCCACGGCGCGCCCAACGACGTCAACGCCCACCCCCACCTCGGCCACGGGCGCCGGGTCGCGCTGGTGCACAACGGGATCATCGAGAACTTCGCCGACCTGCGGGCCCGTCTCGAGGACGACGACCACGTGCTGGTCTCCGAGACCGACACCGAGGTGGTCGCCCACCTCGTCGAGCTGCAGGTCGCCTCCGGCGTCGACCTGACCACCGCCATGCAGCGGGTGTGCCAGGTGCTCGAGGGTGCCTTCACGCTGGTGGCGATCGACTGCCACGACCCCGACCGGGTCGTCGCCGCGCGGCGCAACAGCCCGCTGGTCGTCGGCGTGGGCGACGGCGAGAACTTCCTCGGCTCCGACGTGGCGGCGTTCATCGAGCACACCCGCGAGGCGATCGAGCTCGGCCAGGACACCGTCGTGACCATCACCCGCGACGCCGTCGAGGTGACCGACTTCGGTGGCAACCCCGCCGAGGGCCGCGCCTACCACGTCGACTGGGACCTCTCGGCGGCCGAGAAGGACGGCCACGACTGGTTCATGCGCAAGGAGATCTTCGAGCAGCCCAAGGCCGTGGCCGACTCGCTGCTCGGCCGGCACTCGCAGTCGGGGCTGCTCCAGCTCGACGAGATGCGGCTCTCCGACGAGGAGATCCGCGACATCGACAAGATCATCATCATCGCCGCCGGCACGTCGTTCTACGCCGGCATGGTGGCCAAGTACGCCATCGAGCACTGGACGCGGATCCCCGTCGAGGTCGAGCTGTCCTCGGAGTTCCGCTACCGCGACCCGATCCTCGACAACTCCACGCTCGTCGTCGCGATCAGCCAGTCCGGCGAGACCGCCGACACGCTGCAGGCCATCCGGCACGCCCGCACCCAGCGCTCGCGGGTGCTGGCGATCTGCAACACCAACGGCTCCACGATCCCGCGCGAGTCCGACGCGGTGATCTACACCCACGCCGGCCCCGAGATCGGGGTGGCCTCCACCAAGGGCTTCCTGACCCAGCTCGTCGCCTGCTACCTGCTCGCGCTGTACGTCGCGCAGGTCAAGGGCACCCGCTACGGCGACGAGATCGACGAGATCATGGCCCAGCTCGACGCCATCCCCGGCCACATCCAGACCGTCCTCGACGGCGCCCAGCAGGTCTACGACCTCGCGCACGAGCACGTCGGCACCCGCTCGGTGCTCTTCCTCGGCCGGCACGCCGGATACCCGGTGGCCCTCGAGGGGGCGCTGAAGCTCAAGGAGATCGCCTACCTGCACGCCGAGGGCTTCGCGGCCGGCGAGCTCAAGCACGGCCCCATCGCCCTGGTCGAGGAGGGGCTGCCGGTGCTGTGCGTCGTCCCTCCCCGCGGACGCGACCAGCTGCACGAGAAGATGCTCAGCGGCATCCAGGAGGTCCGCGCCCGCGGCGCCCGCACCATCTGCCTGGCCGAGGAGGGCGACACCCGCATCGAGCCGTACGCCGATGTGCTGATCCGCCTGCCCCGCGTGCCGGTGCTGCTCCAGCCCCTCGTCGCCACCGTGCCCCTGCAGCTGTTCGCCTGCGAGCTGGCCACCGCGCTCGGCCACGACGTCGACCAGCCCCGCAACCTCGCCAAGTCCGTCACGGTCGAGTAGTGGTCGAGGTCGCTGCGCGGGTCGCCGGGATGGTCCCGGACGTCCTGGCCCCACAAGACACGTCTCAGGGGCCATGTCGTCCGGGACTGTCCCGCGTCGGGGTCCGGTGACCGTCCGATGGCGGTGATCGGGGTCGGGATCGACGTGTGCGACCTCGACCGGTTCGCGGCGTCGATGGAGCGGACGCCGGGCCTGCGCGAGCGCCTGTTCACCCCGGCCGAGGCGACCCGGCCGCTGGCGTCGCTGGCGGCGCGGTTCGCCGCCAAGGAGGCGCTGGCCAAGGCCCTCGGCGCGCCGGGCGGGCTGAGCTGGCACGACGCCGAGGTGTTCTCCGAGGAGAGCGGCCGCCCCCGCCTCGAGCTGCGCGACACCGTCCGCGCCCGCGCCGACGAGCTCGGCGTCGTCCACGTGCACGTCTCGCTGTCCCACGACGCCGGCATCGCCTCCGCCGTCGTGGTGCTGGAGTCCTGAGGGCGGAGGGGTTCGCGGCTCGTCCTGGCGGTTCGGGGGCGTTGCAACACCCCCGAGGCGCAGGATTCCCCGGTGCACCGGGGAGTCCTGCACCGGCGCGCGATCGTCACCCCACGCCCGACGCCGTTACCCCGCACGCACCCGTCCGACCCGTCCCGGAAACATCGCGTCCCTACGTTCGCGGTCTCGGGCCACAGGGACGAACGACGAAGGGACGTGCGTGAGCACACGCAGGCAGGGCACGCGCAGGCAGCTGGCGGCGGCAGTGGCGGGGACGGTCGCGCTGGCGGGGGTGACGGTGGTGACGACGACGGTGCCGGCACCGGCCGACGACGCGGGTCGGGCGGCGGGGTCGGGCGGGGCGATGCTGGCGCCGTACTTCGTCGAGAGCGACCTCACCGGCGACGACCAGGTGACCGAGGCCGACCTCGACCTCGCGGTCGACGCCCTCGGTACGGTCGCGGCCGACCCCGGGTGGGCGGCGGTCGCCGCCGCTGACCAGGACGGCGACGGCGTCCTCACGATGACCGACGTGGCCGACCTCGCCCAGCGGGTGCTGTACGACGACGGGCCGTTCGAGCTGGTCGAGGCCTCGGCCGTCGACATGCAGAAGGCGATGAACGCCGGGGTGCTCACCTCCGTGCAGCTCACCCAGGCCTACCTCGACCGGATCGCGGCGTACGACGCCCTCAGCGGCGGCGACCGCGCCCGTCCGCTCAACTCGATCATCACCACGGGCGACGCGACGGCGCTGGCGGCCGCGGCGCGCAGCGACGCCCTGCGGGCGGCGAACGGCGGGCCGCGCAGCATGCTCGACGGCATCCCGGTGGTCGTCAAGGACAACTACGACACCGAGGACATGCCCACCAGCGCCGGGCACGGCAGCTGGGAGCGCAACCAGACCGAGGACGACGCGGCCATGGTCGCCGGGCTGCGCGACGCCGGTGCGGTCGTCCTGGCCAAGGCGAGCCTCGACGAGTGGGCGCTCGGCTTCGCCTCCGAGTTCACCTCCGGCGTGCCGGCCGGCAGCAGCAAGCTGGTCGCCAGCCCCTACGCCCCCGGCCGGACCGCGGGCGGCTCGAGCGGCGGCACGGGCGCGTCGATCTCGGCCAACCTCGGCGCCATCGGGTTCGGCTCCGACACGGGCGGGTCGATCCGGGTGCCGTCGTCGTACAACCAGCTCGTGGGGGTGCGCCCGACCGTCGGGCTGGCCAGCCGCGACGGGATCGTGCCGCTCGCGCTGAGCCAGGACACCGGCGGTCCGATGACGCGCTCGGTCACCGACGCAGCGGTCGCCCTCGACGCCGTCGTGGGCGTCGACCCCGCCGACCCCGTCACCGCCGAGCAGCAGGGCAAGGTGCCGGCGTCGTACACCGAGTACCTCGACCCGGACGCCCTCGAGGGCAAGCGCTTCGGCTACCTGACGACCATGGTGCCCACCAACAACGCCGCCACGCAGCGGCTCTTCGCCCAGGCCGTCGCGGACCTGCAGGCCCGGGGCGCGGTCGTCGAGCCGATCACCACGACCGCGCTCAACGCCACCCTGGCCGAGCCCAGCGGGAGCACCAACGAGTTCAAGCACGACCTCGACCTCTACATCGAGGACCACCTCGACCCGACGGTGGCGACCCGCGACCTGGCCTCGATCGTCGCCTCGGGACGACTCGTGCCGGGCCGCGCGGGGACCTACACCTCCCGCAACGCGGTCACCCCGGAGCAGTACCAGTCCTGGATGGCCAGCCACACGGCCGCCATCGCCGCGGGCGAGACCGCCCTGACGGGCCTGCTCGACGGCAACGACTGGGACGCGATGATCTACCCGTCGACCAACGGCTACGGGACGATCGGCACCAACATGCGGCTGAGCCCCAACACCGGCATGCCGGCCGTCACCGTGCCGATGGGGCAGGCCAACGCCAGCGAGGCCATCCCCGGCGCCGGGGTCAACCTCGAGCTCGTCGGGCGCAACTACAGCGAGGGTGAGCTCCTCGGGATCGCCTACGCCTACGAGCAGGCGACCCACCACCGCACCACGCCGGCGCTCTACCCGGCGCTGGCGCCCGCGCCGCCCGCTCCCCGTGAGGGCGTCGTGGCCGACCGCGCCGCCGGCTACACCGTGACCGTCTCCGACGCCGCGGTCGAGATCGGGGACGAGGTCACCGTGACGGTGGCGACCGACGCAGCCGCCGACCTCTACGCCTACGACCTCGACCTCGGCTTCGACCCCGAGGTGCTGCGGTACGACGGCGCGTCCACCACCGCCGCGATGCCGTACGGCGTGGTGGAGCCCGGTGACGGCACCGTCTCGCTCGTCGGCTCCGAGCTCGGCTCGTCGCCGGCCACCTCGGGCGCCACGACCCTGGCGACGCTCACCTTCACCGCGGTGGGGGAGGGCACGGCCGACGTCGTCGCCGACCCGCTCGTCACGGTGGCGGGCGACCTCGACACCGCCACGGTCGACGACGTCGGCTCGGCCACCATGGCGGTCGGCCTGCGCGCCGCCCCCGTCGCCACCACCGCCCCGGTGGTCACCGGCACGGCGCGGGTCGGGCAGACGCTCACCGCCACCGACGGCGCCTGGACGCCCGCGGGTGCCACCCTCACCCGCCAGTGGCTGCGCGACGGCACGCCGGTCGCGGGCGCCACCGGCGCGACGTACGACGTGGGGGTCGCCGACCTCGGTGCCGTGCTCGGCGTCCGGGTGACCGCGACGCTCGACGACCACGCGCCGGGCACGGCCACCTCGGCCGGGCGCACGGTCCGCGCGGCGCTGACCCGCACCAGCGCGACGGTCTCGCCGGCCCGGCCGCGGGCGGGCACCCGCCCGACCCTGGTCGTCCGCGTCACCGCGCCCGGCGTGACGCCGTCCGGCACGGTCTCGGTGACCTACGCCGGCCGGACGGTGCGCACCCGGCCGCTGCGCCTGTCGGCCGGTCGCGCCACGGTGTCGCTGCCGCCGCGCCGCGTGGGGACCTACCGCCTGAAGGTCGCCTACACGCCCGCGGCCGGGTTCGGGCGCAGCAGCACCAGCCGCACGGTGACCGTCCGTCGCTGACGGCGGACGCGCGTCCTGCCTCACGCTCCCCACTAGCGTGGAAGCGTGAGGCAGGCGCACACCGCGGACCAGGTCCGGGCAGCCGAGGCGGCGCTGATGGCGACGCTGCCCCCCGGCGCGCTGATGCAGCGGGCGGCGCACGGCCTGGCGCACGCGGTGCTCGGCCTGCTCGCCCCCGGCACCTACGGACGACGGGTGCTGCTGCTCGTCGGCCCGGGTGACAACGGCGGTGACGCCCTGCACGCCGGCGCCGTGCTCGCCCGCCGCGGCGTCGCGGTGTCGGCGTGGCTGCTGTCCGACCGCGTGCACGAGGAGGGCCTGGCGGCGCTGCGCAGCGCCGGCGGCCGCACCACGACCACCGCCCCCGGGCACCGTCCCGACGTCGTGGTCGACGGGGTGGTCGGCATCGGCGGCCGCCCCGGCCTGCACACCGGGGCCGTCGCCGCTCTCGAGCACGTCGCCGGCGTGCCGCTCGTCGCGGTCGACACCCCCAGCGGTGTCGGGGTCGACACCGGCGAGCTGCCCGCCGCCGGGACCCACGTGACCGCCGACGTCACGATCACCTTCGGCACCCACAAGGTCGCCCACCTCGTCGACCCGGCAGCCGCGGCTGCCGGCGCGGTGCACCTCGTCGACATCGGCCTCGGCCCGCACCTGCCGCCCCCGGCCGTCGAGGCGCTGCAGCCCGCCGACGTCGCCGCGGTCCTGCCGCGGCCGACGCGCGACGCGCAGAAGTACTCCCGCGGCGTCGTCGGGGTCCGCGCCGGCTCGGCGACCTACCCCGGCGCGGGCCTGCTCTCGGTGGCCGGCGCTGGCTGCGGCCTCGCCGGCATGGTCCGGTACGTCGGCGACGACGCGGTCGGTGACCTCGTCCGCGCCCAGCACCCCGAGGTCGTCGGCCCGGGTCGGGTGCAGGCCTGGGTGGTCGGGTCGGGCAGCGGCGACGGCGCGGCCGGCACGCTCGCCGAGGCGCTCGCCGACGGCGTACCGGTCGTGGTCGACGCCGACGCGCTCGTCCACGCACCCCGCGACCGGCCCGACACCGTCCTCACCCCGCACGCCGGCGAGCTGGCCCGGATGCTCGACGTCGACCGCGCCGACGTCGAGGCCCGCCCCCTCGCGCACGCCCGCGCCGCCGCGGAGACCTACGGCTGCGTGGTGCTGCTCAAGGGCCGGCACACCCTGACCGTGCACCCCGACGGCCGGGTGCGGGCCACCACCACCGGCACGCCGTGGCTGGCGACCGCCGGTGCCGGCGACGTCCTCGGCGGCGTCATCGGCGCCCTGGCCGCCGCGGGCCTCGACCCCTACGACGCCGCGAGCGTCGGCTCGTGGCTGCACGGCGCGGCGGCGACCCACGCCTCGGCGGGCGGGCCGATCACCGCCGGTGACGTGGCCGATGCCGTGCCGCAGGTCGTGCGCGACCTGCTGCGACAATCGCTCCCATGACCCGGGCCGAGATCGTCGTCGACCTCGACGCGGTCCGCCACAACGTGCGGCTGCTCCGTGAGCTGACCGGGGTCGCGATGATCACGGTCGTCAAGGCCGACGGCTACGGCCACGGCATGGAGCAGGTCGCCCGTGCCGCCCGCGAGGCCGGTTCGGAGTGGCTGGCGGTCGCCACCCTCGACGAGGTACGCCGCCTCCGCGCGGCCGGCGACACCGGCCGGCTGCTCACCTGGCTCACCGTCCCCGGCGAGGACTACGACGACGCGGTGCGCGCCGACGTCGACCTCACCGCCTACTCCGTCGCCGAGCTCGACGAGATCTCCGCGGCCGTCACCCGGGTCGGCCGTCCGGCCCGCGTGCAGGTCAAGGTCGACACCGGCCTGCAGCGCGGCGGCGCCGCGCGCGCCGACTGGGAGCCGGTGCTGACCCGCGCCCGGACCGGCGAGGAGGCCGGCCACTGGCGGGTCACCGGGCTGTGGTCCCACCTCGCCTGCGCCGACGAGCCCGACCACCCCGCCAACGACGCCCAGCAGGCGGCGTACGACGACGCGCTCGTGCTCGCCGACGAGGTGGGCCTGCGACCCGAGGTGCGCCACCTCGCCAACTCCGCCGCGGCGATCCTGCGCCCGCAGGCCCGCTACGACGCCGTCCGCGTCGGCCTGGCGACCTACGGGCTCGACCCGGCCCCCACCGTGGCGCACGGCACCGACCTGCGACCGGCCATGACGGTGCGGGCCGAGCTGGCGCTGGTCAAGCACCTCGGGGCCGGCGACTCCGTCTCCTACGGCCACACCTGGACCACGCCCGCGCCCACCACCGTCGGTCTGGTGCCGGCCGGCTACGCCGAGGGCGTGCCGGTCACGGGCAGCAACCGGCTCGAGGTCGCCGTCGACGGTGTGCGCCGGCCGGTGCGCGGACGCGTGTGCATGGACCAGGTGCTGGTCGACCTGGGCGGCACCACCCCGCCGCCGGGCACCGAGGTGGTGCTGTTCGGGCCGCCCGGCGAGGGCCGCGCCACCGCCCAGGACTGGGCCGAGGCGTGCGGCACCATCAACTACGAGATCGTCACCCGGATCGGAGGACGCATGTCCCGTCGCTACCTAGGTCTGGACGAGCACGCATGAGCGCCGGTCACAGCGGGCGCCGCTGGCTGATCGGGTCGCTCGGTGGCGCCGTCGGCATCGCCGCTGCCGGCACCGCCGTCGGACTCCTGCGCAAGCAGCGGTCGGTGAGCCGGGTCGCCGGTGACTCGGTGCCGTTCGGCTCCCTGCGGTCGACGCCGATCACGGTGGTGGCCGACGACGGCACGCCGCTGCACGTCGAGATCGACGAGGCCGACGCCGAGGGCGCCGAGCCGGCGTCCGGGGGCCCGCACGGCCGGACCCTGCCGGTGACCGTGGTCTTCATCCACGGCTACTGCCTCCACCTCGACGCCTGGCACTTCCAGCGCGCGGCCTACCGCGGCCTGGTGCGCGCGGTCTACTACGACCAGCGCTCCCACGGGCGGTCGGGACGCTCCGACCGCACCCACGCCACCATCGACCAGCTCGGCCACGACCTGCGCTCGGTCATCGAGCACACCGTGCCCGACGGACCGGTGGTGCTCGTCGGCCACTCGATGGGCGGGATGACGGTCGTCGCGCTCGCCGAGGCCTACCCCGAGCTGTTCGGCACCAAGATCATCGGCGTCGCACTCATCTCGACCACCGCCGGCGGCCTCGACCCCAGCCGCGTCCTGATGCCGCTGCTGCCGGCCCGGCTCACCAACCGGTTCACCCACCGGGCCGTCGCCACCCTGGCCCACGGCCACGGCGCCGTCGACCAGGTACGCCGCGTCGGCCGCTACATCGCCAACGCCGCGACCAACCGGTTCGCGTTCGGGGGCGACGTACCGGACTCCTACGTCTCCTTCGTCGACGACATGCTCGCCGCAACGCCGTTCGAGGTGGTGGCCGACTTCTTCCCGAGCTTCCACGGCCTCGACAAGTTCCACAGCGTCGAGGTGCTCGACGAGGTGCCGGTCTCGATCATCTGCGGCAGCGTCGACAAGCTCACCTCGCTCGGTCACTCCCGCAAGCTGCACGTGCGCATCCCCGGCTCGCGGCTGATCGAGCTCGAGGGCGCCGGGCACATGGTGCCGCTGGAGCGGCACGACCAGGTCAACGCAGAGCTCGACCAGCTGATCACCGCCGCGACCACCCGGGCAGCCAGCCGGTGAGCCGCCGGTGACGGTCTCCGTGCGCCGCGTCGGCCCGGAGTCGGCGGCCGCGGTGCTGGGGATCGTGCGTGAGGCGTTCGGCAGCCGCCCGCCGCTCGACCCGCCCGCCGACGCCCTGGGAGAGACCGAGGCCTCGATCGCGACCCGGCTGGCGCTCGGCGGCGGCCTGGTCGCCCGCGTCGACGGCGAGCCGGTCGGCGCGCTGATCCTCGACTCCGTCGGCGACGCCCTCTACCTGCGCCGCTTCGGGGTCGTCACCGCCGCCCGGGGCCACGGCGTCGCGGGGGCGCTCATCCAGGCGGCGTCGGAGGCCGCGGCCGCGGTGGGCAAGCCCTGGCTGCGGGTCGTGGCGCGCGAGGAGCTGCCGCGCACCATCGGGTTCTGGGTGCACCGCGGCTTCGTGCAGACCGACCGGCGCTCGCCGTACGTCGAGCTGGTGCGGCCGGTGCCGGTGGTCCACCACGTGCCCACCGCCGACGACATGCGAGCGCTCGGCGCCCGCCTGGCCGCCGACCTGCGCGCCGGGGACCTCGTGGTGCTCACGGGCGACCTCGGCGCCGGCAAGACGACGTTCACCCAGGGCCTCGGCAGCGGGCTGCACGTCGAGGGTGCGGTGACGTCGCCGACGTTCGTCATCGCCCGTGAGCACGTCGCGGCCGGCGACGGCCCGGGGCTCGTGCACGTCGACGCCTACCGCCTGGGCGGGGCGGCCGAGCTCGACGACCTCGACCTCGACACCACCCTCGACGCGGCCGTCACGGTGGTCGAGTGGGGCGAGGGCCTCGCCGAGGACCTCGCCGACTCCCGCGTCCAGGTCCGGATCACCCGCGCCGTCGACGCCGGCCCCGACTCCGACGCCCGGACCGTCGAGGTCGTCCGGCTCGGCCCGCGGTGGGCCACCACCTGAGCCCGACTATCGTCGGCCCGTGCTGCTCGCCTTCGACACCGCGTCCCCCCAGGTCACCGCGGCGCTGCTCGACGACGAGGGCGGCGTGCTCGCCGAGCTGGTCTCCGCCGAGACGATGCGCCACGGCGAGCAGCTCGCCCCCCTGGTCGAGCAGGTGCTCGCCGACGCCGGGGCGACCCGCTTCGACGTGACCGCCCTCGCCGTCGGGGTGGGCCCCGGTCCCTACACCGGCCTGCGGGTCGGGCTCGTCACCGCCCGGACCCTCGGGTTCGTGCTCGACGTGCCGGTCTACGGCGTCTGCAGCCTCGACGCGCTCGCCGTGGAGGCCGTCGACACGGGCGCGGTCGACGGGGCCTTCGTGGTCGCGACCGACGCGCGGCGCAAGGAGGTCTACCTGGCGTCGTACGACGCCGACGGCAGCCGGGTCGAGGGCCCGGCCGTCGACCGGCCGGCGTCGGTGGCCACCGGCGCGCCGGTGGTGGGGGAGGGCGCGGTGCTCTACCCCGAGGCGTTCCCTCGGAGTGTGGGGCCGGTGCGCCCGAGCGCCGGCTGGCTGGGCCGCGCGGTCGTGGAGGAGCGGGTCGAGCTGCTCGACCCCGAGCCGCTCTACCTGCGGCGTCCCGACGCCGAGGTGCCCGGCACCCCCAAACCGGTCTCGTGACCCTCGCGATCCGGCCCGCCACCCCCGCCGACGCCGACGTGCTGGCCGACCTCGAGGCCGACAACCTGGGCCCCGACGCCTGGCCGCCGGGGCTCGTCGCCTCCGGGGTCAGCGGTGGGCTGCCGACCATCTCCTGGTTCGCCGCCGAGTCGGGTGGTGCCGTCGTCGGCTATGCCGTCGCCAGCGTGGTCGCCGACATCGCCGAGCTGCAGCGCATCGCGGTCACGCCGCCTCACCGGCGTACCGGTGTGGCCGGCGCGCTGCTCGACGCCGTGACGGCCGCCGCCCGAGCCGGCGGCGCCGACCGCCTCCTCCTCGAGGTGCGGGAGGACAACGACGGCGCCCTGGCGTTCTACGCCGACCGCGGGTTCGCCGAGATCGACCGACGCCGCCGCTACTACCGCGACGGCGCGACGGCGGTCGTGATGCGGCTCGACGTCACGGGCTGAACCCGTAGACGTCGTCGGCGTCCGAGCCGGGCACCGGGCCGGCGACCACCTCCTGGCTGCCGTCGGCGCCGAGACGGACGATCTGCCACGTCTGCTCCTCGTAGAGGTGCACGATGACGAGCAGGTGCTCGTCGTCCTGCCAGGTCTGGCCGACGACCGCGCCACCGTCGGGCTCGTAGCGCGCCAGCTCGCGGCCCCGGTCGTCGACGATGGCCGCCCACGCGTTGCCGAACCCGTCGAGGTAGGGGTGCGACGTCCCGGCCAGCCGCCCGTCGGGGGAGACGTCGAGGAAGGAGTAGTCGCAGCTCTCGACGAGCAGGCGCTGGGCCTCCAGGTCGTAGAGACCGCCGCACGACTCCTGGTCGGCGGGGATCGAGGTGAGGACGGCCGCGACCCCCGCGTCGTTGACGTCGTTCACGCCGAGCAACCCGTCGGGCAGGACGGTCGTCGAGCCGTCGGCGTCCACCACCCGCAGCCCGTCGTCGACCGACTGGTCGTCGAGCCAGACCCGGCAGTCGCTGCCCGGCTCGCAGGTCGGACCGCCGGTGACGGCGACGACGGAGGCGTTCGGGCTCAGCCCCGAGGCCAGCACCGACTCACCGCCGTCCCACATCGCGACCACGTCGCCGTCGGGGTCGACGTAGACCGCCACGTCCTGGTCGCCGTCGGAGATGGGCAGCGCCCGGACCTTGAACGAGTCGGTGACCGCCCCGTCGGGGTCGATGACGTCCACGACGTACTCCAGCGCCTGCTCGTCGTTCCTGCCTGCCAGCACGCGGTCGGCGACGGCGGTGGCGACCTGGTAGTCCCGCGGCAGCGGCACCGCGGTGCCGTCGGCCCGGTGGTACGTGCGCCTCTCCAGGTAGCCGACGCCGAGCGCGCCCGGGTCGGTCGGCGGCGCCGGCGTGGCCGAGTCGGTAGCGGTCGCGCTGCCGGTCGTCGACGGACCCACGAAGTCGCGCTCCGCGGCTCGGCCGTCGCCGAGCCCGTTGGCGGCGGCGACCGCCACCGGGACGATGACAGCGGCGGCGGCGAGCACGCCGCCCGCCACGACCGCCCGACGCTTGCGCTTGATCCGCACAGCCCTGCCCCTCACCTGGTCGATGGTCAGCGGCGCCTCGTGCAGGTCGCGGACGCGGCGGTCGAACTCGCTGCTCATCTCGCTCTCCCAGGGGTCGCTGCTGCGGTTGCTCTCGTCGAACACGTCGTCGTTCATCGGGTCTCCTCCGGTCGTCCGGGGTGCAGGTGGGCCGGCACGCGCTCGCGCAGGGCGGCGACCGCGCGGCTGCACTGCGACTTCACCGTCCCGACCGAGATCCCGAGGACGTCGGCCGTCTCGGCCTCGCTCAACTGCTCGTAGTAGCGCAGGACGACGACCGCCCGGGCCTTCGGCGGCAGCGACTGCACGACCTCCCACAGGGCGCTGTTCCCGCCGTCGTCGTAGCGGTCGACGTACGCCGTCTCCGGCACCACGTCGCTGGCGTGCTCGCGCTTCTTCCACGGCCGCCGCCACAGCGAGTTGTTCTCGTTGACCATGATCCGCCGCACGTAGGCGTCGACCGAGTTGCGGTCGTGGACCTTGTCCCACGCGAGGTAGAGCTTGGCCAGCGACGTCTGCAGCACGTCCTCCGCGGTGTGCCGGTCGCCGGTCAGCAGGTACGCCGTGCGCAGCAGGCTCGGCTGTCGCGCCTGCAGGTACTCGGTGAACTCGGCGTCCCGGCGGGCGTCGTTCGTCATGGCGTCAGTCTCGGGTCTGTCCCGACTACCCAGCAGCATCATTTCGGGCCTCCTGCGGTCACGCCACCAAGACGCACCTGCGGCTGAGAAGGTTGCAAGGACGCCGCGGTGGTCGAGTCGAGACCCGGTGGGGGACTCACGGTGGTCGAGCCGGGCGAGCGCCAGCGAGTCCGAGTCGAGACCCGGTGAGGTGTTCGGGGGCGGTGGGTGCCGACCGTGCGGGCGTGTCGACTCGCCGAGACTTCGTCCCCGCGGCTCGACCACCGTCGCAGCCCGGTTGACCCGTGCTGTTGCATGGGACCTGCCACCCCCAGCCGTCCCCAGGAGTTCGCATGCAGCAGGTCCAGGCCGTCGTCGCCAAGGCGAAGGGCGCCCCCGTCGAGCTCGTCACCATCAACGTCCCCGACCCCGGACCGGGCGAGGCCGTGGTGCAGGTGCAGGCGTGCGGGGTGTGCCACACCGACCTGCACTACCGCGAGGGCGGGATCAACGACGAGTTCCCCTTCCTGCTGGGCCACGAGGCCGCGGGGGTGGTGGAGGCCGTCGGGCCCGACGTGACCGGCGTGGCGCCGGGGGACTTCGTGGTCCTCAACTGGCGTGCGGTGTGCGGCGAGTGCCGGGCGTGCCAGCGCGGTGAGCTGCAGTACTGCTTCAACACCCACAACGCCACCCAGAAGATGACGCTCGCCGACGGGCCGGACGCCGGCACCGAGCTGAGCCCCGCGCTCGGCATCGGCGCCTTCGCCGAGAAGACGCTGGTCGCGGCGGGCCAGTGCACCAAGGTCGACCCGGCGGCCCGGCCGGCGGCGGCCGGGCTGCTCGGCTGCGGCGTGATGGCCGGCATCGGCGCGGCGATCAACACCGGGGCGATCACCCGGGGCCGCAGCATCGCGGTGATCGGCTGCGGCGGTGTCGGCGTGGCCGCGGTCGCGGGTGCCGCGCTGGCCGGGGCGAGCCCGATCATCGCCGTCGACATCGACCCCAAGAAGCTCGAGGCCGCCACCAGGCTCGGTGCCACCCACACGATCGACTCCTCCCAGGTCGACCCCGTCGAGGAGATCAAGCGCATCTGCGCCGAGACCTACGCCGGGGCCGAGGGTGCCGACGTCGTCGTGGAGGCCGTCGGCCGCCCCGAGACGTGGAAGCAGGCGTTCTACGCCCGCGACCTGGCGGGCACCGTCGTCCTGGTGGGCGTGCCCACGCCCGAGATGACGCTCCCCGACATACCGCTGATCGACGTGTTCGGCCGCGGCGGTGCCCTCAAGTCGAGCTGGTACGGCGACTGCCTGCCGTCGCGCGACTTCCCGGTGCTCGTCGACCTCTACCTGCAGGGCCGCCTCGACCTCGACGCGTTCGTCACCGAGGAGATCGGGATCAACGACATCGAGGCCGCCTTCGACAAGATGCACGACGGCGGCGTCCTGCGCTCGGTCGTGATCCTCTGATGGGCACGCTGCGGATCGACCACGCGGTGGTCTCGGGCACGTTCAGCCTCGACGGCGAGACGCACGACGTCGACAACAACATCTGGGTCATCGGTGACGACGACGAGTGCCTCGTCATCGACGCACCCCACGACGTCGACGCCATCCTCGACGTCGTCGCGGGCCGACAGGTGAAGGCGATCGTCCTCACGCACGCCCACGACGACCACAGTCGGGTCGCGCCCGCGCTGCGCGAGAAGGTGACCGCACCGATCCTGCTGCACCCCGACGACAAGCCGGTCTGGGAGCTCACCCACCCCGACCACCTCTGGGACGTCGACCTCTCCGACGAGCAGAGCCTCAAGATCGCCGGGGCCTCGGTCAAGGTGCTCCACACGCCGGGCCACGCGCCCGGCGCGGTCTGCCTCTACGTGCACGACCTCGGCGCCGTGTTCACCGGCGACACGCTCTTCAACGGCGGCCCGGGCGCCACCGGACGCAGCTTCAGCGACCGACCCACGATCGAGGCCTCGATCCGGGCCAAGCTCTTCGCGCTGCCCGACGACACGGTCGTGCACACCGGCCACGGCGACGACACGACCATCGCGGCCGAGCGGGAGGGGCTCGACGGCGGGGCGTAGACGTCCGTCCACGGTCCGCCTCCCGTTTGTCGGTGGTCGCTGCGGGTAGGTCCACCTCGCCGATCGACCGAGAGGACCGGTCCCCATGGGGAAGAACGACCGACGGTGGCTGGCACCACGAGAGCATCGGACGCTCCGCACGAGGACACGTCGCGACCACGGCCGGGTTCTCGTCGTCGTCGGCGTGATCCTCGCTGCCGGGAGCGGCTGCTCCGCCGAGCCGGAGCCGTCGCCGACCGCCAGCGCGCCCGGCGTCGGTGCGGCGCCCTTCGAGCCGGGGGAGTGCGACCGGATGGGTCTGGGCGGGACCGGCCCCGACCTGGACGCCCGGCTCGAGTCGTCGTCGACGCCGGCCGAGGTGGTCCGGACCACCGGCGGCGGTCGTCTGCTGTCGTGCTCGTTCGGGTGGCGCGACCCCGCCGGGCAGCTGAGGCAGGCCGAGCTCGCGCTCGCCGTCGAGCGGTTCGACGAGCTGGACGACCTCGACCGCCGGTGGGACTCAGCGCGACAGACACCGGTCGAGCTCGTCGACATCGTGGGAGCCCCCGACCCGATCGCGCTGACCACGCGTCCGCCCGCCGGCCGCTGGGACGATGCGGTCGCGGGTGCCTCGGCCCGGACGGTGACCGGCGCCGGCCCCGCGGGCGACCGCGAGCTCGTGCAGGTGCTGCTCCGGGCCCGGGTCCGCCGGGGCGACGCGCTGATCGACGCCTCGCTGACCTACCAGGTCCCCACCGCGGCGACCACCCGCGAGGATGCGCTCGAGCAGGTGCAGACCGTGGTGGACGACCTGCTCGAGCAGGTGCCGAGCGACTGACCCGTCCGGACGTGGGGCACGGGGCGTGACGTCTCAGAAGGGCTCGACCAGCAGGCAGGTGCCGCGGCCGTCGACGCGGGTCAGCACGATCGTGGCCTCGGCGTCGCCGGCGAGCGCGAGGCGCTTGCGCAGCTGCTCGGGGACGACGTCGACGCCGCGCTTCTTGATCGTCAGCCGGCCGACGCCCCGCTCGCGCAGCGCGGCCTTGAGCTGCTTCTCGCGGTAGGGCAGCTCCTCGACGACCTGGTAGCCGCGGGCGAACGGCGTGGAGAACGACGCGTCGGAGGTGACGTAGGCGATGTGCTCGTCGACGAGGCCGCCGTCGACGCCCGCGGCGACGGCGGTGACCAGCCCGGCCCGGATCACGGCGCCGTCCGGCTCGTAGAGGTAGGCACCCACCTCGCGGACGCCGACGGCCGCGGCGCCGGGGTCGTCCTCGTCGGTCAGCGTCGCCAGCCCGCCGTCGCCGATGACCGTCGCGCGCCGGGCCGTGGTGGCCAGCCGGCCCGACCACAGCGCGGCCTCCTTGACGTCGCCGTGGTCACTGACCCACTCGGCCTCGACACCGTCGGGCACGAGCGAGTGCGGGATGCCCGGGGCGACCTTGACGCAGGCGTCGCGCGCCAGCAGCGTCTCGACGAACGCCCAGGGCGGCGTCCAGTCGTCGACGTGGAACGTGCGGCCCGCGCCCGTGCGCCGCGCCGGGTCGGCGTAGGCGACGTCGAACGGCGTGGTGTCGACCCGGGTCGCGTCGGCGACGCTGACCGCACCCGCGAGCCCGAGGGCGGCCAGGTTGGCCTCGGCGATCGCGACCCGCACCGGGTCGAGGTCGAACCCGACGCAGGTGATGCCGGCCTCGGCCACGGCGACCAGGTCGCCGCCGATCCCGCAGCCCAGGTCGACGTGGGTCCGGGTGTCGAACGCCGTCAGCCGCCCGACGCGGTGGCGGGCGACCGCGAGCCGGGTGGCCTGCTCGAGCCCGTCGGGGGTGAAGTACATCCGGGCCGCGCTGGGTCCGAGCTTGGCGGCCGCCCGCTGTCGCAGCTCCACCTGGGTCAGGGCCGCGGCGACGTGCTCGGGGGAGGCGGTGCGGCGCAGCACGTCCTGGACGTGCAGCGCGTCGCCCTCGACCGCGGCGGCCCGGGCGAGCAGACCCTGGCCCGCGTCGGTCAGCAGCCAGCGGAACGCGTCGAGGTCCATCCCGGGATCCTCGCAGCCCCGGACCCCTCCTGGCACTCGCCGACCGGGAGTGCTAGTTTCGAGGCTGGCACTCTCGAGGTGAGGGTGCCAGCACCTCGCGACGTACGACCCCCGCGACGGCGTACCCGCGATCCCCAAACGTCAGCACGAGCCACCAACGAAAGTGGAGGTTGATCCGAAGTGTCGGTCAACATCAAGCCTCTCGAGGACCGCATCGTCGTCAAGGCCCTGGAGGCCGAGCAGACCACCGCCTCCGGTCTGGTCATCCCGGACACCGCGAAGGAGAAGCCCCAGGAGGGCGAGGTCCTCGCGCTGGGCCCGGGCCGCGTCGACGACAACGGCAACCGCGTCCCGCTCGACGTCAAGGTCGGCGACAAGGTCATCTACAGCAAGTACGGCGGCACCGAGGTCAAGTACGCCGGCGAGGAGTACCTCATCCTCTCCGCCCGCGACGTCCTCGCCGTCGTCTCCTGATCTGCCGGGTCGTCCGCCCCCGCGTGAGCCCCGGCTCACCCGGGGGCGGGCGACCCGAACTCGTTCCACCCACCTGTCCTAGGAGCTAGATACCAGATGCCCAAGATCCTGGAGTTCGACGAGAACGCCCGCCGCGCACTCGAGCGCGGTGTCGACGCCCTCGCCAACGCCGTCAAGGTCACGCTCGGTCCCAAGGGCCGCTACGTCGTCCTCGACAAGAAGTGGGGCGCGCCGACCATCACCAACGACGGCGTGACCGTCGCTCGCGAGATCGAGCTCGACGACCCCTTCGAGAACCTCGGTGCCCAGCTGACCAAGGAGGTGGCCACCAAGACCAACGACGTCGCCGGTGACGGCACCACCACCGCCACCGTGCTCGCCCAGGCGATGGTCCACGAGGGCATCCGCGCCGTCGCGGCCGGCGTCAACCCGATGGGCCTCAAGCGCGGCATGGACGCCGCCGCCCAGGCCGTCAGCGACGCCCTGCTCGAGGCCGCCCGCGAGGTCGAGACCCGCGAGGACATGGCCTCGGTCGCCACCATCTCCAGCCGCGACAGCCACATCGGCGACCTGCTCGCCGACGCCTTCGACAAGGTCGGCAAGGACGGCGTGATCACGGTCGAGGAGTCCAACACCATGGGCACCGAGCTCGAGTTCACCGAGGGCATGCAGTTCGACAAGGGCTACATCAGCCAGTACTTCGTCAGCGACCCGGAGCGCATGGAGGCCGTCCTCGACGACCCCTACATCCTGCTGCACCAGGGCAAGATCTCGGCCGTGGCCGACATCCTGCCGCTGCTGGAGAAGGTCATCCAGGCCGGCAAGCCGCTGTTCATCCTCGCCGAGGACGTCGACGGCGAGGCGCTGTCGACCCTGGTCGTCAACAAGATCCGCGGCACCTTCAACGCCGTCGCCGTCAAGGCCCCGGCCTTCGGCGACCGCCGCAAGGCGATGATGCAGGACATCGCGACCCTCACCGGCGCGCAGGTCATCGCCCCCGAGGTCGGCCTCAAGCTCGACCAGGTCGGTCTCGACGTGCTCGGCACCGCCCGTCGCGTGGTGGTCACCAAGGACGAGACCACCATCGTCGACGGCGCCGGCGACAGCGCCGAGGTCGAGGCCCGGGTCAGCCAGATCAAGGCCGAGATCGACTCCACCGACTCCGACTGGGACCGCGAGAAGCTCCAGGAGCGCCTCGCCAAGCTCGCCGGCGGTGTCTGCGTGATCAAGGTCGGCGCCGCCACCGAGGTGGAGCTGAAGGAGAAGAAGCACCGCATCGAGGACGCCGTGTCCGCGACGCGTGCGGCCATCGAGGAGGGCATCGTCCCCGGCGGTGGCTCCGCGCTGATCCACGCCGTCTCCGTGCTCGACGACGACCTCGGCCTCACCGGCGACGAGGCCGTCGGCGTCCGCGTGGTCCGCAAGGCCGCCGACGAGCCGCTGCGCTGGATCGCCGAGAACGGCGGCGTCAACGGCTACGTCGTGACCACCAAGGTCCGCGAGCTCGGCGTCGGCAACGGCTACAACGCCGCCACCGGCGAGTACGGCGACCTGGTCGCCCAGGGCGTCCTCGACCCGGTCAAGGTCACCCGATCCGCGCTGGTCAACGCCACCTCGATCGCGGCCATGCTGCTGACGACCGAGACGCTGATCGTGGAGAAGCCCGAGGAGGAGGACGAGGCCGCCGCCGGCGGTCACGGCCACGGTCACGGCCACTGAGCCGACCGCTCACCTCTCCACGGCGGCCCGGTGCTTCGGCACCGGGCCGCTGTCGTGCGTCCGGGGGGTCGTCCACAGGCGCGGGCGGGGGTCGTTTGTCCTCGACGGGCGGAGGCATCCCGTGGTGACCCGACCACGAGGAGGACCCCGTGAACGCCAAGCCGGAGACCTACGGCGCCACCACCCCCGAGCCCACCCGCACCATGTGGGCCGACACGACCCAGCTCTACGAGACCGCCCACACCTGGCAGTGGACCGTCTCCGACGACCTCTACGCCGCCGCGAGCCAGGCCGGCGTCGGGCTCGGCAAGGGGTCGCTGTGCGGACTGGCGATGAGTGCGGTCTGGAGCTGCCACGACGCGTTCGTGCAGCACGCCGTCGACCAGCTGATGGTCGGCTCGGCCACCGCGGCCGAGATGGGTGACCGGTTGCGGCGCACCGCCGACGACTGGGTGCGCACCGACGAGGGTGCTGCCGAGGCCACCGACCGGCTGCGGAGCCGGCTGTGAGCGACGTCGACCTCCCGCCCGAGCTGGCCGGCGCGCTGGGCGGCCAGGCGGGGCTGCTGCTGTTCACGACGCCGGACGAGTGGCTCGACCAGGTCCACGAGGCCACGGCCGCGCTGGCCACCGCGCTGGAGAACGCGGCCGCCGCGGCGTCCCGCGAGATCGAGGACCTCGACGACTCCCGGTTGGCGGTGCTCGGCGGCGTGGTCAGCCTGCCCCTCGGCGGGTTGATCGCGTTCCAGTCCGACCAGGTCAAGGACGGGCTCCGCGACAAGCTCGCCGACGCGGTCGCCGCGCTCACGGGCAAGCTCTCCGAGCTGGCCACCGAGCTCGAGCGCGTCACCAGCACGCTGCTCGGCGACCCCGCCGGGTTGGTCGACCTCGCCGAGGCCTACCTGGCGGCGAAGCAGACGCTCGACGGGGCGACCCACCTCGGCCGCCGCGAGGGCGGCCAGCTCGACCTCCACTGGGACGGCCGGGGCCAGCGCGCCTTCGCCCTCGTGGCCGAGGAGCAGCTGATGGCGATGACGGACTTCTCGATCCGGCTCCGGGCCGCGGCGGTGCTCCTCAGCGAGGCGGCCGAGGCCATCAAGCTGACGTGGAGCGCGATCATGGAGGCGCTGGTGGCCCTGCACGCCCGGCTCGTCGAGGAGCTCGCCTCCGCCTTCGACGCCGGCAACATCGCGACGCTGGAGATCGGCCCGGCCATCGGCCTGGTCAGCGTCGCCATCGACCACCTCAACGCGTGCACCGCCCCCGTGCGGGAGATGAACTCCAGCGCCGAGACCGCCGACCGGACCCAGTGGCTGACGCTCGGCTCGTCACCGGCCCTCGAGGGCGGCACCGACTGGCCCCGTCTCCAGGCCCAGCACGTGCGGCTCTACGCCCCGGCCGGGGCGTGGGAGCTGTGAGCGGGTTCCGCCGGGCCCTGGTCGCAGCCGTCCTGGCCGCGCTGGTCGGCGTCGCGCCCGCCGCCTGCACCGACCGCGCCGGCCGCACCGACGACGGCCCACGCGACCGCCGCGGCCTGGCCGACGTCGCTGTCGGCGAGGTCGAGGTCGACCTCGCGGCGGGCGCCATGGTCACCGGGACGGCGGTCGAGGAGCTGGCGGGTGACGACGGGGGCGTGGTGCGGCTGCCGACGCCGGCGGGGCGGGTGACGGTGGCGGTGAGCGGCCCGGGCCGGCACCTGCACGACGACTTCAGCGACGACGGGCCGCCTGCGGTGCCCGACGACCGCGAGGTGCGCACCATCGCCTGGCTGGCCGAGGGGGGCGCGCTCTTCCAGGTCACCGGCCGGCGCGGGCCCTGGTCGCTGTCGCTGCTGGCCGACGGTCGGCGGATCCCGCTCCGGGAGGGGGAGTCGGCCTCGGTGCCCATCAGCTCGGGCGGGCTGGCCCACGCCGTCGTGGTCCCGCGCGGTGCCCGGCTGGCGGTCGCCCTCGTCTTCGAGGGACGCGAGCGCGTGCTGCCGATCGGCTGAGCCCGCACTGGCACGATGGCGCGGTGAGGGGAGCGGTGGCCGACAAGCGTGCGCTCCTGCTGCTCCCGGTGGTGCTGGCGCTGCTGTCGTCGATCGGGCCGTTCACCATCGACACCCCGTTCCCGGCGTTCGAGGACATGAGCCGCGAGCTCGCCGTCGACGGCGACCAGATGCAGCTCGTCGTGAGTGCCTACCTGCTGGCGTTCGGCCTGATGAGTCCCTTCCACGGGCCCATCTCCGACGCCGTCGGGCGGCGACCGGTGATGGTGGCCGGCGTCTGCCTGTTCGCCGTGGCCTCGGTCGGCTGCGCGCTCGCGCCGACGTTCGAGCTGTTGCTGGTGTGCCGGGTCCTGCAGGGCCTCAGCGCCGGCGGCGGCGTGATCGTCAGCCGCACCGTCATCCGCGACCTGTACGACGGCGACCAGGCGCAGCGGCTGATGAGCAGGGTGATGATGATCTTCGGGATCGCGCCCGCGGTGGCACCGATCGTCGGCGGTCTCCTGCTCCAGGTCGGCCCGTGGCCGCTGATCTTCTGGTTCCTGGCCGTGCTCGGCCTGCTGCTGGCCGTCGTCGTCGTGGTGCTGCTGCCCGAGACCCACCCCGTCGAGCGGCGGATCCCGTTCTCGGCCCGGTCGCTGGTCGCCAGCATGACGGCGGTGGGACGCCACGGGCGCTTCCACCTGGTGGCCTGGGGTGCGGCGCTCGGCTTCGCCGGGCAGTTCCTCTACATCGGGGCCGCCCCGATCTTCATCGTCGACCTGCTCGGGCTCGGCGAGCTCGACTTCTGGGTCTTCTTCGTGCCGATGATCGTCGGCCTCACCGCCGGTGCCTGGGTGAGCGGTCGCGCCGCCGGGCGGGTGCGCCGCGGCGTGCTGATCACCGTGGGGATGGCGTTCGCCGTCGTCGGCGCGGCGGTCAACGTGGCGCTGGCCGCGGTCCCCGCGACCGCGGCCGAGCTGCCCTGGGCGGTCGTCGGGCCCGCGCTGATCGCGGTGGGCACCGGGACGGCGTACCCCTCGCAGCAGCTGATCCTGCTCGACATGTTCCCGGCCGCGCGGGGTTCGGCGGTCTCGATGTTCACCTTCTTCACCCTCGTGCTCAACGCCGCGGTGGCCGGCGTCGCGGCACCCCTGGTCACCGGGAGCGTGCTGACCATGGCCATCGCCTCGCTGGCGCTGGTGGTGTGCGGGCTGGGGTCGTGGGCGGTGCACCTCGCGCTCGGCCACCGCGACCGCGCCGCGGTGACGGTGCCCGAGACGCTCACCCCGACCGACTCGCTCTGAGCAGGCCGCCCGACCTGGACCAACCGTGCCCGCGCGACCGTGCTTCGTGCCAGGGTGGACCCGTCAGCCGGCCCTGGGAGGAGCGATGGACGACGCCGCTGCGGCGCGACCACGGGTGCTCGTCGCGCTCCTCGCCGTCCTGCTCGTGGTGGTCCTGCTGTTCGCCGCGGTCCTCTACGACGACCGGCGCGACGCCGCCGGCATCGAGCCCCAGCGACCGGCCGACATCGGCAACGTCGGGTGGACCGACGACCTCGCGGGGCGCGCGGTCCAGGCGGCGCGGGCCGCCGCCCGCACCTACTTCACCCTCGACCACCGGCGCGTCCAGACCGACATGGCGGCCATGCGGGCCCTCGGCACCCCCGCCTACGTCGATGAGTACGACGCCGACGCCAAGGCCCTGGCCCGGCGGATCGTCACCGGACGGCTGAGGCTCTCTGCCGAGCTGCCCCGCGACGGCGCCGCGACCGAGTACCTCGTCACCGACCGGGCCCGGGTGCTGGTCTCGGTCGAGGTGACCACGCAGCGCGGTGACGCGCGACGCACCACCAGCTACCGCACCCGCGTCGCCCTCGACCTGGTCGAGGGCGACTGGCTCGTCTCCGCGCTCGAGGAGGTGGCCTGAGGTGTCCGTGCTGCACGACCGGGTGGTCCTCGTCCTGCTGGCGCTCGTGCTGGCCGGGTCGGGGCTCTGCGTGGTCATGGCGCTCACCCGCGCCGACGCGCGGGGTGCCGCCGACCCGCCGGCCGCGGTCGGACCCGACGGGCCGGCGTACGTCGCGGCCGACCTCGTCGGCCCCGGCGGCGACGCCCTCGCCGCCGCGGTCGACGCCATGCCGCTGGCGTTCGGCTACGACCACCGCAGGCTGCGCGCCGACCTGGACGCCGCGACGGCCACCATGACCCGTTCCTACGCCGCCGAGTTCACCCGCGCGTTCGACCGCCGGGTGCGTCCGTTCGCCGCCCGGCGCGCGGCGGTCGCCGAGGGCGTGGTGCGCGGCGCGGGACTGGTCCGCACCCGCGACGACACGACCGCGCTCTGCCTGGTCTACGTCGACCAGCTGCTGGTCCGGGCCCGCGACCTGCGCCGCCGCGACGCCCCGCAGGTGCTGGGCGCCAACCGGCTGCTCGTGTCGCTGGTGCTCCGCGGCGGGGAGTGGCGGGTCGACGGCATCGACGCCGTGCCCGGCTAGCTCCGGCGGCTGGTCAGCAGGTCGTCGGGCACCGTTACACCGCGGACTTGCGACCGAAACCCGACGGGGGCAGCCTCGGTCCCATGCTGTGGAGAGTGCGCGCGACGTTGCCCGACCGGCCCGGTGCGCTGGCGGCGCTCGCGCGCGAGTGCGGTGCCGCGGGGGTCAACATCTCGGGGTTCCAGGCGTTCCCCGACCACGAGCAGGTCACCGACGAGCTCGTGGTCCGGACGCCGGACGGCTGGGGGGCCGACGACCTCGCGGCCCTGGTGGAGCGCGCCGGCGGCAGCCAGGTCGTGGCGTCGCGCTGCACCGAGGAGGCGCTGGTCGACCAGCCGACCCGCTACGTCGAGGCGGCCCGCGCCGTGCTGGCGCAGCCGGCGTCGTTCCCCGACGTGGTCGCGCACCTCTTCGACGCCGACGTCCACCCCGGCGACGAGCAGCAGGACGTGCTGGAGATGAGCGTCGGCGACGTCGCGGTCCAGGTCCGCCGGGTCGCCCCGTTCACGCCGGTCGAGCGCGCCCGCGGCGTCGCGATGGCCGACCTGGTCAGTGACGTGCTCGGCCGCGAGCGACCGGCCTTCGCCCCCTCGGCCGCACGGCGGATGGGCAGCGGCGCGAGCCCGGCGTACGTCGTCGACGGCGGGCGGGTGACCGCCCTCGCCGACGGCGTCGCGATCGGCCACGCCCTGGTCGCGGCGTCGGACGACCCGACCGTCCACACGATCGAGATCGAGGTCGACGCCGCCTGGCAGCGCCGCGGCGTCGGCACCCGGCTGCTCGGCGACGCCGCCCGGGTGGCGCGCGGGCTCGGCGCCGACGAGGTGGTGCTCACCACCGCCCACGACAACCGTGCGGTGCTGCCGATGGTGCTGGCGGCCGGGATGCGCGGGCGGATCCGGATGGCGGGGGAGACCCTCACCGTGCGCATCTCGGTCACCGAGCTCAAGCCGCACCGCTCCGACGCGGCGTCCTGAGGGTCCTCGGCGGTCACCGCCGGCCGGCCTGCACCCAGGGGTGGCGGCCGTCCTCCGGCGCCGGTGCTGTGTCGGGGCTCACGCCCTAGACTGGGGTGGTGGAGGTCCCCGAGAAGTTCGCCGCCCTTGGTCTCACCTACGACGACGTCCTGCTGCTGCCGGGTCACTCCGACCTGGCTCCCGACGAGATCGACCTCACGACGCGGTTGACCCGCGAGATCGAGATCAAGGTCCCGATCATCAGCGCGGCGATGGACACGGTCACCGAGTCGCGGATGGCGATCGCCATGGCCCGCCAGGGCGGGCTCGGCGTGCTCCACCGCAACCTCTCGATCGAGGACCAGGCCTACCAGGTCGACCTGGTCAAGCGCACCCAGACCGGGATCATCTCCAACCCGGTCACCATCGGTCCCGACGCGACGCTGGAGGACCTCGACCGGATCTGCGGCGAGTACCGCGTCTCCGGTCTCCCGGTCGTCGACACCGACATGCGGCTGCTCGGCATCTGCACCAACCGCGACCTCCGGTTCACCCCCGTCGCGGAGTGGGCCACGACCAAGGTCGACGAGGTGATGACGCCGATGCCGCTGGTCACCGGACCGGTCGGCATCTCCCGCGACGACGCGACGTTGCTGCTGCGCAGGCACAAGCGCGAGCGGCTGCCGCTGGTCGACGAGCAGGGCCGGCTCGGCGGGCTGATCACGGTCAAGGACTTCGTCAAGGGCGAGCAGTTCCCGCTCGCCTCCAACGACGGGCAGGGCCGGCTGATGGTCGGCGCCGCGATCGGCTACTTCGGCGACGCCTGGCTCCGTGCCACCACCCTGGTCGAGGCCGGCGCCGACGTCCTGGTCGCCGACACCGCCCACGGCAACGTGCGGATGCTGCTCGAGATGGTCCAGCGGCTCAAGTCCGACCCGGCGACGCGTCACGTGCAGGTGATCGGCGGCAACGTCGGCACCCGCGAGGGCGCCCAGGCCTTCGTCGACGCCGGGGCCGACGCCGTCAAGGTCGGTGTCGGGCCGGGGTCGATCTGCACGACCCGGGTCGTCACCGGCGTCGGCGTACCCCAGATCACCGCCGTCTACGAGGCCTCCCTGGCCTGCAAGCCGGCCGGCGTCCCCGTGATCGCCGACGGTGGCCTGAAGCACTCCGGCGAGATCGCCAAGGCGCTCGTCGCCGGCGCCGACTCGGTGATGGTCGGCTCGCTCCTGGCCGGCTGCGAGGAGTCACCCGGCGAGCTGGTCTTCGTCAACGGCAAGCAGTTCAAGGCCTACCGCGGCATGGGGTCCCTGGGCGCCATGTCGAGCCGCGGCAAGAAGTCCTACTCCAAGGACCGCTACTTCCAGGCCGAGGTGCTCAGCGACGACAAGATCGTCCCGGAGGGCATCGAGGGCCAGGTGGCCTACCGCGGCCCGCTCGCCGCCGTCGCCCACCAGCTCATCGGCGGGCTCAACCAGTCGATGTTCTACGTCGGCGCCCGCACCGTCCCCGAGCTGCAGGAGCAGGGCCGCTTCGTGCGGATCACCTCCGCCTCGCTCAAGGAGAGCCACCCCCACGACGTCCAGATGACCGTCGAGTCGCCCAACTACACCGGCGCCTGAGGCACTGCCCCGGGTGCCGACGATCTGACCGGACCCGCGGGTTCTGCCAGAATCCACGCCATGACCGAGATCCAGATCGGCCAGGCCAAGCGCGCCAGGCGGGCCTACTCCTTCGACGACATCGCGATCGTGCCGTCCCGGCGCACCCGCGACCCCGAGGAGGTCAGCATCGACTGGCAGATCGATGCCTACCGCTTCGCCCTCCCGGTGCTGGCCGCACCGATGGACTCGGTGATGTCACCGGCCACCGCGATCGCGCTGGGCCGCCACGGCGGCCTCGGGGTGCTCAACCTCGAGGGTCTGTGGACCCGCTACGACGACCCGAGCGAGCTGCTCGCCGAGGTGGCCGGGCTCGAGGGCGTCGACGCGACCGCCCGGTTGCAGGAGATCTACACCGAGCCGGTCAGGCCCGACCTGATCACCGAGCGCCTGCGCCAGGTGCGTGACGCCGGCGTCACCGTCGCCGGGTCGCTGTCGCCGCAGCGCACGAAGGAGTTCGCCAAGGTCGTCGTCGACGCCGGCGTCGACATGTTCGTGATCCGCGGGACGACGGTCAGCGCCGAGCACGTCTCGAGCGTGGCCGAACCGCTCAACCTCAAGGAGTTCATCTACGAGCTGGACGTGCCGGTCATCGTCGGCGGCTGCGCGACGCACCAGGCGGCCCTGCACCTGATGCGCACCGGTGCGGCCGGCGTCCTGGTCGGGTTCGGCGGGGGCGCGGCCCACACCACCCGCACCGTCCTCGGGGTCGCGGTGCCGATGGCCAGCGCCGTGGCCGACGTCGCCGCCGCCCGCCGCGACTACCTCGACGAGTCGGGTGGCCGCTACGTCCACGTCATCGCCGACGGCTCGATCGGCAAGTCCGGCGACCTCGCCAAGGCCGTGGCCTGCGGCGCCGACGCGGTGATGGTCGGCTCGCCGTTCGCCCGCGCCACCGACGCGCCGGGCCACGGCTTCCACTGGGGCGCCGAGGCCACCCACGAGGCCCTCCCGCGTGGTCAGCGGGTGCGGCTCGACCAGGTCGGCACGCTGGAGGAGATCCTGTTCGGCCCGTCCCGGGTCGCCGACGGCACCATGAACCTCATCGGCGCGCTGCGTCGCTCGATGGCCACCACCGGTTACAGCGACCTCAAGGAGTTCCAGCGGGTCGAGGTCGTCCTCGGCTGACCCGGTCGCCTCGCCGGGTCTCGACTCGGCCACCGTGGGCCACTGACGGTGGTCGAGCCGCGGGGACGGAGTCTCTGCGAGTCGAGACCCCCGCAGGGCGGTCACCTCGCCGGGTCTCGACTCGGGCTCGCTGGCGCTCGCCCGGCTCGACCAGCGTGGGTGACCGGTCGAGCCGCGGGGACGAAGTCTCCGCGAGTCGAGACCCCTATAAGGTGCCCACCTCGCCGGGTCTCGACTCGGGCTCGCTGGCGCTCGCCCGGCTCGACCACCGTGGGTGACCGAACGCTGGTCGAGGAGGCCGGCCACGGCCGTCTCGAGACCACCGCTGGACGCCCGACCGTCAGCGCTCGACGAGGTCGGCCGTGCCACCGTGGGCGTGGACGGCGGCGCGGATCGAGGCCCGCGCCTCGAGCAGCCGCTCGCGGCTCAGCGGTCCGGTGTCCCGCCGGAGCGCCCGGGAGATCCGCTGGACGCGGATCGGCCCGCCGGCGCCGTACACGTTCCACACCGTCGGCACGTACGCCGCCGCCCGGGCGACGAACCGGCCGTCGGGCTGCTCGCGGAAGGTGAACCGCACGGTGATGCCCTCGTAGGTGTCGGTGCGGAACGTCTCCTGCTGGGCGACCATGTTGCCCATCCCGTAGGCGACCCAGGTGCCGTGCACCCGGGTGACCGGCTGGACGACGTGGGCGTGCTCGCCGAGCACGAGGTCGACGTCGGGGGAGCGGGTGAGCCGCTCGACGAGGGCGACCTGCTCGGCGGTCGGCTCGTGGTCGTACTCCGCGCCGCCGTGCAGGTGGACGACGACCACGTCGGCACCGGCTGCCCGGGCGCGCCGCGCCTGCGCCAGCAGGTTGTCGGCGTCCCACATCGACACCGACCACGGCCGCCCCTCGGGCAGCGGGAAGCCGTTGAGGCCGTACGTGCCGGCCACGACGCCGACCCGGACGCCGGCGTCGGTGGTGAGCACGACCGGACGGCGGCGCTCGGCCGGGCTGCGGAAGGTGCCGACGTGCGCGACGTCGTGACGGTCGAGCAGGTCGGCGGTGTGCTCCAGGCCCTCCCAGCCCTGGTCGACGGCGTGGTTGGACGCGGTGGTGCACGCGTCGAAGCCCATGCTCGCGATCCAGGGGGCGACCTCCGGCGGCGCCGCGAAGACCGGGTAGCCCTGCAGTGCCTCCCCGGGCCGGGCGAACGGCACCTCCTCGTGGCAGATCGCGACGTCGGCCTCCTCGACCAGCGGCCGGAGGTCGGCGAACATCGGGTCGAAGTCGTACGGCGCGCGCCCGGTGCGCGCCGCGTCGGCCGCCGCGCTCAGCCACACGGTGTCGTGCCAGAGCAGGTCGCCGCCCATCAGGATGCTGACCTCGCGCGGCTCCGACGGCCGCGCGCGGGGAGGCTCGGGCGTCGGCACCGGCTCCGGCTCCGGGGCGGGAGCAGCCGACCCCAGGTCGGCTGCGAACGTGGCGCCGGGCGCGGGCGCCGGCTCGGGTGCCGGTGCCGCGACGCTGCTCGCGGCGACGCTGGCGCAGACGAGCAGGGCGGCGCCGGCCAGCAGCCGTCGTGAGGTCACGCCAAGGAGACGCACGAGGCGCCCATCTGGTTGCCTGACCGGCACAGGCCGTGCGAGGTCTCAGGCGGTCCAGCGCACCGCGTCGTAGATCAGGTCGGCCATGGGGTGGACGCCGTGCAGGTCGCGCCGCTCGTCGAGCAGGTGGGTCACCGAGGCGGTGACGCGGGCCGCGTGGCTCTCGCGGCGGGCGGCGACCTCGTCGGTGGGGCTGGTGTGGTCGGTCATGGGTCCTCCGAATCATTCACAAGTAACTAACTGTAGATACTAGTGCATGAGGTCGACTCCTAGGGTGGGGTCGTGCCTGCCCACGTCGAGTCCGTCGCCGAGGCGTGGGAGCGGCGCCGGTGAGCACGGTCGCGGCGGTGCGCACCCGGCGCCTGAGCCTGCCGTTGCACACCCCGTTCGTGACCGCGTTGCGCCGCACGACGACGGTCGAGACGCTGCTGGTCGAGGTCGTCGACAGCGACGGCGTCTCCGGGTGGGGCGAGGCCCCCCAGGTGTGGCGGGTCACCGGCGACTCCCTCGCCGGGTCGCAGTCCTGCGTGGACGGGCCGGTGTCCGAGGCGTTGGTGGGGCGCTCCGCCGACCCCCGCACGGCCGCCGGGCTGGTGCAGCAGGCCGTCGTCGCCAACCGGTCGGCCAAGATGGCCGCCGACACCGCCCTGCACGACCTGGCTGCCCGCCGCGCCGGGCTGACGCTGGCCCAGCACCTGGCGGCGTACGCCGGGGTCACGACGCTGCCGCCCGGGCACGTCCGCACCGACGTCACGCTCGCCGCGGGCGGCCCGCACGAGCTGGCCTCGGCCGCGGTGGCGCGCGTCGCCGACGGGTTCAGCACCCTCAAGGTCAAGGTCGGCGCTGCCGACGCCGCCACCGACGTGGCCGGGGTGCTGGCCGTGCGCGCCGCGATCGGGCCCCACGTCGCGCTGCGGCTCGACGCCAACCAGGCCTGGGACGCCTTCGCCGCGGTCCGGGTGATCAGTGCTCTCGAGGACGCCGGCGCCGACCTCGAGCTCGTCGAGCAGCCGGTACCGGCCCACGACCTGCTCGGGCTGGCCCACGTGACCGCCCACGTCGGGACGCCGGTGATGGCCGACGAGTCGGTGTTCGTCCTGGAGGACCTCGTCGACGTCGTGCGGCACGACGCGGCCGACCTCGTCAACGTCAAGCTCGCCAAGTGCGGCGGACTGACCCCGGCCCTCGAGCTGTTGCGGGTCGCCCACCTGCACGGCTTCGGCACGGTGGTGGGCTCGATGCTGGAGTCGCACGTCGGCGTCGGCGCGGCGGCCGCGCTGGTGGCGGCCGTGGGCACCACGAGCCTGCCCGACCTCGACGCCGCGTGGTGGGCGAGCGCCTCGCCGTACGTCGGTGGGCCGGCGTACGACGGCGACCGGCTCGTGCTGTCCGACCGACCCGGCCTCGGCATCGAAGGAGCCAGCAGGTGAGAGCCATCCGCGTCACCGGCGTCCACGCCGCCCCCGACGGGGCGGCCGAGCAGGTCACCCAGCTCCTGCCCGGCGAGCGGGTCGAGGTGCACGAGCGTGAGGGGGACTGGCTGCGCGTCACCGCGCCCGACCAGTGGTCCTCCCAGGACCCGCTCGGCTACCCCGGCTGGGCGCCCGTCGCCGACCTCGCCCACGACGAGGACAGCGTCGTCGAGATCGCCCGCACCTACCTCGGGACGCCGTACGTCTGGGGCGGGCTGACCGCCGCCGGCATCGACTGCTCCGGCCTGGTGCACGTGGCGTTCCGCGCGGTCGGGGTGGCGGTGCCGCGCGACGCCTCCGACCAGGCAGGAGCGTGCGAGCCGGTCGAGCTCGGTCGCGAGCGTCCCGGCGACCTGTGGTTCTTCGCCCGCGACGGCGCCGGCACCCGGATCACCCACGTCGGGTTCTGGACCGGCCCCGGCACGCTGCTGCACGCACCCGACTCGGGGCCGCTGCGGCGCGTCGTGGAGGAACCGCTGCCCGACGAGCGGCGGTCGACGTTGGTGGCGGCGGGGCGGTTCTAGCCGCTGTGGTGCCACGGGTAGGGAGGAGGATCATCGGCGTCGGGCGCCGATGTTCCTCCATCGTGTGGAGCTCGAGCGAGGCAGGACGCGCCGCACGCGGTCACCACCCCCACCCACCCCCGGGCAGCGAGGACGACGCCGACGGCGTGTGCCAGCCGACACGGGCGCAGCACCTGGCTCCAGCCGACGCGGAGCGTGAGCCGCCCTGAGGTTGCCGCAGCCACGTCACGCTCGAGGTCGGCTCCTCGGTCGGTCGGGTCGTCGTGGCCGAGCCGTCCGTCGAGCTCGACGAGGACGTCGTGGTCCGGGTACTCGACGTCGCGGTGGACGTGGCCGCCGACGACCGACTCGCGTACCTGCCGCTCACCTCGCGGCAGGCCGTGCGCCCGCTCGACGTCCCGCAGGTAGCGCCACTCCAGTGCGGAGTGGGCGCCCGTGGCGACGTCACCCACCACCTCGGCGAGGAAGCGCCGGCGGGGGATCCGGGGACGTTCCGCCAATGCGTGACGCAGACGGTCCGGCGTGGTGCGTCGGCGTTGCACGGCCCGGGCCAGCACCGCGACCGCCTCGTCGTCGCGCGCCGTCGCGGCCACGTCGAGGACGGCGCGCTCGACGCGCACGCGGGGCGGCGAGAGGTGGTGGAGCACCTCGGCGTCGTAGCGCGTGATCCGTCGTGAGATGACACCCGGCGGGTCGTCGACCCGGCGGGACCCAGCCACCACGGTCCGGATGGGACGGTCGTCCTCGTCGGCGAGGCCGTGCGCGACCAGCGCCGAGACGTCGGCCAGGGCCGAGGGTGCGTGCACGAGCACCGCCGCCCACGCACGTTGGTGCCACGTCAGCGGGCCGGTGTGGTCGATGTAGACGCCGGGGTGGACGCGCCTCCACCGACGACGCCGCAGCTGGCGCTCGACGAGCAGGTCGTCCCCGCCATGGGCCCGGACCTGGGCGCGCGAGACGAGTCCGCCCTGTCGTGCCGCGGTCGCCGCGAGGCCCTGCTCGTCCATGCGCGCACGATCTCGCTGGACGCCTGGCCCCGCCACCGACGCCTCCCGACCTGTGGAGAAGCCCTGCGGACGCAGGAGGATCGTCGGCGTCTGACGCCGAAGTTCCTCCGCGCAAACCCTCAGCCCGCGCGCCGGACGACGACCCGGCCCGCGTCGACCTCCCAGCGCTGGTCGAGCCGGACGTTCTCGAGCAGGCGGCGGTCGTGGGAGACGAGCAGGAGCGCGCCGTCGTAGGACTCCAGCGCCTGCTCGAGCTGCTCGATGGCCGGCAGGTCGAGGTGGTTGGTGGGCTCGTCGAGGACGAGCAGGTTGACACCGCGGGCCTGCAGCAGCGCCATCGCGGCGCGGGTGCGCTCGCCGGGGGAGAGGCGGCCGACCTCGCTGCCCACCTGGTCGGCCTTGAGGCCGAACTTCGCCAGCAGCGTGCGCACCTCGGCCGGGGTCCAGTCGGGCACGGCGGCGCCGAACGCCTCGCCGAGCGGTACGTCGTCGGCGAGCCCGGTGCGGGCCTGGTCGATGACGCCGAGGGCGACCGAGGCGCCGAGGGAGGCCGTGCCGGAGTCGGGGACGTCGTCGCCGAGCAGCAGCCGGAGCAGGGTGGTCTTGCCGGCGCCGTTGGGCCCGGTGATCCCGATCCGCTCGCGCGCCGAGACCTGCAGCGACACCGGTCCGAGGGTGAAGTCACCGAGGTGCCGCACCGCCTCGTTGAGGGTGGCGACCACCGAGCTCGACCGCGGCGCGGCGGCGATGTCGAACTGCAGCACCCACTCCTTGCGCGGCTCCTCGACCTCCTCGAGCCGGGCGATCCGCGACTCCATCTGGCGCACCTTCTGGGCCTGCTTCTCCGACGACTCCGTGGCGGCCTTGCGCCGGATCTTGTCGTTGTCGGGGCTCTTGCGCATCGCGTTGCGGGTGCCCTGCGAGCTCCACTCGCGCTGGGTGCGGGCGCGGGCGACGAGGTCGGCGCGGGTGCCGGCGTACTCCTCGTACGTCTCGCGGGCGTGGCGCCGCGCGACCTCCCGCTCCTCGAGGAACGCCTCGTAGCCGCCGTCGTACACCGAGACCTGGTGCTGGGCCAGGTCGAGCTCGACGATCCGCGTGACGCACCGCGCCAGGAACTCGCGGTCGTGCGAGACCAGGACGACGCCGCCGCGCAGTCCCTGCACGAACGACTCCAGCCGGGCCAGCCCGTCGAGGTCGAGGTCGTTGGTCGGTTCGTCGAGCAGCACCAGGTCGAACCGGCTGAGCAGCAGCGCCGCGAGCGCGACCCGCGCCGCCTGCCCGCCCGACAGCGACGTCATCAGCGCCTCGGGCCCCACGTCGAGGCCGAGGTCGGCGAGCACCGGTCCGACCCGGTCGTCGAGGTCGGCGGCGCCGCTGGCCATCCACCGGTCGAACGCCACGGCGTACGCGTCGTCGGCGCCGGGGTCGCCCGAGCCGAGCGCGGCGGCCGTGGTCTCCATCGCGGCGGTGGCCTCGGCCGCGCCGGTACGCCGCGCGACGTACGCCGCCACCGTCTCGCCCGGCACCCGCTCGTGCTCCTGCGGCAGCCAGCCCACGAACGCGTCGCTCGGCGCGGTCGTCACCGACCCGTCGATCGGCGTGTCCTGGCCCGCGAGCAGCCGCAGCAGCGTCGACTTGCCCGCGCCGTTGGCGCCGACGACGCCGACGACGTCGCCCGGCGCGACCGTGAGGTCGAGGCCCTCGAACAGCACGCGGTGCCCGTGCCCGCCGGCGAGGTCCTTGGCGACGAGGGTGGCGGTCACCGGCCGATCGTAGGGTCAGGGCAGGGCAGCCCCGTCACCCGACGTCGACGAACGCCCGTTCCACGATCGCCTCCAGGTCGAGCCCGGGCGGCAGCGTGCCGAGCGCGCCGCCCCAGTGGCGGGCGAGCCGCGAGGCGCAGAACGCGTCGGCCACCGCGGCCGGGGCGTGCTGGACGAGCAGCGAGCCCTGCAGCACCAGGGCCAGCTGCTCGACGACCCGGCGGGCGCGCAGCTCGACGTCGTCGACGTCGGAGAGCTCCTTCTTGACCAGGGCGACCGCGTCGTCGAGGCGGTGGTCGGCGCCGGCGGCGAGCTCGACCTCGGCGAAGAACCGCTCGAGCGACTCGGGCTCGCGACCCATCGCGCGCAGGGCGTCGAGCGCGGCCACGTTGCCCGAGCCCTCCCAGATCGAGAGCAGCGGCAGCTCGCGGTAGATCCGCGGCATCCCGGACTCCTCGACGTAGCCGTTGCCGCCGAGGCACTCCATCGCCTCGCCGGCGTGGGCCGGCCCGCGCTTGCAGACCCAGTACTTCGACACCGCGAGCGCCAGCCGCCGGAACGACGCCTCCTCGAGGTCGCCCCGCACGGCCCGGTCGGTCGCGCCGGCGAGCCGCATCGCCACCGTGGTGGCCGCCTCGGACTCCACGACGAGGTCGGCGAGGACGTTGCGCATCAGCGGCTGGTCGACCAGCGCCCGGCCGAACGCCGAGCGGTGCCGGGCGTGGTGCACGGCCGCCACCGTCGCGGTGCGCATCCCGGCGGCGGTGCCGAGGGTGCAGTCGAGACGGGTCAGGTTCACCATCTCCACGATCGTCCGCACCCCGCGGCCCTCCTCGCCGACGAGCCACGCCACGGCGCCGTCGTACTCGATCTCGGAGGAGGCGTTGGACCGGTTGCCGAGCTTGTCCTTGAGCCGCATCAGGTGCATCGGGTTGCGCTCCCCGTCGGGCAGCACCCGCGGCACGAGGAAGCACGAGAGGCCGCCCGGAGCCTGGGCGAGCGCCAGGAACAGGTCGCTCATCGGCGCGGAGGTGAACCACTTGTGCCCGGTCAGCCGGAAGCTGCCGTCGGGCTGCGGCACCGCCTGCGTCGCGTTGGTGCGGACGTCGGAGCCGCCCTGCTTCTCGGTCATCGACATCCCGGCGATCAGTCCGGACTTCGTCGTCGGCACCCGCAGCCCGGGGTCGTAGGAGCGGGACGAGAGCAGCGGCTCGTAGGCCGCCGACAGGTCGGGCGCGGCCCGCAGCGCCGGGACGACGGCGTAGGTCATCGAGATCGGGCAGCCGTGCCCGGCGTCGACGTTCCACACCGCGAACTTCGCGGCCCTCGCGACGTGCGCGCCGGGCCGGTCGTCGGCCCACGCCGCCCCGTGCAGCCCGTGCCCGACCGCGGTGGTCATCAGGGAGTGGTACGCCGGCACGTAGTCGACCTCGTCGACCCGGTGGCCCCAGCGGTCGTGGGTGCGCAGCACCGGTGGGACGCGCTCGGCGAGGCGGCCCCACTCCTGCGCCTCCTCGGTGCCGGCGAGCCGGCCGAGGGCGTGCACCTCCTCGAGCGCCCAGCCGGCGCCCTCGCGCTCGACCGCGGCCAGCAGCGCGGGGTCCTGGGCGGTGTCGTGGCCGACGAGCGGCGGGACCTGGTTGGTGACGTCGTGGGTCTTCACGCGGGGGCTCCTAGGGATCGGACGACGACGGCGGTCAGGGCCGGCACGACGCCGTGCGGCGCCGAGGTCAGCAGGGGGACGACGAGCGCCTCGGCCATCGCGCCGACGACCGCCGCGGCGGTGACCTCGGGGTCCTGGTCGGGCAGGGTGCCGTCGGCGACGGCCTCGGTGACGACGGCCGCGACGACCTCGCGGTAGGCGAGCCGGAAGTGCAACCGCTCGGCCTCGACAGCCGGGTCGACGGGCTCGGCGAGCAGGGCGTAGGCCAGGCGCGGGGCACGGAAGGCGCGTCCGGCGAAGGTGTCGACGAGCCGCGAGGTCCGGGTGACGACGTCGCCCGGACCGGCGACCGCGGCAGCCACCGCGTCGACCTCGCGCTGCGCGGCGTCACGGAAGACCGCGACCAGCAGCCCGCCCTTGTCGGGGAAGTGCCGGTAGACCGTGCCGGTGGCGACCCCGGCCTCGCGAGCGACCGCCGCGACCGTGCACGCCCCCCAGCCGCCGACCGCCACCAGGTCGTGACCGGCCGCGACGATCCGGTCGCGCGTGGCGTCGAGCCGCTCCTGCACGGCGGTCGTCCTCCGGTAGGCCACCCAACAAGTGAACCTCGGTTCATTCCTTGACGCAAGGCTCGACCAGCGTGGTGCACCGGTGGTTGAGGAGGTTGCGCTGGCAACCGTCTCGAAACCACCCGAGCGTGCGCACCTCGCCGGGTCTCGACCCGGGCTCGCTGGCGCTCGCCCGGCTCGACCGGCGTCGGGTGGCGCTACGGGCAGGGCTCGGGGCTGCCCTGCTCGACGGTGCCCTGGCACAGGCCGTAGCGCAGCAGCGCCTGGCGGAAGAAGCGGATCTTCGCGGGGGAGGGGCGCTCGTCGCGGTGGGCGCTGGAGAGCAGGTTCCGGGTCATGCCGGGGTCGGCGTAGAACTCGGTGAACACCGTGGCCCCGCCGGCGCCGTACCACTCGACGTAGGCCTCGCGGCCGCGCTTGACGACACGCCAGGACCGGAGGTTGGAGGCGAGGGGGCCGGACTCGCGGCGCGAGATGCCGCTGTTCTCGTTGTAGAACTCGGCGAAGACGAACTCGCGCTCGTGGTCGCCGAGCAGGGAGTGGCCGTCGAGCTGGTGACCGGGCACCACGCCGAGCACGTCGTACAGGGTGGCGGCGATGTCGATGAGCGCGACCGGCTTGCGCTCCACCCCGGCCGGGTGGCCCGGGAACCAGCCCAGCATCGGGATGTTGGTGGCGGCCGGGTAGGGGATCGACTTGCCCTCCCAGTTGGCCTGGCCACGGTCGGTGTAGCCGTTGTCGCTCGTGAAGATGACCGCGGTCCGGTCGAGGGCGCCGGCCTCCTCGAGCCGCTCGAACGCCGCCGCCATCTGGTCGTCGACGTCGTAGAGGGACCGGACCTTGGCGGTGAACAGGCGCTGGTAGTAGGCGCGGGAGTAGCGCTTGCCGTGGAAGATCGGCAGCTTGTCGCGGGCGAAGTCCTCCGGGGCGTAGCGGAACGGCGGCACCGGGTCGTCGGCGTGCGCGACCGACGGCGGCGGCAGGTCGGCGACGGTGTCGCCGATGCCCTGCTTGTGGGGGGCCACGAAGGCGTCGTAGACGTAGAACGGGTCACCGGTGGCGAGGTGCTCGTCGAGGTAGTCGTCGAGGAGGGCCCCGTTGGTCTCGGTGGTGCTCAGCCCGGTGTCGGGGGTGTACTTGGCGCCCTCGTCGTCGTAGAGCTTGAACCGGCCGGCCGGGCCCTTGTAGGAGTTCCAGAAGTCGAACTCCGCGAACCCGTTGTCGCGCGCGTCGTCGCCGTAGTACTCACTGGCCTCGATGCCGTTGAGGTGCTTGCCGATGCCGTAGGTGTCGATGCCGAGCAGCCCGAGGTCGTGCTGCACCGTGTCGCGGACGTCGAGGTTGCGCGCGGTCGTCTGGCTCACGACCCGGTTGTTGTGGGAGAGCTGCCCGGTCTGGATCTGCACCCGGGCCGGGCAGCACACGGGGGTCGAGGTGGTCGCGTTCTCGTAGCAGGTGCCCTGCTCTAGGAGCCACCGGCTGCTGCGCGGGAGGTAGAGGTGGGCCTCCGCGCACTGGAAGTCGCTCATGTCGTCGACGAGGAAGACGATCGCGTTCTGCACCTGCTGCCCGCTGCGCTCGGCCTCGGCCGGGGAGGAGTGGGCGCGGTCGCTGATCACGTTGGCCACCAGCCCGCCGGCGACCACGAGGACGACGACCAGCACGGTCAGCCAGCGGCCGAGGCTGCGCTCCTCGCCGACCGGTGCACCGGGGCCGCCGGAGCCGTCGGGACCGCCCGGCGCCCGGGGCGACGGGGCCGATGCGGGGCCGAGACCGAGGGACACGGCGCCGAGTACATCATCCGGGCGGAGGCGTCCCGAAAACGCGCGGCGGGTGCTCATGGGCACGGGACGGCGTCGCCGCCCTCGGCGGTGCCGGCGCACCGCGAGAGTCGCTCCAGGTGGTGGTGCAGCGAGCGGACCAGCCGGGCCGGTGGCCGCCAGCCCCGGTGGCCGCGCCAGAGCAGGTTCCGGAGCATGCCAGGGTCGCCGTACAGCTCGCGGGTGAGGATGCTGCCGTCACCGCGGTACCACTCGACGTAGGTCCACCGCCCGCGCTCCAGCAGCCGCCACGACTTCATGTAGGTGGTGACGCGGCCCGACTCGTGGAGCACCAGGCTGTCGGACTCGGCGTGGAACTCGCCGTAGACCGCGGCGCGCCGGTGGGGACCGAGCAGCGAGTGCCCGTCGAGGCGGTGACCCGGCTCGACGTCGAGGACGTCGTACAGGGTGGCCGGTACGTCGATCAGCTGCGCCGCGCGCCGGTCGACGGCGGGCGGGCGGCCCGGGTACCACGCCAGCATCGGGACGTCGGTCGCGGCCGGGTAGGGGATCGCCTTGCCCTCCCAGTTGGCCTGGCCGCGGTCGGTGTAGCCGTTGTCGCTGGTGAAGACGACCGCGGTCTCGTCGAGGACGCCGGCGTCCTCGAGCCGCCGGAAGACGGCCGCCACCTGGTCGTCGACGTCGTACAGCGTGCGGATGCGGGCGGTCCACAGCCGCTCCAGGAAGCCCGGACCGCGGCGCGGCGAGCGGAACATCGCGAGCTTGTCGCCGGCGTCCCGCTCCGGCGCGTACCGGAACGGCGGCACCGGCGCCGTCGCGTTGGCCGGCGTCGGCAGCGGCAGCGCGTCGGCCGAGATGCCGGCGGTCTGCTTGTGCGGGGCGAAGAAGGCGTCGTAGACGAAGAACCGCTCGCCCGAGTCGAGGTAGTCGTCGAGGACGGCGTCCATCAGCGCGCCGTTGGTCTCCACGCTGGACAGCCCCGTGTCCGGCACGTACGGCGTGCCCTCGTCGTCGTACATCAGGAACTCGCCGGGCCCGAGCCGGTAGGAGTTCCAGAAGTCGAAGTCCTCGAAGCCGTTGTCGAGCGCGTCCGGCCCGAAGTACTCCTCGGCCCGGACGCCGTTGAGGTTCTTGCCGATCCCGTAGGTCCGCAGCCCGGCCCGGCCGAGGTCGTGCTGCACCGTGTCGTGGGCGTCGAGCCGACGGGCGTCGCGCTGGGTGCGCACGCCGTTGTTGTGCGGCAGCTGACCGGTCTGCACCTGGGCGCGCGCCGGGCAGCACACCGGCGTCGCCGTGGCGGCGTTCTCGTAGCAGGTGCCGTGCTCGCTGAGCCAGTGCGCGCTGTCGGGCAGGAAGTCGGCGACGGCCGAGCACGGGAAGTCGCTCATGTCGTCGACGAGGAAGACGATGGCGTTGCGCGCGGTGCCCGGCGCCGACCAGGGCCGCGGACCCCAGCCCGGCGCCACGGCGGTCGCGGGGTCGTTCGCGACCCCGTCGCCGGTGGACGCCGCGGGCCGACCGCCGGGGACGACGGCGAGCAGGGCGGCGAGGCACAGCAGTGCCACGGCCGTCGTCGATGCGCGAATCACACACCGTTGACGTCGCGAGCGGGCGAAACGTTGCCTCCGTCCACGAACTCGCTGCGGCTCACGGCCGGGCGACCGCCGCCATTGACAACTAGAACACGTTCCACTGAGACTCGCGGCGTGACCCACGCCACACCCCCGGCCGCCGACCTGCGTCTGCAGCGGTCGAGCCGCGACGCCTCGACGGTCCCCGGTCTGCTGGCCGAGTGGCTCGCCGGGCTGCTGCCGGCCCACGCCGAGCCCGAGGTCGTCCTGCACTCCGGCATCGACGCCAACGGGATGAGCTCGGAGACCCTCGTCCTCGACGCCACCTGGACCGACAACGGCACCCGCGCCACCCACGAGTACGTCGCCCGCGTGGCACCGGCGGCCGCCGACTTCCCGGTGTTCGCGACGTACGCGCTGCCGGACCAGTACGACACGATGCGCCTGGTCGCCGACCGCAGCGACGTCCCGGTGCCCGCCGTCGGGTTCCTGGAGCCGACCGGGTCGGTGCTGGGCACGCCGTTCTTCCTCATGGACCGCGTCGACGGCGTGATCCCGCAGGACGTGCTGCCCTACAACTTCGGCGACAACTGGCTGCACGACGCGAGCCACGACGACCAGCGGCGGCTGCAGGACGCCTCGGTCGCGGTGATCGCCGACCTGCACGCGATCCCCGACGCGGCCGAGACCTTTGCGTTCCTGGACAAGCAGGAGCCGGGAGAGACCCCGCTGGCCCGCAACCTCGCCCACGTCCGCGCCTGGTACGACTTCGCCGTCCCTGACATCGGCCGGTCGCCGGTCACCGAGCGCGGCCTCGACTGGCTCGAGGCCCACCTCACCGAGGCCGAGTCCGGCGGCAGCGGCGACGTCGTCCTGTGCTGGGGCGACGCCCGCATCGGCAACATGATCTACCGCGACCTCGAGCCCGTCGCGGTCCTCGACTGGGAGATGGCCACGATCGGCCCGCGCGAGCTCGACGTGTCGTGGATCGCCTTCGCCCACATGGTCTTCGAGTCGATCACCGGCGTCCTCGACCTGCCCGGCATGCCCCACTTCCTGCGCGAGGACGACATCAGGACGACCTACGAGGAGCTCACCGGCGTCACCCTCGCCGACCTCACCTGGTTCCACGTCTACAACGCGGTGCAGTGGTGCATCGTCTTCATGCGCACCGGCGCGCGGCAGATCCACTTCGGCGAGATCGAGCGCCCCGACGACATCGAGAGCCTGATGCACCACAAGCCGCTGATGGAGTCCATCCTCGAGCGGGCGGGCGCCTGAGGTGCCCACGCAGCACGGGCTGAGCGCCCTCGACGAGTACCCGATCCACCAGGCGCCGCTCCCGGCGACGTACGCCGCCTCGAGCGACCGCAACTTCTACGACCGGTCCTACTTCAACGCCCACGACCGCACCGGCGATGTCTTCGCGATCTTCGGGCACGGCTACTACCCCAACCTCGGCACCAAGGACGCCTTCTTCCTGGTCCGCCGCGGTGACGAGCAGACCGCCGTGCACCTCGGCGACCCGATCGACGACGACCGCCTCCACCAGCACGTCGGGGCCTACCGGGTCGAGGTGCTCGAGCCGCTGCGGCGGGTCCGGGTCGTGCTGGAGGAGACCGAGGGGATCAGCGCCGACCTCACCTGGGACGGGTCGTTCCCGGCGCTGCAGGAGGTCCCGCACGTGATGCGGTCGGGCTCACGGGTCACCCTCGACGCCCAGCGCTTCGCCCAGGTCGGCACCTGGGCGGGCCACCTCACGGTCGACGGCGCCGAGATCGCGGTCACCCCCGACCGCTGGCTGGGCAGCCGGGACCGCTCCTGGGGCATCCGTCCCGTCGGCGAGGCGCCGCCGGCCGGTGCCCCGGCCACCCCGGAGTTCGAGGGCATGTGGTGGCTCTACGTGCCGATGCGCTTCGACGACTTCATGCTCTGCCTGATCATCCAGGAGGAGCCCGACGGCTACCGCTCGCTCAACGACTGCCACCGGGTCTGGGCGGACGGCCGGATCGAGCAGCTCGGCTGGCCGCACGTCGCCGTCCGCTACGCGCCCGGCACCCGCGTCCCGACCGGCGCGACGATCACCTGCACCACCCCCGACGGCAAGCCGTTCGTCGTCGAGGTCGAGTCGTTGCTCCCCGTGCCGCTCCACGTCGGCGGCGGCTACGGCGGCGACCCCGACTGGACCCACGGCGTCTGGCGGGGCGCCGGCTTCACCGAGCGCGTCACCTACGACCTCGGCGCGCCCGAGGTCGACGGCCGGGTGATGTTCGGCGTGATCGACCACGTCGGCCGCGCCGTGGTCGACGGCCAGGAGGGCTGGGGCCTCCTCGAGCACGGCGCCCTGGGTCGCCACGACCCCAGTGGCTTCGCCGACTGGTTCACCCTCGCCCCCTGAGAGAAGGAGACAACCCCATGACGACCCTCGACCGCGACACCTTCTTCATCGACGGCGACTGGGCCGCGCCGGCGTCGGGCCAGACCCTGCAGGTGGTCTCGCCCCACACCGAGGAGGTCGTCGCCACCGTTCCGGAGGGCACGCCCGCCGACATCGACGCCGCCGTCGCAGCGGCGCGGCGCGCCTTCGACGAGGGCCCGTGGCCCCGGTTGTCGCCGGCCGAGCGGATCGACGTCGTCCAGGCGTTCTCCACGCTCTACGCCGGCCGGCTCGCCGAGATGGCCGACCTGATCACCACCGAGATGGGGTCGCCGACGTCGTTCGCCAACCTGGCCCAGGCGCCGGCGCCGTGGATGCAGATCGAGGCGTTCCTGACGATCGCGCGCGACTACCCCTGGGAGGAGACCCGCCCCGGCGCCCTCGGGTCGCCGGTCGTCGTGCGCCGCGAGCCGGTAGGCGTGGTCGCGGCGATCCCGCCGTGGAACGTCCCGCAGTTCACGATCGTGTCCAAGGTGGTCCCGGCGATCCTGGCCGGCTGCACGGTGGTGGTGAAGCCGGCCCCGGAGACCCCGCTCGACGGCTACCTGCTCGCCGAGCTGCTCGCCGAGGCCGGCGTGCCGGCCGGCGTGGTCAACATCGTCGCCGGCGGCCGCGAGGTCGGCGAGCACCTCGTCGCCCACCCCGGTGTCGACAAGGTCGCCTTCACCGGTTCCACCGCCGCGGGCCGCAGGATCGCCGCCGTCTGCGGCGAGCAGCTCAAGCGGGTCAGCCTCGAGCTCGGCGGCAAGTCCGCCGCCATCGTGCTCGACGACGCCGACCTCACCACCGCGATCGAGGGCCTGAAGTTCACCGCCCTGATGAACTCCGGGCAGGCCTGCGTCGCGCAGACCCGCATCCTGGCCTCCCGGGCCCGGTACGACGACGTGGTCGGGGCCCTGGCCGAGGCCGTCACCGGCATGCAGGTCGGGGACCCGGCCGACCCCGCCACCGAGGTCGGACCGCTCGTCGCGCAGCGCCAGCAGGAGCGCGTGGAGAAGTACATCGCGCTCGGCCAGGAGGAGGGCGCCCGTCTCGTCGTCGGCGGCAACGGCATGCCCGAGGGCCTCGACCGCGGCTGGTACGTGCGCGCCACCGTCTTCGCCGACGTCGACAACCGGATGCGCATCGCCCAGGAGGAGATCTTCGGGCCGGTGCTGTCGGTGATCCCGTTCGACGACGTCGACGACGCCGTCCGGATCGCCAACGACTCCGACTACGGCCTGGCCGGCACCGTCTGGACGGCCGACCGGGACGCCGGCCTCGACGTCGCCCGCCGGGTCCGCGCCGGCACCTACGGCGTCAACACCTACACGATGGACTTCGCCGCCCCCTTCGGCGGCTTCAAGGCCTCCGGCCTCGGCCGCGAGTTCGGCCCCGAGGGGCTCGGGGAGTACACCGAGCTGAAGTCGATCTACCTCGAGGCGCCTGCCTGAGCAGGCGAGGGCGGACCTCGGGCGCGGGGCTGTGCACCCGGACCCGGCTCGTCACAGGTAGGCACCCTCGGTGAGGGTCTCCTGCCACTTGCCGCGCGCGCTCGCTGCCAGCACCGCGGCGGTCGTGACGTCGCCGCGCGTGTCGAGGTATGCGCGCCGGGCGAGGTCACGCAGGTCGGCGCCCGTGGCGCCGGCGGTGGCCCGGGCCAGCCGCGCGTGGTCGAGGTCGGGGAACCGGGAGAGGTGCCGGCGCAGCACCCTCTCGCGGGCGGCCGTGGCGGGAGGTCCCATCTCGAGGACCGCGTCGAAGCGGGTGGCGCGGACGGCGGCGGGGTCGATGCTGCGCGGGGCGTTGGTCGAGGCCATCACCACCACGCCCTCGGCGAGCGCCATCGTCTCGTCCATGCTGGTCAGGAACTCCTGCAGCACGTCGGCGTCGCCACCCTGACGCGTGCCGACGACGAGGTCGAGGTCGTCGATGATCACCAGTGTCGGCGACAGGCGGGCCGCCAGCCGCAGCAGCGGCCGCAGGTAGCGCCGGGCGCAGGTGGCCTGCGGGACGAGGACCGTCGCGCGGCCGCCCAGCTCACGGGCCACGATCCGGGCGAGCTGGCTCTTGCCCGTGCCCGGCGGACCGACGCAGAGCAGGCCGGACGACGCGGCCAGGCCCTCGGCGGCCAGCACGTCGGCCAGCTCGAGGGCGCCGTGCACGTGCCGGTCGACGACCTGCCAGGTGTCGTCGGGGACGACGAGGTCGTCGCGTGTCGAGCGGCCGGCGTACCACCGGTCGAGGACCATGCCGAAGCGTCCGCCGACGACCTGGAACTGACCGCCGCGGAAGGGCGAGCCCGAGCCGATGGTGTGCTCGACCCAGCCCTGGAACGCGGGCAGCAGGTGGGAGGTGTCGGCGAGCGGCGCCAGGGCCTCGACCACGAACGTCCAGTCCTCCGCGTGCAGGCGCAGCACGACGTCGTCGTCGCCGACCAGCCCGGCGGGTGCGTGCACGAGTGCGGAGTCGAGGACCAGCAGGTCGCCGTCGCGGCCCGGCACCAGGCTGCGACCGGGGAGTCGGCGTCCGTCGGCGCCGGCGAGCAGCCGGTCGGGCTCGGCGGCGACGACCTCGGCGAGGACCGCGCCCACGGCGTGGAACTCGACCTGGTTGAGGTGGCGGGTCAGCACCCCGAGGGTCGCCGCGGGGACGCCGAGCGCGGCGGCGGCCACGTCGGTCGGGGTCTGCTGGTGCGGCGCGAGGGCCGCGGTGTCCTGGAACGTCATCGCCGAGAAGGGTGACAGCGCCCACCGGCACTTCTCGACCGGTTATCCGCGACGGGAGTCAGGCGAGGGGGCCGAGGACGTCCCCGACCGCAGCGTCGAGCGCCAGGGTCTCGAGCACGGTGAGCAGCTGCCGCTCCTCGTAGCCGAAGTGCGACTCCATCACCGCGTCGATCCCGTCGAGGTGCTGCTTCAGCACGGGCGGGTCGGCGCCCCCGTCGAGGGCCGCCTGCAGGGCGCGCAGGAGGTGCTCGACCATGCTGTGGTCCTGACGCAGGTAGCGCAGGGTCTCGGTCAGCTCCGGGTGCCGTCGCTCGATCTCGGGGAACAGCACGCGGTCCTCGCCGCGGTGGTGCCGGCTGAGCGCGACGCAGAAGCCGTGGCAGTAGAGCAGGAGGTCGCGGGTCGCCGTCGACGGGTCGACCGACCCGTCCTCGGCTGCCGCACGCGCCACGGCGAGGGCGTCACGCAGGCGCTGGTGCACCCGTCTCATCTCGGCCGCCCAGGCGACCATCCGTGCGGCCTCACCCACGGGTGGGGCGACGGGAGGGGGTCATCTCGACCACCTTCCGGTCCGGCACCTCCATGCCTGACCCGGTCGGCCACCGGCACGCGATGCTGCCGAGAGCCTACGACGGGTCGGGCGGGATGTCGTCGACCTCGAGACGACGGCCGCCCTTGACACTCGGAATCGATGTGTAAAGAAACACACAGGTGACCGATCGGTAGCAGCCGAGACCCCCGTCACATACTCTCGGTACTTATGGCCCCTCAGAACCCGACACCCGCAGGTGGACCACTGGTGGAGGGGCCGGCCGATCCCGAGCACGACCCCACCGCCGCCTACGCGCTCGAGCCCGGCTACGTCGAGGGGCTGACCTCCCGGCTGACCGCGACCAGCGGCCGGACCGTGGCGCTCACGAGCCCGCTCGACGGCGCGCCCCTGGCGCACGTGCCGCAGTCGAGCCACGACGACGTGGCCGCGGCGTTCGTCCGGGCCCGTCGTGCGCAGGCGGTGTGGGCGCGCACGCCGATCGACGAGCGGGCCGCCATGCTGATGCGCCTGCACGACCTCGTCCTCGACCGCCAGGACGAGATCATCGACCTGATCGTGCTGGAGAGCGGCAAGGCCCGCAAGCACGCCTTCGACGAGCCGCTCCACATCGCGCTGACCGCGCGCTACTACGCCCGCACCGCCCACCGGCACCTCGACACCCAGCGCCGGCTCGGCGTCGTGCCCGGGCTGACCCGGGTCGAGGTCAACCGGGTGCCCAAGGGCGTCGTCGGCATCATCTCGCCGTGGAACTACCCGTTCACGATGGCGCTGTGCGACGGCCTGCCCGCGCTGCTGGCCGGCAACGCCGTGGTGACCAAGCCCGACGCCCAGACGATGCTCACCGCGCTGCTCGGGGCCCGGCTGCTCGACGAGGCCGGCTTCCCGAAGGACCTGTGGCAGGTCGTCGCCGGCGCCGGTCGTGACCTCGGCGCGCCGATCATCGAGCGCTCCGACTACGTCTGCTTCACCGGGTCGACCGCCACCGGCAAGATCATCGCCGCCCAGTGCGCCGAGCGGCTGATCGGGTGCTCGCTCGAGCTCGGCGGCAAGAACCCGCTGCTGGTGCTGCGCGACGCCGACCTGGAGAAGGCCGCCGAGGGCGCCGTGCGGGCGTCGTTCTCCAACGCCGGGCAGCTGTGCGTCTCGATGGAGCGGATGTACGTCGCCGACCAGGTCTACGACCGGTTCGTCGAGCGCTTCGTCGCCCGCACCCAGGCGATGACGCTGGGCGCCACGCTCGACTGGGAGAACGACATGGGCTCCCTGATCAGCCAGGACCAGCTCGACACCGTCAGCGCCCACGTCGACGACGCCGTGGCCAAGGGCGCCCGCGTGCTCACCGGCGGGCGGGCCCGGCCCGACCTCGGCCCGTTCTTCTACGAGCCGACCATCCTCGAGGGCGTCACGCCCGAGATGACCTGCTTCGGCCAGGAGACCTTCGGCCCCGTCGTCTCGCTCTACCGCTTCCACGACGAGACCGACGCCGTCGCCCGCGCCAACGACGGCGAGTACGGCCTGAACGCCTCGATCTACAGCCAGGACGGCGCCCGCGCCCGCGACATCGCCCGCCACGTCCGGTGCGGCACGGTCAACATCAACGAGGCGTTCGGGGCGACGTTCGCCAGCATCGACTCCCCGATGGGGGGCATGCGCGAGTCGGGGATGGGACGCCGGCAGGGCAGCGAGGGCATCCACCGCTACACCGAGTCGCAGTCGGTCGCCACCCAGCGGCTGCTGCGCTTCGCGCCGGTGCTCGGCATGTCCGACGAGACCTACGCCAAGGTGATGACCGCCAACCTCCGCCTGCTGAAGAAGCTGGGACGCCCATGAGCACCGACGGACCACCCTTCGACTTCGACGTCCTGGTCATCGGGTCGGGCTTCGGCGGGTCCGTCGCCGCCCTCCGGCTGGTCGAGAAGGGCTACACGGTCGGCGTGCTCGAGGCCGGCCCGCGCTTCGAGGACGCCGACTTCTCCTCCGGCACGCTCGACGTCAAGAAGTACCTGTGGGCACCGGCGCTGGGCTGCTACGGCATCCAGCGCATCGACGCGGTCCGCGACACGATGATCGTGGCGGGCGCCGGCGTCGGCGGCGGGTCGCTGGTCTACGCCAACACGCTCTACGAGCCGCTCGAGCAGTTCTACAAGGACCCCCAGTGGGCCGGCATCACCGACTGGAAGGACGAGCTGGCGCCGTACTACGACCAGGCCAAGCGGATGCTCGGCGTCGTCGACAACCCGGTCCGCACCCCCGCCGACGACGTGATGGAGCAGGTCGCGACCGACATGGGCGTGGCCGACACGTTCCACCCCACGCCGGTCGGGGTGTTCTTCGGCGGGCCGTCCGCCAAGCCCGGCGAGCAGGTCGAGGACCCGTTCTTCGGCGGCGAGGGCCCGACCCGCAACGCCTGCCTCAACTGCGGCGAGTGCATGTCGGGATGCCGGCACAACGCCAAGAACACCCTGGTCAAGAACTACCTCTACCTCGCCGAGAAGCGCGGGGCGAAGGTGCTGCCGCTGACCACCGCCACCCGGATCAGCCCCCGAGAGGGCGGCGGCTACGACATCGCGGTGCGGTGGACCAAGGCCAAGCGCGCCACCAGGAGGAACACCCGCACCCTCACCGCCGAGCACGTCGTGATGGCGGCGGCGTCGCTGGGCACCCAGAAGCTGCTGCACCGGATGAAGGACGAGGGCCACCTGCCCCGGCTCTCGGAGCGGCTCGGCTTCCTCTCCCGCACCAACTCCGAGTCGATCCTCGGCGCGATCGCCCCCCGGAAGGACAAGACCGACTACTCCTACGGCGTCGCGATCACCTCGAGCTTCCACCCCGACGAGCACACCCACATCGAGCCGTGCCGCTACGGCAAGGGCTTCAACACGATGGCGATGCTGCAGACCGTGCTCACCGACGGCGACCTGCCCGTGCCGCGGTGGCAGGTCTGGCTCAAGGAGCTGTGGAAGGAGAAGCGCAACCTCTTCGAGCTCTACGACCTCGCGCACTGGTCGGAGCGGGCGGTCATCGCGCTGGTGATGCAGACCCTCGACAACTCGATCACCACCTACGGCAAGCAGACCCCGTTCGGGTGGCGGATGACGTCGCGGCAGGGACACGGCGCCCCCAACCCGACCTGGATCCCGGTCGCCAACGAGGCCGTGCGCCGGATCGCCGGTGTCCTCGGCGGCACCCCGGGCGGCAACATCGGCGAGCCGTTCAACATGCCGCTGACCGCCCACTTCATCGGCGGCTGCGCCATCGGCACGTCGCCCGAGACCGGTGTCGTCGACCCCTACCAGCGGGTCTACGGCCACCCCGGGCTGCACGTCGCCGACGGCTCGGCCATCTCGGCCAACCTCGGCGTCAACCCGTCGCTGACGATCACCGCCCAGGCCGAGCGGGCGATGGCGCTGTGGCCCAACAAGGGCGAGCCCGACCGCCGCCCCGCCCTCGGGGAGGACTACCGGCGCATCGAGCCGGTGGCCCCGCGCGCGCCGGCGGTGCCGTCGTACGCCCCGGGTGCGCTGCGGCTGCCGATCGTCGGGGTCTCCTGAGGACCTGGAGCGGGCGGGTCAGTACGCCCCGCGGTGGCCGATGACGGCCCGGACGGTCCGCAGCACGATGGACAGGTCGAGGGCGAGCGACCAGTTGTCGACGTAGCCCACGTCGAGCCGCACGGTCTCGGTCCAGGACAGGTCGGAGCGCCCGGAGACCTGCCAGAGCCCGGTGAGTCCCGGCCGCACGACCAGGCGGTGCCGGGCGTCGGCGCCGTACTGCTCGACCTCCTGGGGCAGGGCCGGGCGCGGTCCCACGAGGGCCATCTCGCCGCGCAGCACGTTGACCAGCTGGGGCAGCTCGTCGAGGGAGTAGCGGCGGAGCACGCGCCCGACCGGGGTGATCCGCGGGTCGTCGCGCTGCTTGAACAGCACGCCTCCCGCGACGTCGTTGCGCACCGGGAACGCCGGCCGGGTCGACGCCGGAGCGGTCGCCATGGTCCGCAGCTTGACCATGGTGAAGGTCCTGCCGTCGAGCCCCACCCGGGTCTGGCGGAAGAACGCCGGACCGCGGCTCGTGCCGCGGACCACCAGGACCAGCCCGAGCAGCACGGGACCGAGCAGGAGCAGGGCGACCGCGGCGGCGGCCCGCTCGAGGACCGCCTTGACCGCCCGGCGTGGGCCGGTGCGGACCGCCCCGCGCACCTGCACCAGCCCGAGCCCACCGGCCCCGGTCAGCGAGGTGCGGGCGGCGCAGACGTCGAGGAGCCCGGTGCCGACGTAGAGGTCGACCCCGGCGTCCTCCGCGCTCCACCCCAGGCGGCGCAGCCGGGCCGGGTCGAGGCCGGCGCCGGGCAGCACCGCGACGGCGTGCGCACCGCTGGCCAGGGCGAGCGCGACCAGGTCCTCGTCGTCGGGCGCCGGTCCGTCCGGCCCCGTCACGTGGGACGCCGCGAGCGCGAAGCCCGACCGCGGCTGCCGGACCTCGGCGGTCGCCGGGCCCAGGTCGGCCTCGCTCCCGACGAGCACGACGCGTGTCTGCGGCCGGGTGCGCAGCCACTCGACGACGAGCGCCACGCCCGTCAACGCGGCTGCCAGCAGGGCTGCGCGGTGCGGCGGGAGCGCCGGCGTCGGGCCCGCCGCGGCGAGCGCGGCGACCAGGCCGAGCGCGGCGCCGGCCCGCAGGACGCTGGTGGAGCCGAGCAGCACGACCCACAGGAGCGGGACCCCGACCAGCGCCGCGGCGTGCGGCTGCCCGCCGGGACCGTGCACCAGGACGACGCCCGCGGCGGCGGCCGCTGCGTCGGCCAGGAGCCACGCCTGCCGACCGGCTCGGCGCCGCGACCGGTGCGGCACCGCCGCGGCGGCCACGTCCACGAGCGGTCGGGGACTGGCGGCGAGGGGCACCGGGTGCCGCGCCGCCCAGGGGATCGTCGTGGTCACGGGCCGGGCTCCTTTCGTCCGAGGTCGGTTCACCGTAAGGACGCCCGGCGGCCGCGGCATGCCGCATATGGGAGATCTGCGTCAGCGTGCCGGCGGGCGCCACCCGACGTCGTTGGCGCGGCCGACCGCGGCGATCTGGGTGCCGACGCCGAGCTTCGACAGGATCGACCTGACCTGGGTGCGCACCGTCGCCTCGCTGACCCCGGACTGCGCCGCGACGACGCGGACGGGGCGACCCTCGACGAGCTCCGCGAGCACGGCCGCCTCGCGCGGCGTCAGGGTCTCGAGCCGCGCCAGGGTCTCGCGGCGGTCCCGCTCGTCGTCCTGGTGGGCCGCCAGCGCGTCCCGCTCGCCGACCGACATGACCGGGAGGCCGGCCGCGAGGCGGTGGACGGTCGAGAGGATCTCGACCAGCGGCCGGGACCGGCTGTGCACGGCGGCGGCCCCGGCCCGGACGGCGGCGCCCCAGTGGCTCCGGGACGACGACGAGGTCATGGCGACGACCGCCACCCCGTTGCGCGCGAGCGGGGCGACGTACCGCATCCCGTCGCCGTGCGCGCCGCGGTCGACGTCGACGAGCGCGATGTGCGGGCCGGCCTCGACCACGGCCCCGAGGGTGGCGGCGAGCGTGGCGCTGCGGGACGTGGGGATCGGGCTGGGCACGGTGTAACCCGCGGCCGCCAGGGTCAGCTCGAGCGACTCGCGCAGCACCGCGTGCGCCTCGACCACCACCACGCGCGTCACGGGTCGCCCGGGCGTCGACGCGTTCATCCGTGTCGTCCTCCGCCCGCTGCCTCCCGAGCCCCACGATCGGCCCACCCTAGGAAGGGTGGCGAGCGAGGCGCTCCGCTGCCGCGCGCGGCTCTCCGATTCTGGGTAGCGCCTCCCCAAACTCGGGGACCTGGAGGACCGGTCCGTGCCGGGGAGGTCGACGCCCGGGCGACGATGACCGGACGCCGTCCGTGGGAGCCCTCGACGGCGTGGCGCCGCGCGCCGGCGTCTCGCCCGGCCTCCCAGGAGGTGCACCGATGCAGGTCACCAGTAGTTCCCCCGCCCCCCGGCAGGCGTCGCCTGCCCCGGGCCCGCTGCGCGTGCTCGTGGTCTCCGACCAGCCACTCGTGGCCGACGCCGTGCGCACCGCCCTGCGCAGCCAGGCCGTGGAGGCGGTCGGCGCCACGATGCCGCGCGGCCCGGTCACCGGGAGCCAGGTCGCCCGCCTGCGTCAGCTGCGGCCCGACGCCGCACTGGTCCTGTCGGACCTGACCCCCGGGCCGCGCCTCGTGGCGGCGCGGTCGCTCGTCGAGAGCCTCGCCCTGCCGACGGTCGTGCTCGCCGAGACCGACGACGAGGCCCTGTGGGGGGCCGTGCTGGCGAGCGGTGCGACGGCCGTGCTGTCGGCCGGCTCGTCCCTCGACGAGACGGTGCGACTGCTCCGCGAGGTCCATGGCGGGGCCGCGGGGCTTCCCCGGCAGCGGCGGGAGGGGATGGTCCGGCTCTGGCTCCGAGAGGAGGAGATCCGCACCGACCTGGCCGACCGGCTCGGATCCCTCAGCCCGCGGGAGATGGAGGTGCTCCGGCTCCTGCACCGCGGCTGGACCGTGCCCGCGATCGCGGCCGGGTCCGGCGTCGCGGTCGTCACCGTGCGCAGCCAGGTCCGCTCCGTGCGGCGCAAGCTGGGCGTCGGCTCGCAGCTGGCCGCGGTCGCCGTCTACACCCGCTGCGTGGGCTCGAGCCCCGAGGCCGACCTCACGTAGCGCCGACCGGTGCTCGGGCAGCGCCAGCCCCCGTCGTCGGCCACGAGCCGCACCCCGGCGTGACCGACCCAGCCGACCTGGCGGGCCGGCACCCCGACGACGAGGGCGAAGTCCGGGACGTCGCGGACCACGACGGCACCCGCGGCGACCATCGCCCACCGGCCGACCCGGACCGGCGCCACGCACACGGCGCGGGCACCGATGCTGGCCCCCTCCCGCAGCAGCACGCCGACGGACTCCCAGTCCTCGGCGTCCTTGAGCCGCCCGGTCGGGGTGACGGCTCGGGGGTGGAGGTCGTTGGTGAGCACCGCCGCCGGGCCGACGAAGACCCCGTCCTCCAGCACGGCCGGCTCGTAGACCAGGGCGGCGTTCTGCAGCTTGCACCGGTCGCCCACCCGCACCCCCGGACCGACGTACGCCGCGCGACCGATGACGCACTCCCGGCCCACCCGGGCGCCGTCCCGCACCGACGCCAGGTGCCACACCCGGGTGCCCGGGCCGACGACGGCCCCCGGTTCGACGTCGGCGCCGGGGGAGACCTGGGCGGGAGCGAGCGGGGGAGCGGTGGCGACGGCGTCGGTCATGGGCCCATCCCAACCCCCGACCACGCGGCGCCGCCCGAGCCGGGCCGCCGGGTACCCGATCGTGGGGAAACGCGTGCCCCCGACGAGACGGGGTGGCTCCGGTCGCGCGGAAGGTGGTGGTCCCGTCTGCAGCAAGGTGCGTCCCGTGGTCACCCTCCGTCGTCTCGTCGTCCCCGCAGCCCTGCTGCTCCTCCCGTGCGCGCTGGTCACGATCGGCTCCGGGCCGGCCTCGGCGGTCGACGACCCCTGCGGGCCGCAGGGCAACGCCATCACCTGCGAGAACGCCGCCGACGGCACCCCCGACGAGGAGTGGGACGACATGTACGGCGCCGGCAGCGACGCCATCCAGGGCTTCTCGACCGACATCAGCGTCAACGTCGGCAACCGGGTCGACTTCAAGATCGACACCGCCGCGACGGCGTACACGGTCACGATCTACCGGATCGGCTACTACGACGGCGACGGCGCCCGGCGGATCACCTCGGTGCCGGTGTCCGCGAGCCTGCCGCAGCACCAGCCGCAGTGCATCACCGACGTGACCACCGAGCTCTACGACTGCGGCAACTGGGCGGTCTCGGCCTCCTGGAACGTGCCGGCGAGCGCGGTGTCGGGGGTGCACGTCGCGCGCCTGGAGATCCCCTCGACCGGCGAGGCCAGCCACATCACGTTCGTGGTGCGCGACGACTCCAGCCATGCCGACGTCGTCTTCCAGACCTCCGACCCGACCTGGCAGGCCTACAACCTGTACGGCGGCTCGAGCTTCTACCACGGCGGCGCCAACGGCCGCGCCCACAAGGTGAGCTACAACCGGCCGGTGCTCACCCGGGGTGTCCCGGGCGGGCGGGACTTCTTCTTCGCCAACGAGTACCCGCTGATCCGCTTCCTGGAGAAGAACGGGTACGACGTGACCTACCAGGCCGGGGTCGACACCGACCGCCGCGGCCACCTGCTCCGCAACCACCGGACGTTCCTGTCCGTCGGGCACGACGAGTACTGGAGCGGCGCCCAGCGCGCCAACGTCGAGGCCGCCCGTGACGCCGGGGTCAACCTGCAGTTCCTCAGCGGCAACGAGGTCTACTGGCGCACCCGGTACGAGCCGTCTGCCGACGCCAGCCACACGCCGTACCGGACCCTGGTCTCCTACAAGGAGACGTGGGGCAACGGCAAGATCGACACCACCTCACCGGAGTGGACCGGCACCTGGCGCGACCCCCGGTACGCGGCGCCGGCCGACGGCGGCGGCCGCCCGGAGAACGCCCTCACCGGCGTGCAGTACCAGGTCAACCACGACGACCTCGCGGTCACCGTCAGCGCGGGTGAGGGCCGGCTTCGACTGTGGCGCGGCACCGGTCTGGCCTCCCTGCCCTCGGGCACGTCGGCGACGCTGGCCCCCCACACCGTCGGCTACGAGTCCGACGAGGACGTCGACAACGGGTTCCGGCCACCGGGCCTGGTCCGGCTTTCGACGACGACCGGGCCCACCCCGGAATACCTGGCGGACTACGGCAACACCGTCGTGCCCGGGACCACGACGCACCACCTCACGCTCTACCGCGCGGCGAGCGGGGCGCTGGTCTTCGGCGCCGGCAGCGTGCAGTGGACGTGGGGCCTCGACGCCGTGCACGACAGCCCGTTCCCGGACGAGCCCGCGGACCGGCGGATGCAGCAGGCCCAGGTCAACCTGCTCGCCGACATGGGCGCCCAGCCGCGCAGCCTCAGCAGCGACCTCACCCGCGCGACCCCGTCCACCGACACGACCGGGCCGACCACGACGATCACCAGCCCGGCCTCGGGGGCCGTGCGCGCCAACGGCTCGCGACTGACGGTGTCCGGGACCGCGACCGACGGCGGCGGTGGCCGGGTGGCCGGCGTCGAGGTCAGCACCGACGACGGTGACTCCTGGCACCCCGCGACCACCCTGGACCTGATGACGGGCGCGTGGACCTACACCGCCGCGCAGCGCGGGGTGGGCTCGGAGACGATCCGCGCGCGGGCCAGCGACGACAGCGCCAACACCGGTCCGGTGGCGACCCGGGCGGTCGTCGTCACCTGCCCGTGCACCGTCCACGGGAGCGACGTGCCGGCCGTCCCGACGACCGACGACGCCTCCGCCGTCGAGCTCGGCCTGCGGTTCACGGCGGCCGAGGACGGGTTCCTCACCGGCGTCCGCTTCTACAAGGGTGCCGGCAACACCGGGACCCACGTCGGCTCGATGTGGAGCGCGGACGGCGAGCGCCTGGCGACCGCGGACTTCACCGGCGAGAGCGCGACCGGCTGGCAGCGCGCGGACTTCGCCAGCCCGGTCGCGGTGGAGGCCGGCGAGACCTACGTGGCGTCGTACACCGCGCCGGCCGGGCACTACGCGATGCAGACCGACGCCTTCTCCTCGGCGACCTGGCGGCGCGCGCCCTTCACCGTGCCGGGCGGGTTCGGTGCCCCGCCCTCGGGCCGGTACGGCGCCCCGGGGCGCTTCCCGCAGGAGTCGCACCGCAACACCGGCTACTTCGTCGAGCCCGTCTACAGCCCCACCGACACCTCTCCGCTGACCCTGCTCGCGCGGTCGCCGCTGGCGGGGTCGTCGAGCGTCCCGCGCACCACCACCGTCACCGCGCGCTTCTCGCGGCCCGTGGTCAGCTCGGCGATCACCGTGGTCGACGCCGCGGGCACCGCGGTCGCCGGCACCCGGTCGTACGACGCCGCGACCCGCACCGCGGTGTTCACGCCGTCCTCGCCGCTGGACGGCGGGATCCGCTACACCGCGACGGTCACCGGCACCGACAGCGGCGGCGTCACGCTCAGCGGTGCGGGACCCTGGACCTTCACGACCGCGGTGCCCCCGGGGCCGGTGGGCGTGTGCCCGTGCTCGCTGTTCTCCGACGAGACGGTGCCGGGCGCGCCCGAGGTCGACGACGTCGCGGTGACCCTCGGGACCCGGTTCACCAGCGACGTGGCCGGCACGGTCACGGCGATCCGCTTCCACAAGGGGCCGGCCAACACGGGTCCGCACGAGGCGGCCCTCTGGTCGGCTGCGGGTGACCGGCTGGCGTGGGGCACCCTGTCCACCGAGACGACGACGGGGTGGCAGACGCTCGTCCTGGCGGAACCGGTGCCGATCTCGGCCGGCGTCGAGTACGTCGCGGCGTACCGCACCACGACCGGCCACTACTCCCTCAGTCCGGGCGCGTTCTCCGGCGCCGACCTGTCGCGGCCTCCGCTGCGGGTCTCCGCCAGCGCCGGCAGCTACACCTACGGCTCCGGGTTCCCCGGGTCGCGCTCGTCGTCGAGCTACCTGGTCGACGTGGTCCTCGACCGCGCCCCGCCCGTCATCTCCGTCGTGGCCCAGGACCCGCCGGCCGGGGCGCTCGAGGTGCCGCGGAGCAACCCGGTGCGGGTCTGGTTCAGCACGGACGTGCAGCCGGGTGCCACGCTGAGCGCCGACGTCGGCGGCCAGCCCGTCGCCGGCAGCACCGAGCTCTCCGGCGGCGGCACCCGGCTCACGTTCCGCCCGGCGGCCCTGCTGCCGGCGTCGAGCGTGGTGACGGTGCGACTGGCGGGGGTGCGCTCGACGTCGGGCGCCGTGCTGCCCGACCGCACCTGGACCTTCACCACCGCGGGTCCGGGACCCGGTGCGCAGACCCTCTTCGGCGACGCCGTGCCGGGCGTCTCGAGCGACGACTCGTCGTCCCCGGTCGAGCTCGGCACCGCCTTCGTGCCGAGCCGCGACGGCACCGTGACGGCGCTGCGCTTCCTCAAGGGCCCCGGCAACGGCGGCACCCACGTCGGCACGCTGTGGGACGACACCGGCGCCGTGGTGGCCCGGGTGACCTTTGCCGACGAGACCCCCGACGGGTGGCAGCGCGCCCGGCTGTCGACGCCGGTGCGCGTCGTCGCCGGCAGGGAGTACGTCGTGTCGTACCTCGCCCCCCAGGGCCACTACTCCTACTCGCTCGACTACTTCGCGCAGCCAGTGACCTCGGGTCGGCTGGTGGCGCCAGGGGGTGACAACGGCCGCTACCGCTACGGCGCCGCGGGCGGCTTCCCGACCTTCAGCCACCGCTCGGCGGCCTACTTCGCCGACGTCGAGTACGTCCCCGACGCGCCGACCATCGCGGTCACCTCGAGGGCGCCGGCCCCCGGTGCCACCGGCGTGGCGGCCGGCGCCCGGCCGGCCGCGGCGTTCAGCGCGCCCGTCCACCCCCAGGCGGCGCTGAGCCTGCTGGTGGGTGGGCAGCCCGTCGCCGGCAGCAGCCAGCTGTCCGAGGACGCCCGCCGGGTCACCTTCGTCCCCGCCACGGCGCTGCCGCCCGACGAGACGGTGACCGTGCGGCTGCGCGGGGTCGTCTCCACCGACGGGGTGGTGCTGCCCGACGAGGACTGGACGTTCCGCACCGCGACCGCCCCGGTGACGCTGAGCTCGCTGTTCACCGGCCTGACGCCGGCGGTGGCCTCCGCCGCCGAGTCCGACCCCCTGGAGCTCGGGACCGCGTTCACGCCGACCGCGGACGGCGCGGTGACCGCCATCCGGTTCTACAAGGGCCCCGGCAACACCGGCCCGCACACCGGGACGCTGTGGTCGGCCGCCGGTGCGCCGCTGTCCCGCGTCGTGTTCAGCGGCGAGAGCGCGACGGGCTGGCAGCAGGCCGAGCTCGCCACGCCGTACCCCGTCACCGCAGGGGAGGACTACGTCGTGTCCTACCTCGCCCCGCGCGGCCACTACTCCGTCACGTCCGGCTTCTTCGGGGACGCCTGGACCCGAGGTCCGCTGACCGCGCCGGCGTCCGGCAACGGCCGCTACCGCTACGGCGCGGACGGTGGCTTCCCGACCTCCAGCTGGGGTGCGGCGAACTACTTCGTCGACGTCGTCCTGCGCACCCCCTGACGTCCCCAATTGTGGACATAGGCACGGGCGCCGGGTGCCCGGGGCCCGTGCCGCGGCCTTCGATGGTCTGCGTCCGGCCGCCCCAGTCAGGAGCCCTCCGATGCCCGCAGCGCAGCCACCCACGACGTCCGTGCCGGGCGTCGCCGACCCCCTCGGCGTCGTCGTGGTGGGGGCCGGCTACTGGGGACCCAACCTGGTCCGCAACCTCGCCGCCTCCCCCAACTGGGAGCTGCTGGCGGTCTGCGACCTCGACCTGGAGCGCGCCCGCGAGGTCGCGGCCGGGACCGGCGCCCAGGTCACCGGCTCGCTGGCCGAGGTGCTGGCCCGCGGCGACGTCGACGCCGTGGCCGTCGCCACCCCGGCCCGCACCCACCACCCCATCGCCGTCGAGGCCCTGCGCGCGGGCAAGCACGTGCTGGTCGAGAAGCCGCTCGCCGACAGCGTCGGGTCGGGTCGCGCCATGGTCGACCTGGCCCGGGAGCAGGGCCTGGTCCTGATGGCCGACCACACCTACTGCTACACGCCGGCCGTCACGAAGATCCGCGAGCTCGTCGCCGACGGCGCCCTCGGCGAGATCCTCTACGTCGACTCGGTGCGGATCAACCTGGGCCTGGTCCAGCCCGACGTCGACGTCTTCTGGGACCTGGCCCCGCACGACCTGTCGGTGCTCGACCACGTGCTGCCCGGCGGGCTGCGGCCGCTCGGGGTCGCCGCCCAGGGCGCCGACCCGGTCGGCGCGGGCCGCCCCTGCGTGGGCTACCTGAGCCTCCCGCTGCCCGGCGGTGCGATGGCGCACGTCCACGTGAACTGGCTCAGCCCCACCAAGATCCGCCAGATGGTGGTCGGCGGCAGCGAGCGCACCCTGGTCTGGGACGACCTCAACCCCCAGCAGCGGATCAGCGTCTACGACCGCGGGGTCGACCTCGTCCAGCAGTCGGTCGACACCGCGGACCGTCGCACGGCGTCGGTGTCGTACCGGCTCGGCGACACCTGGTCGCCGGCCCTGCCCGAGCGCGAGGCGCTCGCCGCGATGGTGCAGGAGTTCGCCGCCAGCATCCGCGGACAGCGCGCCCCCGCGACCGACGGTGCGGCCGGGCTCCGGGTGCTCTCGGTGCTGGAGGCCGCGGCCACCAGCCTGCGGGCCCGCGGTGCGCTCGTCGACGTCGCGAGCCTCGACCGGCCGCTGGAGATCGTCCGATGAGCGCGACGGCGGCGCTGGCCGGGGCCCGGGTGCTCGTCACCGGCGGGGCCGGGACCATCGGCTCCACCCTCGTCGACCAGCTGCTCGCCGCGGGCGTCGGGCACGTCGACGTCCTCGACGACCTGGTCCGCGGCCGGGTGGCCAACCTGGAGACCGCCGTGGCCGGCGGCCGGGTCCGGCTGGTGGTCGGCGACATCCGCGACCGCGACCTGGTCCACGACCTCACCCGGGGCCATGACCTCGTCTTCCACCAGGCCGCGATCCGGATCACCCAGTGCGCCGAGGAACCCCGGCTGGCGCTCGAGGTGCTCGTCGACGGCACCTTCAACGTGGTCGAGGCCGCCGCCGACGCCGGGGTCGACAAGCTGGTGGCCGCGTCGTCGGCGTCGGTGTACGGCCTCGCCGAGCAGTTCCCGACGCCGGAGCGCCACCACCACCACGACAACGACACGCTCTACGGCGCGGCCAAGACGTTCGGGGAGGGCCTGCTGCGCAGCTACCGCGCGATGCGTGGCCTCGACCACGTCTCGCTGCGCTACTTCAACGTCTACGGACCGCGGATGGACGTCCACGGGCTCTACACCGAGGTGCTGGTGCGGTGGATGGAACGCATCGACGACGGGCTGCCGCCGCTCGTCCTCGGGGACGGGCGCCAGACCATGGACTTCGTCTTCTCCCGCGACGTCGCCCGCGCCAACGTGCTGGCGGCGGCGGCGCCGGTGCGCGAGGGCGTCTACAACGTCGCGGGCGGCACGGAGACCAGCCTCCTCGGTCTCGCCGAGGCGCTGCTGCGGGTGATGGACAGCCCGCTCGGGGTCGAGCACGGCCCCGCGCGGGCGGTCAACGGCGTCACCCGGCGACTGGGGGACACGCGCGCCGCCGAGCGGGACCTCGGCTTCGTCGCCGAGGTCGGTCTCGAGCAGGGGCTGCGCGAGCTGGTCGCCTGGTGGCGCCCGCTGCGCGAGGAGATCCGTGCCTCGCGCCCGTTGGCGGTCGGGCGGTGACCGCCGTGACGGACGGGGCCGGCCCCGACGTCGGGACCGCGCGCATCGACGTCATGCGACCGTGGCTGGGGGAGGAGGAGGTCGCCGCCGTCACGGCGGTGCTGCGCTCGGGCTGGGTGGCCCAGGGGCCCCGGGTCGCGGAGTTCGAGGCGGCCTTCGCGCGGGTGCAGCAGGCCGAGCACGCCCGTGCGGTCTCCAGCTGCACCACCGCCCTGCACCTCGCGCTGGTGGCCGCCGACGTACGTCGCGGTGACGACGTGGTGGTCCCGTCGTTCTCCTTCGTCGCCACCGCCAACGCCGTCGCGCACGTCGGGGCCCGCCCGGTGTTCGCCGACGTCGACGCCACCACGGGCAACGTGACCGCCGCGACGATCGAGCGCGCCCTCACCCGCCACACCCGGGCCGTGGTGGTCGTCGACCAGGGCGGCGTCCCGGTCGACCTCGACGACGTGCGCGCGCTGTGCGACCCGCTCGGGCTGCCGGTCGTCGAGGACGCCGCGTGCGCCGCGGGATCGACCTACCGCGGCGCCCCCGTCGGTGCCGGCGCCGAGGTCGCGGCGTGGTCCTTCCACCCCCGCAAGGTGCTGACCACCGGCGAGGGCGGGATGGTGACGACGCGGCACGCCGCCTGGTCCGACCGCGTCCGCCTGCTGCGCGAGCACGCGATGAGCGTCTCGGCCGCCGAGCGGCACGCGAGCCTGCTCGCGCCGCCCGAGCAGTACGCCGAGGTCGGCTTCAACTACCGGATGACCGACCTGCAGGCCGCGGTCGGCCTGGTCCAGCTCGGCCGACTGCCCGCGGTCGTGCGGCGCCGGCGCGAGCTGGCCGCGACGTACGCCGCGGCGCTGGCCGACGTCCCCGGGCTGCGGGCCGTCACCGACCCGCCCCACGGCGAGAGCAACTTCCAGTCCTACTGGGTCGAGGTCGGCCCGGACCACCCGCTCGACCGCGAGGGACTGATGGCCGCGCTGGCCGCGGCCGGCGTCTCGGCCCGTCGCGGGATCATGGCGATCCACCGGCAGCCGGCGTGGGCGGGGCAGGCGGTCCCGGGCTCGCTGCCGGTCACCGAGCGGCTGACCGACCACACCCTGATCCTGCCGCTGTTCCACGAGCTCACCGAGGGCCAGCAGGCCCGGGTGGTCGACGTGCTCGTCGGGTCGGGACGACGGACGTGACCGGCCGGCGCACCGTCGCGCTCGTCGCGGCCGGCGGGCTCGCCCGCGAGGTCGTCGCCGCGCTGCGCAGCGCCCGGTGCGCCGACCGCGTGGTCCTGCTCGACGACGATCCGCGGCGGTGGGGCACCTGCGTCGACGACGTCCCGGTCGTCGGGGGCCTCGAGCACGTGCGTGACCTGCCCGACGCGGGCCTCGTCGTCTGCGCGGGCCGCGGCGTGGTGCGCCGCCGGCTCGTCGCGCGGCTGGAGGCGCTCGGGGTCGACGCCGACCGGTTCCTCTCAGTCGTCCACCCCAGCGTCGACGTCCCGGCGGGCTGCCGGGTGGAGGCGGGTGCCGTGCTGCTGGCCCAGGTGGCGCTCACCGCCGCCGTCCGGGTCGGCCGGCACGTCGTGGTGATGCCGCACGTCACCTTGACCCACGACGTGGTCGTCGACGACTTCGCGACCCTGTGCGCCGGTGTCCGGCTCGGCGGCGGTGTGCACGTCGGCGCCGCGTCGTACCTCGGCATGGGCGCGTGCGTGCGCGAGGGGCTGGCCGTGGGTCCCGGCGCCGTGCTCGGGATGGGCGCGGTGCTGACCCGGCCGCTCCCGCCGGGCCAGACCTGGGTCGGCGTGCCGGCCCGACCGCACGCCCCCGGCCGGGCGGGGGCTGCGTGATGCGCTTCCGTCGACCGGTGCCGCTGCGCACGCGACCGAGCGTCTCGGTCGTGGTGCCGTGCTACCGCTACGGCCACTACCTGCCGGCCGCCGTGGCCAGCGCCCTGGACCAGCCCGGTGTCGACGTCGAGGTGATCGTCGTCGACGACGCCTCGCCCGACGACAGCGCCGACGTCGCCCGCGCGCTGGCCGCGGCGGACCCGCGGGTCACCGTCGTGGTCCACGAGGAGAACCAGGGCCACATCCGCACCTACAACGACGGGCTCGACCGGGCCCGCGGCGACCTCGTCTCCCTGCTCTCCGCCGACGACCTCCTGACCCCGGGCTCGCTCGCCCGCGCGGCCGCCGTCCTCGAGGCGCACCCGCGGGTCGGGCTCGTGTACGGCTACGCCCGGTCCTTCACCGACGAGGTGCCGCGCACCGACGGCCGCGTGCGCAGCTGGAGCGTCTACCCGGGCGCGCAGTGGCTGGGCCTGGCCGCGCGGCGGGGCCGCTGCTTCCTGAGCAGCCCCGAGGCCGTGGTGCGGCGTGAGGTGCTCGACACGGGCGCCTACGACCCGCGCCTGCCGCACAGCGCCGACTTCGCCCTGTGGCTGCGCGCCGCGGCCGGGTGGGACGTCGCCCGGGTCAACGGCCCGGTGCAGGCCTGCTACCGCGTGCACGACGCCAACATGCACCTGACGACGTACGCCGGCTGGCTCACCGACCTCGAGGAGCGGCGCCGCACCTTTGACCTCTTCCTCGCCGAGACGGCCGAGGGCCGGCCCGCGCTGCAGGCCCACCACCCCCGCGCGATGCGGGCGCTGAGCCGCGAGGCGGCCCGGCGTGCGGTGGCCGCGCGGTGGGAGGGGCACGCGGAGGAGGCTCTCGCCTACCGCGCGTTCGCCCGGCCGCTGTGGCCCGACGGCCCGGACCTGGCCTGGCGCCTGGAGGGACGGCTCGCCTCCTGGACCGGTGCGCGACCGGCACCGGCGCCCCTGCGGACCACCGGGCACGCCGTGGGCCGGGCCGGGCACCACCTGCGGTGGCGCTTCGAGCGGAGGTACGGCACGTGAGCGGGCGCGTCGGCCGGGGGCTCGCCTGGAGCCTCGCGGGCACCGTGGTGCTGCGCCTGGGCAGCGTGGCCACGTCGATCCTGGTGGCGCGGCTCATCGCCCCCGACGAGCTCGGCGTCTACGCCGTCGCGCTGACGGTCTGGGCGGTGCTCGGGACCCTGGCCGAGCTCGGTCTCGGGGCCGACCTCGTGCGGGCCGCCGACCCCCGCGCCCAGGCGCCGACCGTCGCCACCCTCGGCGTGCTGAGCGGCGCGACGCTGGCCCTGACGATGCTGCTCGCCGCCGGCCCGATCGCGCAGGCGTTCCGCAGCCCCGACGCCGGTGGTGTCATCGTCGTGATGGCGCTCGGCCTGGCCGTGTTCGGGTTCTCCATCGTCCCGGCCGCCCTGCTCCAGCGCGAGTTCCGCCAGGGCACGCTCCTGGTGGTCAACGGTGCCGGCCTGCTCGTCTCGGCGGTCGTGGTCACGGTCCTCGCGCTCCGCGGGGCGGGCCCGGTGTCCCTGGCCTGGGGGCAGGTGGCCAGCCAGGCCGCCGTCGTCGTCGGGCTGCACCTGGCGGCCCGGCACCGACCGCGGTTCGGCCTCGACCGCGCGGTCGCCCGGGCCTCGCTGGCCTTCTGCGTCCCCCTGGCGCTCGCCAACCTGCTCTCCTGGACGCTGCTCAGCGTCGACAACCTGCTCGTCGCACGCGTCCTCGGCCCCGCCGAGCTCGGTCTCTACCTCCTCGCCTTCAACGTCTCGTCCTGGCCCATGAGCGCGCTCGGACAGGCGCTGCGGGTGGTGGCGCTGCCGGCCTTCGCGCGCCAGGAGGACCCCGCCGAGCGCGACCGCATGCTGCTGCGCGCCGTCGGGCCGGCCACCGCGGCCGCCTGCCTCATGGGGCTCGCCCTGGCCACCCTGGCGACGCCGCTGGTCGTCGTCCTCTACGGCGAGCGCTGGTCCGGCGCGGCCCCGGCGCTGGCCGGGCTGGCCGTCTTCGGTGCCCTGCGGGTGCTGCTCGACCTGGTGGCCACGTTCCTGGTGGCCGTCGGCGCGACGGCCGCCGTCCTCGCCGTCCAGGTGCTCTGGCTGGTGACACTGGTGCCGGCCATGTACGTGGGCCTGGCCACCGGCGGCCTGGCCGCGGCGGGCTGGAGCCACGTCGTCGTCACGCTCGTCGTCGTCGTCCCGGCCTACGGCGTGTGCCTGCGGCGGGCGGGCGTGGACACCTCGGCCCTGCTGCGGGCCACGATCGTCCCGCTGGCCGTGGCCGTGCCCGCCGCGGCCGCCTGCTGGTGGGTGGGCGCGCGCTCCGGACCGCCCCTGCTGGTGCTGGGGGCCGGCGCGCTGGTCGCGCTGGCGACCCACGTCCTGCCCCTGGCCCGGTGGTGGCGCCGCCGGCTGGTCGACCTGCGCCGGGTCGCCGACCGACCCGTCCTCCCCACTGCCTCCCGCCCCGACGAAGGAGTTCCCGCATGAGCAGCACTGCCACCGACCACGGCGGCGAGACCGGACCGGTCCCGCTGGTCGACCTCCGTCCGCAGCTCGACGAGGTCGGGGCCGAGGTCCGCGAGGCCGTGATGGCCGTCCTCGACAGCGGTGCCTACGTCCTGGGCCCGGCGGTCTCCCGCTTCGAGGAGGAGTACGCCGCCTTCTGCGGCACCGACCACTGCGTCGGCGTCGGCAACGGCACCGACGCGCTGGAGCTGGCCCTGCGCGCCGCCGGCGTCGGCCCCGGCGACGAGGTCGTGGTGCCCGCCAACACCTTCGTGGCCACCGCCGAGGCGGTCGTGCGGGCCGGCGCCCGGCTGGTCCTGGTCGACTGCGACGAGGACCTGCTCGTCGACGTCGACGCCGTCGCCGCCCGCACGGGCCCGCGGACCCGCGCGGTCGTCGGCGTGGACCTCTACGGGCAGGCGGCGCCGTACGAGCGGCTGCGCGAGGTCGTCGGCCCCGACGTCCTGCTGGTCGAGGACGCCGCGCAGTCGCAGGGCGCGACCCGCCACGACCGCCCGACCGGGGGACTGGCCGACGTGGCCTCCACCAGCTTCTACCCCGGCAAGAACCTCGGGGCGGTCGGCGACGCCGGTGCCGTGACCACCGATCGCGACGACGTCGCGACCCGGGTGCGGATGCTGCGCAACCACGGCGGCACCGAGCGCTACCGCCACGACCTGGTCGGCACCAACTCGCGGCTCGACTCCGTCCAGGCCGCGGTCCTGTCGATCAAGCTGACCCGGCTGAAGGAGTGGAACGCGCAGCGTGCCGGCGCCGCCGACCGCTACGCCGACCTGCTCGCAGGGCTGCCGCGCCTGGTCGTCCCGCGCACCGTCACCGGCAACCAGCACGTCTGGCACCTGTACGTCGTGCGCGTGCCGGAGCGCGACCGGGTGCAGCGCGCGCTGGCCGGCGAGGGCATCGGCACCGGCTTGCACTACCCGGCCCCGGTCCACCTGCTGCCGGCCTTCGCCCACCTGGGCCTGGGGCCGGGCAGCTTCCCGGTGGCCGAGCGCGCCGCGACGGAGATCCTGTCGCTGCCGATGTTCCCCGGCCTGCGCCTGGACCAGCAGGTGCGGGTCGCCGCCGCCCTGGCCGCCGCACTGGGAGGCCCGTCGTGATGCGTCCCACCGCCCACGTCGGCGACCGCTGGCGCCAGGTCCGCCGGCTGCTCGCCGCCGAGGGGACCGCCGGGCTGCGCCGTCGGGTGCGGGTGCGCCTGGCCGAGGCGCTCGTGCCGCCGGGCTCGAGCGCGCTGGCCGTGACCGCCGAGGAGGTCGACCGCGCCACGGCCGTCGCCTCCGGCGCGGTGCCGGCGCCCGCCCCCGTGCCGCACCGTCCCGGCGACCCGCTGCGCGTGGCGTGGGTGTGCACGCCACCGGCCCCCGGATCCGGTGGGCACACGACGATGTTCCGGCTGGTCGCCGCGCTGGAGGAGGCCGGGCACCGGTGCGACGTCTACCTGCGCGAGCAGCACGGCTGGTCGGTCGAGCAGCACCGCGCCACCATCCGGGCCCACTGGCCGGAGGTCCGCGCGGGCGTGCACGACGCCGCCGACGGCATCGCCGACGCGCACGCCGTGGTGGCCACCGGCTGGGAGACCGCCTACGCCGTCCTCGCCTCGCCGGCCCGCGGGCGCCGCTGCTACCTGGTGCAGGACCTCGAGCCGATGTTCTACCCGGCCGGGAGCGCCGCGCTGCTCGCCGAGGCGACGTACGGCTTCGGCCTGCACGCGATCACCGCGGGCCCGTGGTTGGCCGAGCGGTTGCGTCACGACCACCGGGCGCGGGCCGACCACTTCGACCTGGGCTGTGACCTGGCGGTCTACCGCGCGTCGGGTGCCGCGGCCGTCGGCGAGCGTGACGGCGTGGCCTACTACTGCCGCCCCGGCACGCCCCGGCGTGCGCACGAGCTGGCCCTGCTCGCGCTGGCGCGGTTCGCCCGGTCGTACCCGGACGTGCCGATCCACTGCTACGGCACCGTCGTCGCCGACCTGCCCTTCGCGGCGGTGCAGCACGGACGCCTCCCACCGGACGAGCTGTCCCGGCTCTACCAGCGCTGCGTCGGCGGCCTGGTGCTCTCGGCCACCAACGTGTCCCTCGTCCCGCTGGAGATGCTCGCGGCCGGTTGCGTGCCGGTCGTCAACGACGCCGCGCAGCACCGGGCGGTCCTCGACAACCCGCACGTCCGCTACGCCCGGCCCACGCCCCGTGACCTGGCGGCGGCCCTGGGTGAGCTGGTGGAGCAGGGCCCGGCCGACCGGTACCTCCGGGCGGCGCGGGCGGCCGCGTCGGTCGGCGACGTCGGGTGGGAACGCGCCGGCCTCCAGGTGGAGCAGGCCCTGCTCCGCGTCGTCGCCGGTCAGGGCCAGGAGCGCGAGGAGGTGTCCGGTGTACCTCGCTGACGCGTTCGCGGTGCTGCTGCGCCGCTGGGTGGTCGTGGTGCTGGGCCTGGCCGGCACCGCCGCCGCCTGCCTCGCCGTCACCAGCTACGTCGAGCCCGACTACCAGGCCTCGGGACAGCTGTTCTTCCTGTTGCCCCCCGAGGCCACCGGGATCGCGACCCCCACCAGCCCGTTCCTCAACATCCAGTCCGGCATGTCGACCACGGGCTCGCTGGTCGCGGGCTCCGTGGGCACCAAGGAGGTGCGGCGCGAGCTCGCCGAGCGCGGCATGGACGCCGAGTACGCCGTGGCGCTCGCCCCGGAGGCCGGGCCCCTGCTGGTCGTGACGGCCAAGTCCAAGGACCCCGAGGTCGCCCTGGCCACCCGCGACGCCGTGATGGAGCTGGTGGCGTCGGAGCTGCTGCGGATCCAGGAGGAGGCCCGGGTCCCTTCGCGCCAGCTCATCAGCGCCCAGGTCAACAGCACCTCCGACCAGGCCGAGGTGCTGCCCGGCAGCAGGCTGCGGGCGCTCGCGGGGGCGGCGGGCTGCGGGTTGCTGCTCACCCTGCTGCTCGCCTTCGGCGGTGACCGGTTCGCCGCGCACCGGGCCCGCAAGCGCGCGACCCGCGACGCCGACGAGGACGCCGACGAGGACGAGGACGCCGACGAGGACGCCGACGAGGAGCCGCCCGCTCGGGGTCCCCGGCGCCGGCCGAGCGCGCTGGCGAGCTGACGCATGGGGGCGCGGTGGCGGCGGCTGGTCGGCCGGCTCGGGCGGTCCGAGCGCGGAGCGCCGCGGGCCGCGGCGTACTTCCTGGTCGGGTACGCCGTCCTGCTCCTGGCCATCCCCTCGCAGCTCGTCCTGCCGGCGCTCGGTGCGCCCGGCACGCCCGCCAACCTGTGGGCGCTCGGCGGCCTGGTGTGCTGGGTCTGCGCCACGGTCGGCGGGCTGAACCCGGTCCGCGGCCTGACGGCGACCCGTGCCGCCGTCGGCGTGCTGACCGCCGCGGTGCTGGCGTCGTACGCGAACGGCACGACGTCGGGGTGGTACGCGCCGCCGGACGTGCGCCAGACCACCGACGAGCTGTGGACGCTGGTCCCGTCGACCGTGGCCGAGACCACCGCCACGATGATCACCGCCGCCGACCGCGGCCTGCTGTCCTTTGCCGGGTGGATGGCGGTGCTCCTGATCGCCAGCGAGGGCCTGCGGTCGTGGCGCGACCTCGAGCTGGTCGTCGGCTGGCTGGCCTGGCTCGGCGCCGGCCTGGCCGGGCTGGGGCTGCTGCAGTTCGGGTGGGGGATCGACATCGCGCGCTACATCCAGGTCCCCGGCCTGTCCGCCAACGCCGAGTTCGGCACCGTGCTGTCGCGCTCGGTGCTCAACCGGGTCTCCGGCACGGCCGTCCACCCGATCGAGTTCGGCGTCGTGCTGGCCTGCCTGTTCCCGCTCGCCCTGCACCACAGCGTGCACCGGTGGGGGAGACGGGGGGCACTGGTGCCGGCCGCGCTGGTCTTCGTGGGCTCGACCCTGGCGGTCTCGCGCTCGGCGGTGCTGGTGCTGGCGGTGACCCTCGTCGTGCTGGTGCTCGGCTGGCCGGCGCGCTGGCGGCTGCGCGCGCTGGTGCTCGCGCCGTTCGCGGTGGTCGCCCTGCGGCTGGCGATCCCGGGTCTCGTCGGCACGATCGTGTCGCTGTTCCGCAACGTCGGCAACGACCCCAGCGTCAGCGGCCGCACTGACGACTACGGCGTGGTCCTCGGCCTCTACGAGGAGCACCGGTGGCTGGGCCGGGGACTGTTCACCTTCGTGCCGCGGCACTACCGCATCCTCGACGACCAGTACCTGATGATCCTGCTCGAGCTGGGGGCCATCGGCCTGGCCGCGGTGCTGCTGCTGGTGCTCACCGGGTTCGGCAACGCACGGCGTGCCCGGCGCCGGGCCCGCAGCGCTCGGTCGCGCCACCTCGGGCTCGCGCTGTCGGCAGCGATCCTGGGCAGTGCGGTCGGGGTGGTCACCTTTGACGCCTGGTCGTTCCCGATGGCCGCCGGGACGTCGTTCCTGCTGCTCGGGCTCGCGGGCGGGGCGGCCCAGCTGGCCGTCGAGCAGCAGCCCCGCGAGGTGCTCGAGGTGCCGCTGCCCGACGTGCTGCCCGACGTGCTGCCCGACGTGCTGGACGCGTCCCGCGGGGCGGCGCCGTGAGCGCGCCGGACCTCCCGGTGCTGGTCGCCGTGGTGTCCTACCGCAGCGCGGAGGTGCTGCCGGGGCTGCTGGCGAGCCTGCCGGCGGCGATGGCCGGCGTCCCGTGGCGCACGGTGGTCGCCGACAACGCCTCCGACGACGACAGCGTGGCGGTGGTCCGACGGGTCGCGCCCGACGCCCTGGTCGTGCAGACGGGTCGCAACGCCGGCTACGCCGCCGGGATCAACGCCGCGGTCGCGGCCGGCGGCCCGCACCGCGCCGTGCTGGTGCTGAACCCCGACGTCCGCCTCGACCCCGGGTGCGTCCCGGTGCTGCTCGCCGAGCTCGAGCGCCCGGGCGTGGGCATCGCGGTGCCCCGCCTGCGCGACGCCGCGGGCGCGCGCATCGACTCCCAGCGTCGCGAGCCGAGCCTGGTCCGGGCCGTCGCCGACCTGGTCCTCGGCGCCGGCCGCGCCGGCCGGGTGGGCCGCCTCGGCGAGGTCGTCACCGCCGAGTCGGCGTACGCCGTCGCCTGCGAGACCGACTGGGCCGAGGGGTCCACCCAGCTGGTCAGCGCGGCCTGCTGGGCGCGGGTCGGCCCGTGGGACGAGTCCTACTTCCTCTACTCCGAGGAGACCGACTTCGACCTGCGGGCCCGCGACGCCGGGCTCGCGACCCGCTACGTCCCGGCCGCGGGGGCCGTGCACCTCGAGGGCGGCTCGGCCGGCTCGGCGCGGCTGTGGCCCCTGCTCGTGGTCAACCGGGTGCGGCTGCACCGCCGCCGCCACGGCTTCCCGGCGACGGTGCCCTTCTGGACCGTCACCGTGCTGCGCGAGGCCAGCCGCGCCTGCCTCGGCCGGCCGGCCAACCGCGCCGCCCTCCGGGCCCTCCTCGACCCGGTCCGGATGCGCGCACCCGCCGGCCCGGAGTGGCTGCGCGGCTAGGGGGTCGGAGCGGCACCACCCCGTCAGCCAGCGGGTCACCGCAGCCGCTTGGCCAGGCCGACCAGCTCGCCGCGGGCGCGGCGGTGCCACGGCGGCGGCAGCAGCACCTCGCGGCGGACGTCGTCCAGGGTGTCGGTGGAGCGCAGGCTGAACCGGGGCTGCAGCCACGCCCCGTCGCGGGCCCACCGGCGGTCGCTGGTGTGCACGCTGCGGTAGCCGCGGCGGCGCAGCGCGGCGAGCACGCGGCGGTCGTAGCGGCCGAGCGGCAGCGCGGCGTCGAGGACCGGGGAGCCGGTGACGGCCTCCAGGGTCGTGCGGGCGGAGCCGAGCTCGTGCTCGCGGGCGCGCTCGTCGAGGCCGCGCCACGGGACGTGGTCGTGACCGTGGGTGCCGACGGTCATCCCGCTGTCGTGCAGCACCCGGACCTGGTCGCGGGTCACGCTCCCGGGCTCGTCGAGGCGCCCGGCCAGGACGAAGAAGGTGGCCCGGAGGCTGCGCTCGAGCAGCGCCGGCAGCGCCACGGCGGCGTCGGAGGCGTTGCCGTCGTCGAAGCTCAGCCGCACCCGCGGGTCGTCCGCGACCTCGTCGAGGACCCGGTGGAACAGGTCCTCGGAGACCCAGTACGCCGACTCGCCGGGCTCGCGCTCGGGCCCCGGCGTCCCGATGCCGTGGAAGCAGAGGTTGACGCGGGGCGCCGGGTCCGCGGGTGCCGGCCTCACCGGTCGGTCGGCCCCACCCGGGTCGAGGCGTCCCGGCCCCAGGCGGCCGCGCCCGGGGGCGGGGTGCGCCGGGCCAGGACCGCGGCCCAGCCGGTGATGGCGGCGTAGACGACGCCCGCGGGGACGAGCCACGGCCGGGGCAGGACCACCTCGCGCAGCCACGCCGCGCGGTCGGGCGGGCGCACCCGGGCGCCCGGGAGGGCGGTCGCCGGGCTCGGGCCGGCCCGGCGCAGGGCGGCGTTCCCGCGCCGCACCCGGACCAGTCGGCGGACCAGGTCGGCCGTGCGCAGCGGCGCGGCCACGACGGTGGCGATCCCGGCGACCTGCACGCGCTCGGTGTCGGAGAAGAGCGCGTCGAGGAACAGGTCGTCGGCCACCACGTCGGGGAACTCCTCGAAGCGGGCCCGCCCGGCTGCCGAGACGGCGATCATGCCGCGCCCGAACAGACCCCGCTCGAAGACGGGGAGCCGGCGGTGCACCGCGGTGTAGGCGCGCACGGGCCAGGGCCGCCCGGTCACGTCGACGTGTCGCACCGGCACCGCCACCAGCGGCGCGTCGGGACCGGTCAGGGCCGCGCAGAGGGTCCGCACCACGTCGGCGCCGACCGGGATGTCGGCGTCGAGGTAGACGCGGGGGAACGCCGTCGCCGCCCGGTCGCCGAGCCGCAGCGCCCCGGTCTTGCCGGGCCTCGCGGTCTCCAGGACGAGCACCCCGCCGTGCGTGCGCGCCTCGTCGGCGGTGCGGTCGGTGCAGCCGTTGGCCACCACCACCACCTCGAGCTCACCCGGTGTCGCGTCGGCGAGCAGGGTGGTCAGGCTCCGGCCGATGACGGCCTCCTCGTCGTGGGCGGCGATGACGACGCTCGCGCGCGCACTGGTCGGGGGATCGATGCGGGTCATGACCGCAGCCTGGGACGCCGTCCCGTCCGTCGCGGGCCGGCGCCGGGTGCGTCCCCAGGATTGGATACGCGCCGGGCCATGGCCGGGGCGACCGCAGCATCCGTCCCTACGGTCGGCCCATGCTCGCTGACGGCACGGTCCGGGTCGCGCCGGTCCGGGCGGAGGACCTCCCGGCGACGGGAGCGTTCCTGCACCGCCACCTCAACGCCCGCCTGAGCCCCGACGACTGGGCCGCGGCGGCGGTGCCGACCTGGCCGGTCGACGCGCCCAACCACGGCTTCCGGCTCCTGGCCGGCGACGAGCTGGTCGGCGTCCAGCTCGCCTTCTACGCCGACCGTCCCCTCGCCACCGGGACCGTCCGGACCTGCAACCTGGGCGCCTGGTGCGTGCTGGAGCCCTACCGCGTCCACGGCCTGCGGCTGCTGCGCGCGGTGCTCGCCCAGCGCGGGCTGGTGTTCACCGACCTCTCGCCGAGCGGCTCGGTCGTCGCCATCGACGAGCGCCTGCGGTTCCACCACCTCGACACCACGACGGCGCTGGTGGCGAACCTGCCGGGTCCGCGGCGCGCCCGGGTCCACACCGACCTCGACGAGATCGAGCAGCGTCTCGACGACGCCGGCCGGGTCCTGCTGCGCGACCACCGGCGGGCGCGCGCCGCCCACCACGTGCTGCTCGAGGCACCGACGGGGGAGTGCTGCTACGTCGTCTACCGCCGCGACCGGCGGCGCCGGGTGCGGCTGTTCGCCAGCCTGCTCCACGTCTCGCACCCGACGCTGCTGCAGCGGTGCCGCCACGACCTGGGCCGCCACCTGCTGGCCCGCGGGCTGCCGTTCACCCTGGTCGAGCTCCGGATCGGTGGCGCGCGGCCGGTCGGCTCGGTGCTGCTGCGCCACCCACGCCCCAAGCTCGTGCGCGCCGACCTCCCTCGCGAGGCGGTCGCCGACCTCGACGGGCTCTACAGCGAGCTCGCCCTGGTGGCGTGGTGAGCACCGGACCCGACCCCGTGACCCCACCCCGTGACCCGACCGTGAGGAGACCAGCATGCGCGTCCACCTGCACGACCTGATCGACGAGCAGGCCGCCCGCCACCCCGCACGGCCGGCCGTGACCGACCGCGGCACGACCCTGCGCTACGACGAGCTGGCCGCCCGGGTGCGCCTCCTGGCCGCCGGCCTGCGCGGCCTCGGGCTGGCGCGCGGCGACCGGGTGGGGATCTGGCTCGACAAGAGGATCGAGACCGTCGAGTCCCTCTTCGCCGCCTCCGCGGCCGGCGGCGTGTTCGTGCCGGTCAACCCCGCGCTCAAGCCGGCCCAGGTGCGGCACGTGCTCGGTGACTGCGAGGTCCGGCTGCTGGTCACCACCGGCGCACGGTGGGCGGCCCTGGCGTCCGACCCGGGACCGGTGGGCCGGGTCGAGACGGTGGTCCTCGTCGACGACACCGGGCACAGCCGCCTCGACGCGGGTGGGGCCGTGCTGGTGCCGTGGGCCGAGGCCGTCTCGGTCGGGGCCGCCGCCGACGACCCGCCCTACCGCGGGGTCGACCTCGACATCGCCGCCATCCTCTACACCTCCGGCAGCACCGGGCCGCCCAAGGGGGTCGTGCTCACCCACCGCAACCTGCTCGTCGGCGCCGAGAGCGTGAGCGGCTACCTCGGCCACCGTCCCGACGACGTGGTCCTGGCGGCGCTGCCGCTCAGCTTCGATGCTGGACTCAGCCAGCTGACCACCGCGTTCGCCGTCGGCGCCCGGGTGGTGCTGATCAACTACCTGGCGCCCGTCGACGTGGTCCGGCTCTGCGTCGAGGAGGGCGTCACCGGGCTGACCGCCGTACCCCCGCTGTGGGCCCAGCTCGTCGCCACCGCCTGGCCCGACGACGGCGTCCGGCTGCGGTACGTCGCCACGACCGGCGGCCGCCTGCCCAGCGCCACCCTGGCCCGGATGCGCGAGCTGTTCCCGCAGGCCCGGCCCTACCTGATGTACGGGCTCACCGAGGCGTTCCGCTCGACCTACCTCGACCCCGACGAGGTCGACCGCCGTCCCGGCTCGATCGGCAAGGCGGTGCCGGACGCCGAGATCCTGGTCCTGCGTCCCGACGGGACCCCCGCCGGCCCCGGGGAGGAGGGCGAGCTCGTGCACCGCGGGCCGCTCGTCGCCCTGGGCTACTGGAACGACGCGGAGCGGAGCGCCGAGCGCTTCCGGCCGCTGCCCGGCACCGTGGCCCGGTGGCGGACCCCCGAGCTGGCCGTCTGGTCGGGCGACACCGTGCGCACCGACGCGGACGGCTTCTTGTACTTCGTCGGGCGCCGCGACGAGATGATCAAGACCTCCGGCTACCGGGTCAGCCCCACCGAGGTCGAGGAGGCCGTCCACGACAGCGGCCTGGTCGGGGAGGCCGTGGCGCTCGGTGTCGACGACGACCGGCTCGGTCAGCGGATCGTCCTCTTCGTCACCCCGCGCTCCGAGGGCGAGTCCGACCTCGCCACCAGCGGCGCCCTGCAGGCCGACCTGCGCCGCCGGCTGCCGCGCTACATGGTGCCCGGCGAGGTCCGCGTCCGCCCGCGGCTGCCGCGCTCGCCGAACGGCAAGCTCGACCGCCTGGTGCTCCGCCAGGAGGTCTCGTGAGCACGCTCGACCACCGCACGGCAGCCGACGGCACCCGGCGCCACGTCGAGCGCCTCGGGACCGCCGAGGGCCAGCTGCTGGTCGGCGGCGTCCCCGTGGAACGGCTCGCCGCCCGGGTCGGCTCGACTCCCTTCTTCGCCTACGACCGGGCGGCGGTGAGCGCCACGGTCGGCGACCTGCGCGCGCGGCTGGGCGGTGCGGTCGAGCTCGGGTACGCCGTCAAGGCCAACCCGATGCCGGCCCTGGTCGGTCACCTGGCCGGGCTCGTGGACTGGCTCGACGTGGCCTCCGCCGGCGAGATGGCCGTCGCGCTCGACGCCGGCACGCCTGCGGGGCGGGTCAGCTTCGCCGGACCGGGGAAGACCGACGCCGAGCTCGCCCGCGCCGTCGCCGCCGGCGTGCTGGTCGAGCTCGAGTCGCCCCGCGAGGCGGGCCGGGTGCTCGAGGCCGGCGAGCGGGTGGGGGTCCGTCCGAGGGTCGCCGTCCGGGTCAACCCCGACTTCGCCGTCCAGGGCTCGGGGATGCGGATGGGTGGCGGTCCGCAGCAGTTCGGCGTCGACGTCGAGGAGGTGCCGCACCTCCTGCTCCTCCTCACCGACCTGGACCTCGCCGTGGAGGGCTTCCACCTCTTCGCCGGCTCGCAGAACCTGCGCTCCGAGCTGGTCCGGCAGGCGCAGGAACGCACCGTGGACCTCCTGCTCGCGCTCGCCGACCGGCTGCCCGCGCCGGTCCGCTACCTCAACGTCGGCGGCGGCCTCGGGATCCCGTACGCCGAGCGCGACCGGCCGCTCGACCTCGACGACGTGTGCGCACCGCTGCGGCGACTGGTCGAGACGCGGGTGCGCACGGCCCAGCCGGACGCGCACGTCGTGATGGAGCTGGGCCGCTACCTGGTCGGCGAGGCCGGCGTCTACGTGACCCGGGTCGTCGACCGCAAGGTGTCGCGCGGGCGGACCTACCTCGTCGTCGACGGCGGGATGCACCACCAGCTCGCCGCGTCCGGCAACCTCGGCCAGGTCATCCGGCGCAACTACCCGCTCACCATCGGCACCGCCGCCCGGGCGCACGACGCCGGCGGCGAGCCGGAGGTCGAGGTCGTCGACGTGGTCGGCTGCCTGTGCACGCCGCTCGACGTCCTCGGTCACGCCGTCGAGCTGCCACCCGCCGACGTCGGCGACCTCGTCGTGGTCTTCCAGGCCGGTGCCTACGGACGCACGGCCAGCCCCCAGCAGTTCCTGGGCCACCCGGCCCCGGCCGAGGTCCTCCTCTGAGACGACCGCTCCACCCGCCCACTCCCACCACCCACACCTGGAGGACCCCGTGACCGAGACCGAGACCGAGACCGTCATCCCCGTCGCCGAGGTGCGCACCGTGCTGGTGCGCACCCTGGGCATCGAGGACCGTGCCCACCTCGTCGATGCCAGCACCCCGCTGCTCGGCGACCTGCCCGAGCTCGACTCCCTCTCGGTGCTCGAGCTCGCCGTCGCCCTCGAGAGCAGGTTCGGGATCGTCGTCGACGACGCGGACTTCACCGCCGAGGTCTTCGCCACCGTCGGCAGCCTGGCCGCCTTCGTCGCCGAGCGGTCGGGTTGATCGTGACGGGCAGCCACCCGCCGGCCGGGGTCCTCGCCCTCTCGGCTGCCCCCGGGGCGCAGCACGTCGTCGACGACCTGCTCGACCGTGGCCTCGAGGGGGTCGCCGACGACACCCGCCGGACCCGGCACGGCGGACTCGCGCTGGCGACCTGGGGTGCCGCGACGCCGCCCGGGACCGCCGACACCCTCGTGCTCGGCCGCGAGGTCCGTTGCCACGACCGCGCGCTCGACGTCGCCGAGGTCCGGCGTGCCCTCCTGGAACCCCGGCCCGGGGTGCTGGCCGGGATGCTGCCGCCGTTCGCGGCGCTGGCCCGCGACCACGAGACCCTGCGAGCGGCGGTCGACCCCCTCGGCATGCGCCAGCTCTACCAGCGCCGCGGTCCGGGCTGGGTGGCCCTGTCGACCTCGGCCCGGGTCCTCGCCGCGCTCACCGGGACCGGCCTCGACCTCGACGCCGTGGCGGTGCAGTGCCGGCTCGGGTGGCAGCTCGGACGACGCACGCTCTTCACCGGGGTCGAGCAGGTACCGGCCGGCTCGCTGCTGACGCTGCGCGGCGGCCTGGCCGAGCGCGTCGACGTCCGCAGCCCCGCCGACGAGCGACCGACAGACCTGCACGCGACGGTGACGGCGACGCGCGACCTGCTTCGCGGCTACCTCGGCCGCTGGCTCGACGACCACCCCGACCCGGTGCTGCAGCTGACCGGCGGCCAGGACTCTCGCCTGCTCCTGTCCGCCATCGAGCCCCGCCGGCGCCGCGGGCTGCGGGTGATGACGCTCGGCGTCCCGGGCAGCCCCGACGTCGCCCTCGCCGCGGACCTCGCGCGCCGCGAGGGACTGCGCCACGAGGTGCTGCGGCTCGACGGTCTCGACGAGCTCGACCCGGCTCGGGCGTGGGCGCTCACCACGGCGGCCGCCGGCCGCCTGGAGCTGGTCGCCGACCCGGTCGCCCGCGCCGCCCTCGACCTGGCCGAGACGCGCGCCCAGCCCGGTGCCCGGCTCTCGGGCCTGGGCGGGGAGATCGCCCGCGGCTTCTACTACCTCGGCGGGCACGACCGAGCGCCGGTCACCCGTCGGCGCGCCGACCGGCTGGCGTCCTGGCGGATGTTCGCCAACGAGGCGGTCGACGACCAGGCGCTGCGCCCCGACTTCGCGGACTGGTCGCGGGCCGTGGCCCACCACGAGGTGCACCGGTGGCTGGCCGCCTCCGGCGACCCCTGGCTCGCGGCCACCGACCGGTTCTACGTCGAGCAGCGCATGCAGCGCTGGGCCGGCGCCACCGAGACCGCGGTCTGCGACCGGACGGCGGTGGCGAACCCGATGCTCGACGACCGCTTCGTCGGTGCCGTCACCGCGCTGGCCCCCGAGCACAAGCGGCACTCCCGGTTCCTGGGGCGGCTCTCGGTCGCCCTCGACCCCGGGCTGGCCGACCTGCCGCTCGACGGACGGCCCTCGCCGCGCGAGCACGTCGACGACGGGTGGCCCTCCGTCGTCCACCGCGGGCGCGCGCTGGCCGCGAGGACGGGCCGCAAGGCCGCCCAACGGCTCGCCGGCGGGCGCCGCCCGCCGGCCGGCGGGGCGGTGCTGAGCGACCTCGTCGCCGAGCACTGGCGCCGCCACCCCGAGCTGCTCGAGCCGGTACGCCGGGCAGGCCTGCTCCGCCCCGACTGGCTCGAGCGCGTGGTCGCCGGCGACGTCCGGCCCGACCCCGCGACGGTCGCCCTGGTCGCCAACCTCACGCTCGCCGCCGACGTCGTCCACCGGCGCGAGCCCGTGCGCGCGTCCCCAACTTGAGGGACGCGGGCGTGTCCCGGGTGCCGCCGCGTGGCTACCGTCCATCGCGAGGGAGGGGCCGAACGCGGCCCCGCTCCGCGGGCCGCCCCGGTGCGTGGACGCCGTACGACGTCGCTCGGGAGCGCGTGCCCTCGGCGTGCGACCGGGCCGGAGCCCCATGCCCAATCCGCCCCTGGCCACCCCACCCCGGCGCCGAGCGCCGCTCCCCGCGGTCGCACTCGCCGCGGCGGGATCCACGGTGCTCGTGATCCTGGTGACGCTGCTCTCGGCAGCGCCTGCCCAGACGCGCCCCGGTGACCCGCCGTCGTCCGCCGCCGAGCGGCCCGCACGCCCGGCGCTCCCGCGGGTGGCGACGGCGGCGACCACGGGCGTGCCCGACGGGATGCGGCTGCGCCCCTACCGCGGTCCGTGCACCATCACCCGCGACGGCACCCGGCTCGTCGGTCGGACCATCCGCTGCGACCTGCGGATCCGGGCGGCGAACGTCGTCATCCGCCACTCCTACGTCGTCGGCAGCATCGACAACTCCGGCAGCAGCGACTCCTCCTTCCGGCTGCAGCGCTCGACCGTCGACGCCTCCCCGGGAGGGTCGACCGACCTGGTCACCGTGGTCGGCGAGGTGCGCTTCCGGGTCGTGCGCTCCGAGATCCGCGGCGGCAACCGCAGCATCAACTGCTGGCGGTCCTGCACCGTACGACGCTCCTGGGTGCACGACCAGGACACCGACCGCAGCGGCCGCACCCACGAGTCCGGCATCCGGATGGGCAGCCGCGGCCGGTTCGTCGCCAACCGGATCGCCTGCGACGCCCCCGACGTGCCGCCCGACGCCGGCTGCTCGGCCCCGATGACCGGGTACGGCGACTTCGGGCCCGTGCGCGACAACCTCGTCCAGGGCAACCTCTTCCTGGCCACCACGGGCGGCACCTGCGCCTACGGCGGGTCCTCGGGCGGCAAGCCCTACTCCGACGACGCGGCCAGCATCCGCTTCCTCGACAACCGCTTCCAGCGCGGCCGGACCGGCCAGTGCGGCTACTGGGCCCCGGTCATGGACTTCGACCGCTCGGCGCCCGGCAACGTCTGGCGCGGCAACCGCTGGGTCGGCGGCGGGGCGGTGCGCCCGTGAGCGGCGCGCACCGGGGACCCGTCCCGCCCACCCGCCGTCGCCGGCCGGCGGTCCTGTCGGTGCTGGTCGCGGCCGTCGTCGTCGCCGGCTCCGTCGCGGCGTTCGCGGCCACCGCCCGGCACGACCCGGGGCGTGGCGCCGCTCCGACGCCGGGCTACGGCATGTTCGCCGCCGACGTGGTGCCCGACTCGCCGGTCGACCGCGACCGCACCGCCGCCACGCTCGGCGTCAGCTTCTCCACGGCACAGGCCGGGGTGGTCACCGCGGTGGAGGTATACCGGGGGAGTCGCGACGTCCTGCTCGAGGACGGCGCCCTGTGGTCGTCGGCCGGCGCGCTCCTGGCCACCGCCGACTTCGCGGACGACCCGGGCACCGGCTGGGTCAGCGCCACCCTCTCCGAGCCCGTGCGGCTCGAGCCCGGCCGGCGCTACGTGGCGTCGTACGACGCACCCCGGGGTCGCTACGCCGGCGACAACGGGGCGCTCTCGCCCCAGCGGCCGGTCGTGCACCGCGACCTCACCGCGTGGCGGGGGGTCTACACCCGACGCGACGGCGGCTTCCCGACGCAGACCTTCCGCGACTCCAACTACTACGTCGACGTCCGGTTCGTGCCGGACGAGGACGGCTCGCCGACCCCGGGTCCCGACCCGAGCGGGCCCCCGTCCTCCGAGCCGCCGACCTCTGGACCGACCACCGGGCCGACCACGGAACCGACCACCGAGCCGACGACCGAGCCGACCACCGAGCCGACGACGGAGCCGACGACGGAGCCGACGACCGAGCCCACCCTCGAACCGGAGCCGGAACCCGAGCCGGAACCCGAGCCGGAACCCGAGCCGGAACCCGAGCCGGGCGGCACCCACCCCGACGCCGCCTCGACGGGCGTGCCCGCGGGCACCGTGCTGACGCCGTACACCGGTCCCTGCACGATCACCCAGTCCGGCACCGTCATCGAGGCCAGGACCGTGCGGTGCAACCTGGAGATCCGGGCATCGGGCGTGCAGATCCGCAGCTCGGTCGTGGAGGGCACTGTCGGCAACGACGAGAACACCGGCGGCCGGTCCTTCTCGATCACCGACAGCGAGGTCCGGGTCGGCGACCGTCCCGGCACCGGCATCGGCTCCCGCGACTTCGTGGCGACGCGCGTCGAGGTGACCGGCGGCAACCGCTCGATCAACTGCTGGATGGCCTGCGTCGTCCGCGACTCGTGGGTGCACGGCCAGTTCACCGACGAGACCGGCGTCCACCACGAGTCGGGCATCCGGGTCGGGGCCGGCTCGACCATCGTGGGCAACACCATCGCCTGCGACGCGCCCGACGTCCCGCCCGACGCCGGCTGCTCCGCCGGCCTGACCGGGTACGGCGACTTCGGTGCCGTGCGTGACGTGCTGGTCCAGGACAACCTGTTCCTGCCGTCGACCGGCGGCACCTGCGCCTACGGAGGCTCCTCGGGTGGCAAGCCGTACTCGCAGCAGGCGACGGCGATCCGGTTCCTCGACAACGTGTTCTCCCGTGGCCGGACCGGCCGGTGCGGGGCGTACGCCCCGGTGCTGGACTTCGATCGGTCCGCACCCGGCAACCAGTGGAGCGGCAACGTGTGGGACGACGGGGGCGAGGTGCGGCCCTGACCGAAATTTGGGGATAGCCGAAAACGGGCCCACGACACGGGTCCGGCGGCCTCCCAGGGTGAGGGACATGAAGCCCATGCCCAGCGCCGCAGGCTCCGCCCACGTCCTCGTCATCGTGCAGAACCTGCCGGTGCCCCTCGACCGCCGGGTGTGGCTGGAGTGCCAGGCCCTGCGGTCGGCGGGGTACGCCGTCACCGTCATCTGCCCGCGGGGTCCGGGTGACCCGGCCCGCGAGACGATCGACGGCGTCCGGGTGCACAAGTACCACCCGGCCCCGCCGGCGTCGGGCGTCCTCGGCTACCTGGTCGAGTTCACCTACAGCTGGGCGCGCACGGCCCTGCTCTCGCGGCGCGTCTGGCGCGAGCGTCCCTTCCAGCTGCTCCAGGCCTGCAACCCCCCGGACACCTACTGGGCGCTGGCCCGGCTGTGGAAGCGGCGCGGGGTGCGCTTCGTCTACGACCAGCACGACCTGAACCCCGAGCTGTTCCTCTCGCGGTTCGGGGAGCCCGAGGGCCGGGTGGGCCGGGCCCAGCTCGGCTTGCTGCGCTGGCTGGAGCGCCGGACCTACGCCACCGCCGACCACGTCATCTCGACCAACGCCTCCTACCGGCGGGTCGCGGTCGAGCGGGGGGAGGTCGATCCCGCCGACGTCACCGTGGTGCGCAGCGGTCCGGACACCCGGACGATGCGCCCGGTCCTGCCGGCGCCCGGCAGCGGCCCGGCGCGGCGGCACCAGCTGGCCTACCTCGGCATCATGGGCCCCCAGGACGACGTCGAGGTCGTGCTGGAGGTGCTCGACGAGCTGGTCCGGCGCCGTGGCCGCGACGACGTCGAGGCAGTGCTGATGGGCTTCGGTGACTGCTACGACGACCTGGTCGCCCGCTCCCACGAGCTCGGGCTGGACGACGTCGTCACGTTCACCGGGCGGGTGGGGCCGGCGGAGATCGCCACCCGGCTCAGCGCCGCCGCCGTCGGGTTGTCACCCGACCGCAAGACGCCGCTCAACGACGTCTCGACGATGAACAAGACGATGGAGTACATGGCCTACGCGCTGCCCTCGGTCGCCTTCGACCTGGTCGAGACCCGGGTCTCCGGCGCGGACGCCTGCCTCTACGTGGCCTCCGGTGACGTCGGTGCGTTCGCCGATGCCGTGGAGCGGCTGCTCGACGACCCGGACCTGCGCTGCCGACTGGCGCGGGCCGCGCGGACCCGCGCCAGCGAGGTGCTCGACTGGCGCCCGCAGGCCTCGGCGTACGTCGGCGTGTACGACCGGCTGACCGGGCGGGACCGCCAGGAGGTCCCCCGGACAGCTCCGGGGACGGCGTTCGTCGACGTCGACGACGACGAGGAGCTGCAGCGCTTCGTGCTCGGCCGCGGACCGCTCCCGGCGGCCCACGGCGCGCAGGCCCTCGGCGCGTGAGGGGGCCGGCCATGCGCGTCTCGGTCGTCGGGTGCGGCTACCTCGGAGCGGTGCACGCCGCGGCGATGGCGGTCCTCGGCCACGACGTGGTCGGGGTCGACGTCGACCAGGACAAGGTCGAGCAGCTCGACCTGGGCACGCCGCCGTTCTACGAGCCCGGGCTGGCCGCGCTGCTGCTCCGGGCGCGGTCGACCGGCCGGCTGCGCTTCTCGACCGACCCCACGGCCGTCGCGGGGGCACGGGTGCACTTCGTCTGCGTCGGCACCCCCCAGCGGCCGGGCTCGGGCGCGGCCGACGTGCGCTTCGTCGAGGCGGCCACCGAGGCCCTCGTGCCCCACCTGCGGCCCGGTGACCTGGTCGTCGGCAAGTCGACGGTCCCGGTGGGCACCGCCGAACGCCTGCACGACCGGGTCGTGGCCGGGGCGCCGGGTGCCACGGTGGCCTGGAACCCCGAGTTCCTCCGGGAGGGACGCGCCGTCGAGGACACCCTGGACCCCGACCGGCTGGTGGTCGGGCTGGCCGACGACGAGCACCGCGACCACGCCCGGACGGTGCTGCGGGAGGTCTACGCCGTCGTCCTCGAGCGGGGGTGCCCGCTCGTCGAGACCGACCTCACGACCGCCCAGCTGGTCAAGGTGGCGGCCAACGCGTTCCTGGCCACCAAGATCTCCTTCATCAACGCGATGGCCGAGGTCTGCGAGGCCACGGGCGGTGACGTGGTCGCCCTGGCCGACGCGATCGGCCGCGACGCCCGGATCGGGCCGGCCTTCCTCGGTGCGGGCCTCGGGTTCGGGGGCGGCTGCCTGCCTAAGGACATCCGGGCCTTCCGGGCCCGCGCCGAGGAGGTCGGCGCGGGGGCCGCGGTCGGCTTCCTGCGCGAGGTCGATGACATCAACCTGCGCCGCCGGGAGCGGCTCGTCACGCTGGCGGTCGAGGCGTGCGGGGGTGCGGTGACGGGTCAGCGGATCGCCGTCCTCGGGGCGGCCTTCAAGCCCGGCAGCGACGACGTCCGCGACTCACCGGCCCTCGACGTCGCCGCGCGACTGGGGCGGCTGGGCGCCGAGGTCGTGGTCACCGACCCGCAGGCGGTCGAGAACGCCCGCCGGTCCTGCCCCGACCTGAAGTACGCCCGGTCGCCTGAGGAGGCGGTCCTCGGGGCCGACCTGGTCCTGCTGACCACGGAGTGGCCCGAGTACGTCGCCCTCGACCCGGCCGTCGTCGGCCGGCTGGTCGCGGTCCGCCGCGTCCTCGACGGCCGCAACGTGCTCGACCGGGCCGCCTGGAGCGCCGCCGGCTGGCGGCTGCGCTCCCTCGGACGCCGCTGACCCCGCCCCGGCTGCGCCCGGAGCGCGGGTCAGCGGACCACGCTCGGCGACCAGGCCTGCTCGATGAGCAGCCGCGGCGTCGCGGTGGGGGTCGTCTCGAGCGACCACACGTCGGTGACGCCGGGCTCGTCGGGGCGCGGGACGCCGTACAGCAGGGTGTCGTCGTCGAGCCACTCCACCTGGTCGTCGATGCTGCGGGTCTCGCCGTCGAGCACGGTCCGCCGGCCGGTGGCGAGGTCGAGCACCGCCGGCGTCCAGGAGCGGTCGGACCCGCGTCCGTCGGCCTGCTTGAACGCGACCCGGGTGCCGTCGGGGGAGAGCGCGGGGCACTCGACGTCGGCCGCCACCGTGGTGAGCGTGCGGGTGGTGAGGTCGCCACGGGCCAGGTAGGTCCGCCCGCCGGTCGCCACGGTCACGTAGAAGGTGCGGTCGTCGTCGGCGAACGTGACACCCCAGACGTTGCGGTCGCGCGGGCGGGCCGGCTCGCCCTCGAGCACCAGCGCGAACTCCTCCAGGTTGCCGTGGTCGACGCCGTCGGTCCGGCGCACCTCGGTCGCGGTCGAGAAGCCGTGGGAGAGGTAGGAGTGGCCGCTGACGAACGACGTGGTGGCGACCAGGGTCCCGTCGGGGGAGAGCCGGGTCCGGCTCGGCACGCCGGGCAGCGGCGACGAACCGGTCTCCCGCCACGCCTCGTCGAGCTCCACCGCGGAGTACGACGTGAGCACCCCGCGGCCCGTGCGCAGGCACGACCGCTCGGTGCGGGTGGCCGCCACCCGGTCGCACACGACGCCGGTGAAGGTGCGCGGCCCTCCCGGGTCGGCCAGCGGGACGGTCGCGACGACCCCGGTCTCGCTGTCGAGCCCGGTGTGGCGGAAGACCACCACCGGGCCGTCGGCCGGCGACGACGTCTCGACGGTGACCGACGGCGCCGTCCGGGCGCGGTTCCGGCCCTGCTCGCGCTCCTGGACGACGTAGGCGCCGCTGCCGCCCAGGAGGACGACCGAGAGCGCGGCGAAGGCCGCCACCCGACTCCGACCGGTCATCCGACGTCCCGACGGTCGAGGGTCCGGACGGCGCCGAGGCCGACCGGCACGGCGACGGCCAGGGCAGCGGCCACGCCGAGCAGGGCCGTCACGGGTCCCACCAGGACCCACAGCACCCCGAAGCCGACCGCGGCGAGCAGTCGTGCGACGGCCACCGACGTCTGGGCCACGGCGATGCCGCTCGCGCGCAGGTGCGGCGGCACGACGCGAGCGGCCACGGCCGCGAGGACGCCGTCGGTGGCGGCGTAGAAGGTGCCGAGCAGCACCACGGTGACCACGGTGCCGGTGGTGACCGCGGCGGGGGCGACGACCGCCGCCGCGACGTAGGCACCGGCGAGCGCCAGGTGCCCGAGGACCAGGACCCGCGCCCGGCCCCACCGGTCGGCGGCGCGCCCCAGGGGCCAGGCGAGCAGCAGGTAGACGGCACTGGTGGCGACGTAGAGCACCGGGAACCAGTGGATGGCGAACCCGCCCGACTCGAGCAGCACCAGGTAGACGAACCCGTCGCCGACGGTCAGCAGCCCGAGGGCGGCGGCCACCAGGGAGACGCGCACCAGGCCGGGGGTGGCGCAGGCCCGCCAGCGGATCCGCTCGGTCCCGGCGGGCGCCGCCTCCGCCCCGGTCTGCCGGGGCACGAACAGGACCAGGAGCGCCAGGCCCATCACCGCGAAGGCGACGGAGAGCACCATCACCGACTGGTAGCCGCCCGGCACCCACCACAGCACCACGAACGCCATCACGGGCCCCAGGAACGCCCCGACCCCGTCGAGCGCGCGGTGGACCCCGAACGCACGACCCAGGTGGTCGGGGTCGGAGTCGGCGGTGATCATCGCGTCCCGGGGGGCGGTCCGCACGCCCTTGCCGACCCGGTCGAGGGTGACGACGGCCGTGATGGCCGCCATCCCGGTGGCGAGGGGCAGGAGCACCCGGGCGAGGGCGGAGGTCCCGTAGCCGGCCACCGCCACCCACTTGGGGCGCCGGGTGCGGTCAGCGGTCCAGCCGGCGCCGATCCGGACCAGGGCGCTGACGCCCTGGTAGAGACCCTCGACGACCCCGTAGGCCGCGGGTGAGAGCCCGACCACGACGGAGAGGTAGAGCGGCAGCACGGCCGCCACCGACTCGGAGGAGACGTCGGTGAGCAGGCTGACGAAGCCGAGGACGACGACGGTGCGGCCCACGGGTCGTCCCGGGACCTGCGCAGGACGCGGTGGAGCGGCACCGGCCGGACGGTCGCGCAGCGACAGGTACACCTCGGCTCACCGCCGCCCGGCGCCGTCCGTGCGGAGCCGCGCCACTCAGGAGGTCCGGATCCGGTGCTGGTCGACCGGGGGGTTCCAGCCGATGCTGAGCGCCAACCCGACCGCGGCGATCTGCGAGCTCACCTCGAGCTTGGCGAGGATCGACTTCACCTGGGTCCGGACGGTCCCCTCGGAGACGACACCGAGCCGGGCGATGTCGCGGACCGTGCGGCCCGCCATCAGGTGACCCAGGACCTCCCGTTCACGGGCGGTCAGGCTCTCCACGCGGCGGCGCCGGTCGTGGACGTCCTGGCGCTCGCTGTGCCAGTGCTCGAGCAGCTCCTCGCGCTCCTCGACGTCCATCACGGGCAGCCCGTTGCTGATGCGGCGGACGACGCTGAGGATGTCGTGCAGCGGCTGGGTCTTCGACATGGTCTTGCGGGCCCCGTTGCGGATGCACTCACCCCAGCGAGCCGGCTCCGTCGAGGCCGTCACGACCACCACGTTGGCGCCCATCCGCGCGATCGGGTTGACCAGGGTGGTGCCGTCGCCGAACGGGCCGAGGTCGAGGTCGAGGAGCACGATGCGGGGCCGCAGGCGTCCGACGGTGGTCAGGAGCTTCGCGGTCCCGGCGGCCGACATCGGCACGGGCAGCCGGCGGACGTCGTAGCCCTCCATCGACATCGTGATCTCGAGCGACTCCGCGAACAGTGCGTGGTCCTCGATCAGCAGGACGCGGGTGCCTGCCACGCCGGCACGCGTCATGGTGCCACCAACGCCGGCGAGGCGGTCGGCGCGTGCGTCGGGGCACCGGACGGCAGGGTGAGCACGAAGGTGGTGCCGACGGCGGTGGGCACGAGCGCCACGGAGCCGTCGAGCCCGTGCAGCAGCCGCTCGGCGAGGTTCAGCCCGATGCCCTGGCCGAGCGACTCGCGGCGGCGGCCGCCCCACGCGAACAGCTCCGGACCCAGGTCACCGCTGACGCCGGGGCCGTCGTCGGAGACGACGATGCAGACGGTGTCGTCCGCGCCGACCCGGACCGAGAGCTCGGCGTCGGCGTCGGGAGCGTGCTTGCGGGTGTTGTCGAGCAGGATGCTGACCGCCTCGGCGATGTCGTCGGCCCTCCCCGTCGCGGTCAGGCCCGACGGCCGCCACGCGACCGGGTGACCGACCGCCTCGTGGGCGATGACGAGCGGTTCGAGGACCAGGTCGAGGTCGACGGGCGAGACGGGTGCCCGCGACGCCGACGGATCGGGGGGAGCCGACCCGCGCTGGTCGGGCTCCGGCGGGAGGTCGGGGGTGGCGGCCGGCGGCGACGCCGGCTGGTGGGTCAGCACCCGGGCCAGGCGGGCCGACTCCCGGTCGAGCATCCACTCGAGCCGGAGTCGTCGCGGGGTGGCCAGGTCGCCGCCGTCGTGGATGAGGTGGGAGGCCGAGGCGATCCCGGCGATGCTGTTGGCCACCTCGTGCAGCCGTTCCTGCTGGTCGCGCAGGGTCTCCTGGGCCAGGGCCAGCCGTCGGCACACCAGGTCGAAGTACTCGGCCTGGTCGCGGATGGCCGAGCGCAGCCGGCCCAGCGTGGTGCCGACCAGCAGGGCCGTGCCCGCGACCGCCGCCGCGGCCAGCGCCACGCCGGCGACGTCCGACCCCGTGCGGTGGGCGGTCCCGACCTGGCTGACGGTGAGCAGGGCGAACGCCACGGCGGGCTGCACCGACCCGTAGGCGAGGCCGTGCGCGCGGACGGCGTGCACCGCCACCGACGCGCACGCCAGGACGACCAGGACGTGCCCGGCCAGCGCCAGGCGGTCGTCGACGTCGACCGTGGGGAGCCGTTCGGGGACGACGAGGTAGAGCACCGTCAGGGCGGCGGCCACGACCGCACCGGGGACGATCGGGTCCAGGGTCCGGCACCGCAGCCGGGTGAGGACGGTGAGCGCCGCGATCGCGGCGAGGTCGGCCAGCACGAGCCAGTCGGCCTGGTTGAGGTGTGCGTCGCTGGTGCCGCTGTGCAACGTGGCGACCCCGAGGCACCGCGCGCCGACGACCGCCGCGCCCAGGCTCAGCCAGCCCATCGCCAGGTCGTCGGTCAACCGGTACTGGATGTAGGCGGCCAGCCCGGCCAGCAGCACCAGCACGGCGATGGTCACCTCGGCGACCACCGCGGCCCTGATCGACCCGGGCCGGCCGTCCGACCAGAGAGCGAGCAGCGGGGGTGCCGTGGCGATGCCCAGCACCGCGACGTACCCCCGCCAGGTCCAGGTCGAAGCAGGATGGCGCGTCATGAAGTCCCCTCGATCGCCGCCCCGAGACGCCGAGTGTCCTGGCGTGTTGACCATGTCGGGAGGTCGGCGTGGCCGGCCCCCCAGCAGGTGCGCCAGCTCGGCGCATCGTGTCCTTCGCACCGGTCGTGCGGTCCGACGAGGGCCGCTCCGGTACCTGAAAAGTAGGATGACGCGGAGGGCCTGACTAGGCTTTCAGCCCAGATACCCCAAATTAAGTACCAGACTTCTGGCGGTTCGCGCCTCATCCTCAGGGGTGCTATCGCCGATGCCCCCCTGGGTGTCCCCATGATTGTGCCCGATCGGGCACCGCGCCGGTCGGGCTCGAGTGGTCAGAACGCCGCGGCGGCGCGGCGGTACTGCACCGGCCACAGCGCGCTGTCGGTCTCGCCGAGCTCGTACGCCGCCCGCAGGGGCCAGTGCGGGTCGCGGAGCAGCTCGCGCCCCAGGAGCACCACGTCGGCCGAGCCGTCGGCCAGGATGTCCTCGGCCTGCTTGGGGTCGGTGATCAGGCCCACCGCGCCGACGGGGATGCCGGCCTCGGCGCGGATGCGGTGCGCGAACGGCACCTGGTAGCCGGGGCCGACCGGGATGTCGGTGACCACGTTGCCGCCGGTCGAGACGTCGACCAGGTCGACGCCGGCGTCGCGCAGCAGCGCGGAGAGGCGGACGGTCTCCTCGGCGCTCCACCCGCCGTCGACCCAGTCGGTGGCGGAGAGGCGCACGACCACCGGCACGCCGGCGCCCACGCGGGCGCGGACCTCGCCGACCACCTCGAGCAGCAGCCGCACGCGGTGCTCGAACGGACCGCCGTACTCGTCGTCGCGGTGGTTGCTCAGCGGGGAGAGGAACTCGTGGAGCAGGTAGCCGTGGGCGGCGTGCACCTCGAGGACGTCGAAGCCGGCCACGACGGCGCGCTCGGCGGCGTCGCCGAAGGCGGAGACGACGCTGTCGATACCGGCCCGGTCGAGGGGGGCGGGGTCCTCGCGGAGCCCGGCGAACGCGGCCGCCGACGGGGCGACCGGCTGCCAGCCGCCGTCGGCGTCGCCGACGCCGCCGCGCTCCCCGGTGAAGCCGGAGTACGTCGACGCCTTGCGCCCGGCATGGGCCAGCTGGACGCCGGCCGCAGCGCCCTGGCCGTGCAGGAAGGTCACGATGCGGGCCCAGGCGGCCTGCTGCTCGTCGTTCCACAGCCCGGTGTCCTCAGGCGAGATCCGGCCCTCGGGGACCACGGCGGTCGCCTCGGTGATGACCAGGCCGGCACCGCCCCGCGCGAACGAGCCGAGGTGCACCAGGTGCCAGTCCTCCGGCACGCCGTCCGTGGCGGAGTACTGGCACATGGGCGCCACCCACACCCGGTTGCGCAGGGTGACGTCGCGCAGGGTGATGGGGGAGAAGAGCTGGCTCACGGCGGGGTGCCTCCGAGGTCGGGACGGGTGGACGATCACGGGGCCAACCCGCCCCGGAGCCCCGGGATTCCGCCGACGGGACCGGTGTGGTCCAGCCCACGTGGACCGTCTCGGAAATCTTTTCCGGTGGTGCGTAACCCGTTGGGGTGGTCGTCGTTGAGACTGTCGAACTCGGAGATACACGCTCCCTCCTGAAGGCCCGAGTTCAACGGTCCGGCGATGTCCAACATCCGCGTGGACGCGCAAGGCCCCGCCAACCTCCCTCCCCGGCGGGGTCTTGCTGCTTTTCCCGGCCAGGGCAGGCGTGCTGGGGGAGTCAGCCGTGGAGGTCCCAGGGCATCTCCCGGCCGAGGAGCTCCTCGAGCCGGGCCACCTCGGGCCGGTAGTGCGCGGCGAGGGCCGCGCGGTCGTCGTCGGCGACGTCGATCGTCCAGCGGGACCAGCCGCGGGCTCGCTCGGGGAACGCCTCCATCACCCGTCGGGCGCGGGGGGAGGCGTGCCGCCGACGGATCTCGAAGTGGCTGCCGCGCTCGTTGCGGGCCAGGTCGAGGTCGGCCGGCTCGAACCCGGGACGCACGCCGACGTGCTCGAAGACCCGGCGCAGGGTCGCCGGCTTGGCGGCGTCGGGCCGGATGTCGTCCTCGTAGACCAGGAACAGGAACCGCTCGAGCGGGAAGTGCGCGAGCCACGCCGCGAGCTGGGTGCCGTGGTCGCCGAACTCCCGGATGTCGGGGTAGCGCTCCACCGCGCCGAGCAGCCCCACCGACGGCGGGTAACGGCCCGCCGACATGTGGTGGAAGTAGGCGCTGACGGCCCGGTCGACGGGGTGCCGCAGGCAGACCACCAGCCGGAGATCGGGGTACCCCGCCGCGACCCGGCCCGCCGAGCCCAGGTAGTGGTTGGTGGTCGTCGTCCCCTCGGTCCACCAGTAGTTGGGGGTGAACTCGCCGACCGCACGGTGCCGCGGGCGCACCCGGAACTGGTCCTCGTACCACCCGAGACCGCGGTCGTAGGCCTCGCGGTGGTTGAAGAACTGCAGCTCCTTCCGGCGGCCCGTCGCCACCTGCGGGTGCTGGCCGACCGCCCGGGCCAGCCAGGTGGTGCCGCCCTTCTGCACGCCGATGCAGAGGAAGGTGGGCGCGGGCACGGCCGCGAGTCTAGGAGAGCGGCCCGCTCGATAGGCTGCCGCCATGACGGCGCCCGACAGTCCTGCCGAGCACGACCTGGTCCTGGTGGTCGACTTCGGCGCCCAGTACGCCCAGCTGATCGCGCGCCGCGTGCGCGAGGCGCGGGTCTACTCCGAGATCGTCGCCCACCACGTGCCCGTGGCGGAGATGCTGGCGCGCAACCCCAAGGCGATCATCCTCTCCGGCGGCCCGTCGTCGGTGTACGCCGAGGGCGCACCCGGCATGGACAACAGCCTCTTCGACGCCGGCGTGCCCGTGTTCGGCATGTGCTACGGCTTCCAGCTGATGGCGCAGGGCCTCGGCGGCGAGGTCGCGGCCACCGGGGCGCGGGAGTACGGCCGCACCGCGGTCACCGTCGGCACCCAGGGCACGCTGCTCGACGGCCTGCCCGACAGCCACACGGTCTGGATGTCCCACGGCGACTCGGTGACGGCCGCACCCAGCGGTTTCGAGGTCCTCGCGGCCACCGCCGGCACCCCGGTCGCGGCGTTCGAGTCGCTCGACCGCCGGATGGCCGGCGTCCAGTGGCACCCCGAGGTGCTGCACACCGAGCACGGCCAGCAGGTCCTCGAGCACTTCCTGCACGACATCGCCGGCTGCCGGCAGACGTGGACGATGCTCAACATCGTCGAGGAGCAGGTCGAGGCGATCCGCGCCCAGGTGGGGGAGGGCCGCGCGATCTGCGCGCTGTCCGGCGGCGTCGACTCCGCCGTCGCGGCCGCGATCGTGCAGCGCGCCATCGGCGACCGGCTCACCTGTGTCTACGTCGACCACGGGATGATGCGCCAGGGCGAGACCGAGCAGGTGCGCCACGACTTCGAGGAGGTCTTCGACGTCCTCGACGTCGTCGACGCCGAGGACCAGTTCCTCGGCGCTCTCGAGGGGGTCCGCGACCCCGAGGAGAAGCGCAAGATCATCGGCCGCGAGTTCATCCGCACCTTCGAGGCCGCCGAGGCCCGTGTGTTCGGTGAAGCGGCCGCCGGCACCACGGCGTACCTCGTGCAGGGCACGCTCTACCCCGACGTCGTCGAGTCGGGCGGCGGCGCCGGCACCTCCAACATCAAGAGCCACCACAACGTCGGCGGCCTGCCCGACGACCTCGACTTCGAGCTGATCGAGCCGCTGCGCACCCTGTTCAAGGACGAGGTCCGCGCCGTCGGCGAGCAGCTCGGCCTCCCGTCGACCATGGTGTGGCGCCAGCCGTTCCCCGGCCCCGGCCTCGGCATCCGGATCATCGGCGAGGTGACCCGCGAGCGCCTCGACGTGCTGCGCCAGGCCGACGCGATCGCCCGCGAGGAGCTGACCCGCGCCGGCCTCGACCGCGACATCTGGCAGATGCCCGTGGTGCTGCTGGCCGACGTCCGCTCGGTGGGCGTCCAGGGCGACGGCCGCACCTACGGCCACCCCGTCGTGCTGCGCCCGGTCACCAGCGAGGACGCCATGACCGCCGACTGGGCCCGCCTGCCCTACGACCTGATGGAGCGCATCTCCACGCGGATCACCAACGAGGTCGCCGAGGTCAACCGGGTCACCGTCGACATCACCTCCAAGCCGCCGGGCACCATCGAGTGGGAGTGACCCGGTCACGCTGACACCCGCGGCGACCTAGGTCGTCACGATCTGCGGGGTCCCGTCCTGCGCCGGTGCCGGTCGACCCAGCAGGTACCCGGACGCGAGGTCCACGCCGACGTCGCGGACCACCTCGAGCTGCCCCGGCGTCTCCACGCCCTCGGCGACGGTCTCGACGCCCATCGCCCTGGCGAGGTGGACGATCACCTCCACCGTGGCCCGCCCGGACGCCGTCTCGATCTCGGAGACGAACGACCGGTCGATCTTCAGCACCGAGACGGGCAGCATCGCCAGCCGCGCCAGCGAGCTGTACCCGGTGCCGAAGTCGTCGATGGCGACGTGGACGCCGGCAGCGTGCAGGAGCCGGAGCTCGCGCACGGCGACCGCCTCGTCAGCGAGGACCGACTCGGTGACCTCGATGCCGATCCGTCGCGGGGGCGTGTCCTCGCGGACGAGCAGGTCGAGCACCGACTCGGCGTACCCGGGCACGAACTCACGACCGGAGACGTTCACCCACACGGTGAAGTCGGGCAGGTGCCTCCACCGCACCGCCTGTCGGCAGGACAGCTCCATGACGTGCCGACCCAGGTCGTGGATTAGCCCGGACTCCTCGGCCACCGGGATGAACGCCTCGGGCGAGACGGGTCCGGACCCGGGGCGCGTCCAGCGGGCGAGGGCCTCGACCCCCCGCAACCGGTCGCCCTCGACGGCGAGGATGGGCTGGTAGTGGGTCTCGACCTCGTCGCGTGCCAGGGCTTCGCGCAGCGCGGACTCCAGCACGATTCCGTCCAGCAGCCGTTGGTGGCTCTCGGCGTCGAACCAGGTGATGGTGTTCCCGCCGGCGCCCTTGGCGCGGTAGAGGGCGGCGTCGGCGTCCCGCAGCAGCGTCTCGACGGTCGCTCCGTCGCTCGAGGTGGCGATGCCGATGCTCATCGTGGTGCTGAGCCGGTGCCCGCCCACGTCGACCGGTTCCATCACCACCGAGCGCATGCGCTCGGCGACCACCTGCGCCTCGGCGGGGTTGGCACCGCGCAGGAGCACGACGAACTCGTCGCCTCCCTGTCGGGCCAGGACGTCGCCGCCCCGGAGCTGGCGTGCCAGCCGGGCGCCGACCTCGGCGAGGAGCGCGTCGCCGAAGGCGTGCCCCAGGGAGTCGTTGACCAGCTTGAACCGGTCCAGGTCCATGAACATCACGGTGACCGGTCGCCCGGCCGCCGCCATCGTGGCGTCCCCGATCCGGTGGAACTGCCACCGGTTGGCCAGGCCGGTCAGTGGATCGTGGGTCGCCTGGTAGGCCAGCTGCTCGCGGGCGCGTTCGGCCTCTTGGTGCGAGCGGCGCTCGGCCCGGAACAGCCGCTCCCGCTCGCCGTGACGGGCGCGGCGCTCGGTGACGTCCTGGAAGTAGATGACGATGCCCACCGACGCGGGCTCGGCGCGTACCTCGAACCACTTGTTGAGCGGCTCGGGGTAGTACTCCTCGAAGCGTTCGGTGACCTGGTCCTCCAGCACGCGGCGGTAGACCTCCTCGAACCTCGTCCCGACGCTGTCGGGGAAGGCCTCCCAGACGCTGCGGCCGAGGAGCTCGGGCGCCGTGCTGTCGAGGATCCGGGCCGCCTGGCGGTTGAGGAACGTGAACCGGTAGTCGTGGTCCAGGAGCACGAACCCGTCGCTGATCGAGTCGAGCATCGAGACGAGACGCCCCTCGGCCTCATGAGCCCTCGTCACGTCGACGACCACCCCGCGCGTGCTGACCACCGTCCCCTCCCGGTCGCGGACCACGTCGGTGGTGCGCGACAGCACGTGCCGCACGGTGCCGTCGTCGAGCACGATCCGGTAGGCGTGCTCGTTCGGCTCTCCCGTCGCGCTCAAGGTGGGCAGCACCGCCGCCCGGTCGTCGGGGTGGACCCGTCGGTGCCACGTGTCGTACGGCGTCTCCCCGGGCCGGTCGGCGGCGAAGATGTGGGCCAGCCGCGCGTCCCAGGAGAGCTCGCGGGTGGCGGGGCGCCACGAGAAGGCGCCGATGCCGGCGCGCTCCACCGGCTCCCACGGTGACGTGGTGGCCGCCGCGGGCGAGCCATGCTCGGGCTCGGCGAACATGCTGCACGGTAGCAACTGGTGCGGCGCGGGGACGGTGGGTCGGGAAAAGTTACCCTCGCCGGGTGAACTCACCGCTGGGGTGCCCGACGTGCAACGAGGACCTCGCCACCGTCGGCGACGACGCGTTCCGCTGCTCCGAGAACCACCACTACACGGTCGTCGGGCTGGCGCTGACCACCAACATCGCGGCGCTGCGGGCCCTCTGGATGGCGATCCGGGCCCTCGAGGACGACGCCGCCAGCCTGACCTACATGGCCACGCACTACGGCGACGACTACGGCATGTCGTCCGAGGCGCGGCGCGCGGAGGCGACCGCGGCGCTCGAGGCCGCCGAGCTGCTGAGGCGGCAGGCGCAGCGGGCGCAGGACCGGCTCGATGCCCTGCCCGACGCACCCTCGGCCGACCGCGAGGACGGCAGCCAGAACGGACGCGGCGGGTGAGGCGGTCACGATGCCCCAGGTGACGGCCGAGACCTGGGTGCCGGTGCCACCGGCCACCGCGTTCGCGGTGTCGCAGACCACCGGTGAGGTGCGGCTGCGCTGGGACCCGTTCATCCGCTCCCAGCGGCTCCTCGACGCCGAACGGCCCGGCACCGGCGTGCACACCTTCACCCGGGCCCGCCTCGGACCGTCGATGGTCAGCCGCTACGTCTCCTACCGGCCACCGACCTCGGTGGGGATGACGATGGAGGAGGGGCCGTGGTTCTTCGCCTCCTTCGGCGGCGGGTGGCGGTTCACCCCCGCCGAGCGCGACGGCGTCGCGGGCACGCGGGCGGTCTGGAAGTACACCTGGACGACCCGGCCGTCGTGGCTCTCGCCGGTGGCCGACCGCGTCGGGCGGCTGGTGCTGGGCCGGGAGATCCGGACCAGGATCGCCGCGTGGGCAGCGGCGTGCGCGGACCCGGTGGTGCTGGCGGCCGTCGCCGAGCAGACCTGACGGGTCACGAACGACCGATGCCCATGGACAGCAGCACGCCGAGCACGGCGTCGAGCAGGCCCCAGCCGTCGTCCTCCGGCACGACGTCGGGCGGGCCGTCCACCACCAGCGGGTCGGTCGGGGGACCGAGCACCCGCTCCACCGTCGCACGGACGTCGTCGTCGAGGGGCCACTGGCCGCTGCAGGACCCCAGGCGGTAGACGAACGCCTCCTCGGCGTAGGGCGCGAACAGGTACTGCTCGCCCACGGGCGACCCGTCGCCGGCGCACATGTCCACGGCGGAGGACGCGCTCACCAGCTCGACGTGGCTCGTCACGACCCCGGCGTACACCTCGTCCACGGCGACGGTCGTGTGCACCTCGTCGCCGTCGAGGTCGGAGTCGGCGACGGTGCCGACGAAGACGTCGCCGCCCGCGCGGAGCGTCGCAGGCAGGTCGGGCTCCTCGCAGGAGCAGGCGTGCGCGGGGGCCGCGGCGGTCACCGCGACGAGCAGCGGCAGCACCAGCGTCCCCAGGAGGGCGGTGACGAGTCGGGCGGTCATGCTCCTCCGACGCGGCCGGCCCGGCGCTGGTTCCTAGTGCCCGGGTGCCGTCTTCTCGCCCTCGTGCCCGCTCGGCTCGGCCTCGAGCCGGCGCATCACCGGCGTGGCGGTGACGCCGTGGACGATCACCGAGAGGGCGATGGTGAACGCCACCACCGACCACACCTGGTCGGCGTCGGGGAACTCCGCCTCGTTGGTCGCCCAGGCGATGTAGTAGAGGCTGCCGACGCCGCGGACGCCGAAGAACGCGACGGCGATCCGGCCGCGGGTGCTGAGGCCGCCGGCGAGCGGGTCCTGGCGGGGCAGCACCGCGAGCGAGGCCCACGACACCAACGGACGCAGCACCAGCACGAGCGCGACCCCGAGGAGGGCGCCGCGCCAGTCGAGCGCGTCCAGGATCCCGGAGGAGAGCGCGATGCCGAGGAGGAGCAGCACGATCAGTGTGAGCAGCCGCTCGAGCCGCTGGATGACGTCGTGCATCGCGCGGTGGTACTCGTGGCGGTGCTCGGCCGAGCGCAGCGCCATCGCGCAGGCGAAGACGGCGAGGAAGCCGTAGCCGTGCGCGAGCTCGGCGGCGCCGTACGCCGTGAGGAGGGCGGCGAGCGCGATCAGGGGCTCGCTCTGCGCGGCCAACCGCACCGTCTCGCGCCGGCTCCGGAAGGCGATCCGGCCCAGGCCGCGCCCGACCAGCACCCCGACGAGCACGCCGACGACGATCTCGACCACGACGTACAGGCCGAGGAACTCGCCGGCACCGGCCCAGAACGAGGTCCCGGCCAGCACGATCACGGCCAGGTGGACGAACGGGAACGCCAGGCCGTCGTTGAGGCCGGCCTCCGAGGTGAGCGCGAACCGCACCTCGCCGGCCTCGTCGACCGAGGTCGAGTCCTCGGCGTAGGGGACCTCGTCGGGCTCGTCGTCGGCGATCGAGGACCCTGGGCCGCCGACCTGGACGTCGGAGGCCAGCACGGGGTCGGTGGGGGCGAGCACGGCGCCGAGCAGCAGGGCGGTCGCGGGGGCCAGCCCCAGGGCGCCCCAGCCGAGCAGCGCGACCAACCCGATCGTCACCGGCATCGCGACCCCCAGCAGCCGCCACGTCGCCGACCAGCGCCGCCAGGTGGAGGGGTGGAGCAGGTCCAGCGGGCGGTCGATCGCCAGCCCGACGCCCATCAGGGCGACGATCACGGTGAGCTCGGTGACGTGCTGGATCACCAGCCGGTCGGCGGCGTCGGAGCTGTAGACCACCAGCGAGTCGGTGACGGGGGTGAAACCGAGCCCCACGCCCACCAGGAGCAGCACCATGGCGGGGGAGAGGGCGAACCGGTGCAACAGGGTCGGCAGGGCGACGGCCAGGAGCAAGGAGATGCCACCCAGCAGGTAGAAGGTCTCGGCGGTCATCTCGTGCCACCGTGTCGGACGGCGACGACCCGCGATAGCCCCGCGCGGGTGAGCATGGCCGAACGGCCTCGCCCGGCCCGGGTTGCCCGTAGCGTGTGGGTCGTCCGTCCCTCCGGTCACCGCCAGGCTCGCCTGCCGGTCCCCGCCACCTCGACCCGACAAGGCCGACCATGAAGCTCCGTGCCCGTCGCCCGCTCGCCGCGGCCGCCCTCCTCGCGCTCGTGCTGGTCCCGGCGATGGCCGAGGCCCGGGTGATCAACGGCAACGCCCGGAACAACGTGCTCACCGGCACCAACGCCGGCGACCGGATCACCGCCGGCGCCGGGAACGACCGGGTCACCGCCAGGGGCGGCAACGACCGCGTCGACGCCGGCACCGGCGACGACGTCGTCAGCGGGGGCAACGGCAACGACACGATCCTGCTCGGCCTCGGCAACGACGCCGTCGACGCCGGCACCGGCGACGACGCAGTCAACGCCGGGCTCCAGCACGACACCGTCCGCCTCGGTGACGGCAACGACCGGGTCGAGGCCGGGGAGGGCAACGACCGGCTCTGGGGCAGCACCGGCAACGACTACCTCAAGGCCGCCGCCGGCAACGACCGCGTGTGGGGCGAGACCGGCAACGACGAGATCGACGGCGGCGCCGGCGACGACCTGGTGCTCGGCGGCGACGGCGCCGACAAGGTCGGCGGCGGCGACGGCACCGATCGGGTCTACGGCGGGCCCGGCAACGACGTCCGGCTCAGCGGGCTCGGCGGCAACGACGAGGTCTACGGCGAGGACGGCGACGACCGCCAGATCATCGGCGACTCCGGCAACGACAAGCTCGACGGTGGGGCCGGGAACGACCTGCTGCACGGCTCGTCCGGCAACGACCGGGTGCTCGGCGACGTCGGCGACGACTACGTCCAGGGCGGCCCGGGCGACGACCGGGTCATCGGCGGGGAGGGTCGGGACCAGGTCGACGGCGACGACGGTGCCGACTTCATCGACGCCGGCCCCGGCGACGACTCGTGCCCTGGCTTCGACGACCGCACCGACCAGAACACCTGCACCGCGTTCCCGGCAGGCGGCGGTGGCATCAACGTGACCGGTGACGCCGGCGACGACGTGATCTACCCCGGCGACGGCATCGACAACGTCTTCGGCGAGGAGGGTGGCGACACCTTCGTCGTCGTCGACGACGGTGCCTACGACCGGATCTTCTGCGTCGACTCCTTCAGCGGCGGCATCACCCCGCACCCGCGCGACCGGGTGGTCTACGTCGGCCGGACCCTGGACGTCAGGGACGACATCCGCAACTGCGGCAACCAGGTCGCCGTCCTCACCGAGGCCGAGTTCGGCCGGCAGTACCCCGACCTCCCGCTCCCCACCACCGCCTACGTGCCGCCGGTCCAGGTGCCCCGGGCCTCCCTCGGCCTGTTCTGACCCCCGTCCGACGGCCACGGCCGTCTCGAGACCACGCCGTACGTCGCCCGCTCGCCGTCGGCGGGCACCTCACCGGGTCTCGACTCGGGCTCGCTGGCGCTCGCCCGGCTCGACCAGCGTCATCGGCGGTCGAGCGGCGCGCCTCCGACGTTGGTCGAGGAGGCCGGCCACGGCAGTCTCGAGACCACGCCGTACGTCGCCCGCTGGCCGTCGGCGGGCACCTCACCGGGTCTCGACTCGGGCTCGCTGGCGCTCGCCCGGCTCGACCAGCGTCATCGGCGGTCGAGCGGCGCGCGACCGACGATGGTCGAGGAGGCCGGCCACGGCCGTCTCGAGACCACGCCGTCCGACGCCCGATCGTCAGGGCTGGGCCGGGGCCATGACCTCCTCGGCGAAGCGCTGCAGGCCGTGCAGCTTCTGCTCCAGGGTGGCGTCGAGGCCGCTGTAGTAGGCCCACGGCATCGTCCAGACGTCGGTGATGCCGGCGTCCCGCGCGGCCGCGAAGTGCTCGGGCGTGAACGCGTCGGAGAGCGCGGTGATGACCTCGAACGGCTCGTCGCCGCGGCCGGCCTCGACGCGCAGCTCGCGCAGCCGGGCGGCGTGGCGTGCGGCCTCCTCGAGCGTGTAGATGTCGCCGCACCACCCGTCGTGGCGCACCGCTCGGCGGAAGGCGGCCTCCGACAGGCCGCCGACCAGCACCGGGACCGGTCCCGGGGGAGAGGGGTTCATCTGCATCCGCGGGGCCGTGTAGAACTCGCCGGCGAACTGCGTGACGCCCGGCTCCCACAGCGCCTTCATCAGCGCGAGGCCCTCGTCGGTGCGCCGACCGCGGGTGCGGAAGTCGGCGTCGAGGAGGTCGAACTCCTCGCGGCACCACCCGATGCCGACGCCGAGCGAGACGCGCCCGCCCGACAGGGCCGCGGCCGTGCCCACGGACTTGGCGACCTGGAAGGGGCTGCGCAGCGCCGCGACGTACACGGAGGTGAAGAAGCGGATCCGCGTGGTCACCGCCGACAGGGCGCCGATGAGCACCCACGGGTCGGGCCACTCGGCCTCGATGTCCCAGCGGCGGGCGCCGTCGGGCGTGTACGGGTACGGCGTGCTCAGCTCCTCGAGGTCGACGACGTGGTCGGGCACCGAGATGGCGTGGTACCCCAGCTCGTCGGCCGCGCGCGCCAGCGGCAGCAGCTGGTCGGTCGGCTGGAACGCGGTGACGATCGAGAAGCGCACCGCGCCAGCCTAGGTGACCGAACTAGAACGTGTTCTCGCCATCGGCGCGGCCGTTGAGCAGCTCCTCGATCACCTCGTCGGGCGGGACGCTGTCGTCGAGCATCGGGTCGTCGTCGGAGATGACGTGCACCGCGGCCTCCTCCGCCGATGCGGCGGCGCCGTCGATGCCGACGTCGGTGGCCACCAGGTCCTTCTCGGTGTCGGTGTGGGCGCCCTCGTCGGGCGCGACCAGGCGCCCGGAGCGCTGGTCGCCGACCTCGTGGTCGGTGAGGTCCTCGTCGAACCTGGCGGCGTCCTCGATCAGCTCCTCGATCGGCTTGGCCGTCGGGTCGGGCACCTCCTGGGCCAGGCGCTGCTCGAGGGTCTCCCCGACCGCCTCCTCGTACGGCGTGTTGCCGTAGCCCTGGGCGGCCGACCAGTTCTCGGGCGGGTTGTAGCCCCGGTCGAGCTCGTCGACGACGTCGCTGCCGTCGCCGGAGACGAGGTCGTCCCCGCCGACGGGCTGGTTCTCGTCGTCGACGCTGTAGTCGCCGTACGACTCCGAAGCGGTGGTGGGGTCCTGGTCGGCGGGAGCAGATGACTCGGTCATCCCCCCAACGTAGAGAGGCCGCCGCGGCGCCGGATCACGCCCTAGGGTGAGCGGATGGGACGGGCCATCCACCACTGGGACCTCTGGGTCGGCGACGCGGCCCGCGCGGCCGACGAGTGGGGCTGGCTGCTGGGCGAGCTGGGGTGGGAGGTCGACGTCCCCGGGTCGTCGTGGGTGCACCCCGACGGGACCTACCTGTTCGTCGAGCGCTCGCCCGACCAGGTCGACGAGCCCTACGAACGACTGCGCCCGGGTGTCAACCACATCGCGTTCGTGGTGGACACCCGGGCGCTGCTCGACCGCATCCGGGCCGAGTCGACTGCTCACGGTTGGCACGAGATGTACGCCGACCGCTACCCGCACGCCGGCGGCGACGACCACACCGCCCTCTACCTCGAGAGCTCCGAGGGGTTCGAGGTCGAGGTGGTCGTCGAGCCGGGCTGAGTCAGGTCAGACGCGGCTGCCGCGGCGGCTGTTGAAGATGCTGTAGCCACCGGGGCCGATGGCCAGGCCGGCGACGATGCAGACGATGCCGAGCAGGATCTGACCCTGCAGCAGCTGCACGACTCCGAAGATGACGAGGATGACGGCGAGGATCCACAACAGGAAGCCCATGGTCTTGCTCCTACCTACTGGTTGGCCTGTGCCGGAGGGCACGATGGGGGTGGGCCATGCCCGGATCTCGGGCACTGACGAAGATCCCGCCCGCCGGGTGGCAGTCGCCTCACCCTGTCGGGCGCAACGGGTGATGTAACACAACGGCACCCTGGGGGCATGGCCGAGCACACCGACGCCCGCCCCTGGGTACCCGCCGATCCGACCCCCGCCGCGCTCGCCGAGGCGCTCCAGCAGTGCGAGGGCTGCGAGCTGTTCCGCGACGCGACCCAGGCCGTGCCGGGCCGCGGGACCTACGACGCCCGCCTGCTGCTGCTGGGGGAGCAGCCCGGCGACCAGGAGGACCGTCAGGGCCTGCCCTTCGTCGGCCCCGCCGGCCGGGTCCTCGTCGACGCGCTCGACGAGGCCGGGGTCGACCGCGCCGACGTCTACGTCACCAACACCGTCAAGCACTTCCGGTGGCGCTCCGGCGGGGGCAAGCGCCGGCTGCACCAGTCGCCGGGTCGCGCGCACGTCGAGGCGTGCCGCCCGTGGCTCGACGCCGAGCTGCAGCTCCTGCGACCCCACGGAGCGGTGCTGCTCGGCGGCACCGCCGGCAAGGCGCTCTACGGCACGGGGTTCCGCGTCGGTGAGGCGCGCAGCGTGCTCCGCGACTGGCCGGCCGAGAAGTACCCCGTCGCCCACCCGCCGGGCTGGGTCCTCGCCACCCTCCACCCCTCGGCGGTGCTCCGTGCCGACCCCGCCGACCGCCAGCAGATGTACGACGGCCTGGTCGCCGACCTGCGGCTGGCGGCGGAGAGCCTGACCTAGCGAGCCGCGGGCACGCCGTACGTCGTGGTGCGCTCGCGCACCGGTCGGTCGATGCCGGCGCCGATCTCGACGAGCTCCGCGACCGTCTTGGCCGAGCCGTGCTCGGAGCCGGCCATCCGCGAGATGGTCTCCTCCATCAGCGTGCCGCCGACGTCGTTGGCGCCGGACCGCAGCATCAGCCGGGTGCCCTCGACGCCGAGCTTGACCCAGCTGGTCTGGATGTTGCGGATCCGGCCGTGCAGCAGGATGCGGGCCATCGCGTGCACGGCGCGGTTGTCGCGCAGCGTGGGGCCGGGGCGGGCGACGCCGGCGAGGTAGATCGGTGCCGAGGTGTGGATGAACGGCAGCGGCACGAACTCGGTGAAGCCACCGGTCTCGTCCTGGATCCGCGAGAGCACGCGCAGGTGCCCGACCCAGTGCCGCGGGTTGTCGACGTGGCCGTACATCATCGTGCTCGTCGTCGGGATCCCGACGCGGTGAGCAGTGCTCACGATCTCGATCCAGGTGCGGGCGGGCAGCTTGCCCTTGGTGAGCACCCAGCGGACCTCGTCGTCGAGGATCTCCGCCGCGGTGCCCGGCAGCGAGCCGAGGCCGGCCTCGCGGGCCTTGATCAGGAAGTCCTCGACCGACAGGCCGGTGCGCGCGGTGCCGTTGACGACCTCCATGGGGCTGAAGGCGTGCACGTGCATGTCGGGCACTCGCTGCCGGACCGCACTGACGAGGTCGAAGTACGCCGTCGCGGGCAGCTCGGGGTCGATGCCGCCCTGCATGCAGACCTCGGTGGCGCCGAGGTCCCAGGCCTCCGCGGCGCGGTCGGCGACCTCGTCGAGGGAGAGGCTGTAGGCGTCGGCGTCGGTACGCCGCTGGGCGAACGCGCAGAACCGGCACCCGACGTAGCAGACGTTGGTGAAGTTGATGTTCCGGTTGACGACGTAGGTCACGTCGTCGCCGACGGTCTCGCGGCGCAGGTCGTCGGCGAGCCGGCAGACCTGGTCGAGCAGGTCGCCGTCGGCGGTCATCAGGGTCAGCGCGTGCTCGTCGGACAGGTTGCCGGGGTCGGCCTCGGCCGCCCGCAGCGCCGCGACCCCCGCCGACGGCGGCTGAGGTGCGAGCGAAGCGCGCCTCGAAGCCCCGTCGCTCGCGGCGGCCGCCTGCTTCACCTCGTCCCAGTCGCCGTAGACGTCGGCGAAGTCCGAGCGCCGGTCGTCGGTGCGGCCGTCGGTGTCGACCCCCGCGTGCAGGTCGGTGCGACCCACGGAGGCGAACCCGCCGTCGGGTTCCTGCCACGGCAGCCCGGTCGGGCGGACGCCGGGGCGGGCCAGCCCCTGGTCGGTGGCGAGCGCGGCCACGTGACCCGAGACCCGCGGGTCGAGCCAGGGCTCGCCGGCCCGGACGTACTCGGGGTGCACGGTCAGGCGCGGCTGCAGGTCGAAGCCGCACTCGGCGGTGGTGGCGCGCAGCCGCTCGAGCGAGGGCCACGGCCGTTCGGGGTTGACGTGGTCGGGCGTCAACGGGGAGACGCCGCCCCAGTCGTCGACGCCGGCGTCGAGCAGGGCGCGGCACTCGGCCAGGTCGACGAGGTTGGGCGGGGCCTGCACCCGTGCCTTCGGGCCCAGCATCAGCCGGGTCACCGCGATCGCGGCGCGGTAGTCGTCGAGGCCGAGGTCGTCGGTGTGGCGCATCGCGGTGTCGGGCTTGGCACGGAAGTTCTGGACGATCACCTCCTGGACCGACCCGAACTGGGTCGAGACCTTGCGCAGCGCGAAGATCGTCTCGGCCCGCTCGGTCAGGGTCTCGCCGATCCCGACCAGGATGCCGGTGGTGAACGGGATCGAGAGCCGGCCGGCGTCCTCGAGCACCCGGAGGCGGACGTCGGGGTCCTTGTCGGGCGAGCCGTGGTGGGCCTCGCCCTTGGTCTCGAAGAGCCGGCGCGAGGTGGTCTCGAGCATCATCCCCATCGACGGCGAGACCGGCTTGAGCCGGTTCATCTCCTCCCAGGACATCACGCCCGGGTTGAGGTGCGGCAGCAGGCCGGTCTCCTCGAGCACCCGCACCGCCATCGCGCGGACGTAGGCCAGCGTGGAGTCGTAGCCCTGCTCGTCGAGCCACTCCTGCGCCTCGGGCCAGCGGTCCTCGGGCCGGTCGCCGAGGGTGAACAGCGCCTCCAGGCACCCCATCGCCGCGCCCTCGGTGGCGATCGCGAGGATCTCGTCGGGGGAGAGGTACGGCGCCCGCCCGGCGCGCGCCGCCTGGCCGGGCGTCTCGACGAACGTGCAGTAGTGGCACCGGTCGCGACACAGCCGGGTGACCGGGATGAACACCTTGGGGGAGTAGGTCACCACCCCGGGTCGCCCTGCGGCCACCAGGCCCGCGTCGCGCACCCGCGCCGCTGCCGTGGTCAGCCGGTCGAGATCGGCGCCCGTGGCGGCCAGCAGCGCCGTCGCCTCGGCCACGTCGAGCGCGGCCCCGCGCTCCGCCCGGGCGAGCGCACGGCGTACCTGCTGCGGGGTCGGGGCGTCAGACATCACGTGAACGGTAAGCGCACGTGGGCCAGGGCGATTCCCTGGCCCACGCACTGGAACGCGTTCTACCTCGGCAGCCCGCTCACACCGAGACGGGCTTCTCGAGCGACGGCCGCTCGTCGCCCGGCTCCTCGCGGTCGAGGTCGTCGGGTCCGAGGGGGCGGTCGTCGGGGTCGATCTTGCTGGGCCACCAGATCTTCGCCCCGAGGTCGAGGTTGAGGGCGGTGACCAGCACCGACCGCACGATCATGGTGTCGAGCAGCACGCCGAGCGCCACCGCTACCCCGAGCTGGGCGAGGAACACGAACGGGATCGACCCCAGCACCAGGAAGGTGGCCGCCAGCACGAGGCCGGCCGAGGTGATCACGCCGCCGGTGGACGACAGGGCGATCAGCGTGCCCCGGCGGGTGCCGTGGTTGACCGTCTCCTCGCGGACCCGGGTCATCAGGAAGATGTTGTAGTCGATGCCCAGGGCCACCAGGAAGACGAACGCGAACAGCGGGAAGCCGGGGTCGACCGCCGCCGTGGTCGGCCACTGGTCGAAGACCAGCGGCAGCACGTGGTCGAACAGCAGCGCCGAGAGGCCCAGGGCGGCGCCGAACGACAAGATCACCGTGCCGATCAGCAGCAGCGGCGCCAGCAGCGACCGCAGCAGGCCGATGAGGATCAGGAACACCACGACCAGCACGATCGGGATGATCACCCGGTTGTCGCGGTTGGCGGCGTCCTTGGTGTCGAGGTAGAACGCCGACCCGCCGCCGACCGCGGCGTCGGCCCCCTCGACCGCTCCCACCGCGTCGCGGGTGTTCGTCACGATGTCGAAGGCGGCCGTGGAGGAGATGTCCTCGCCGACCGGTGCCTCGACGTAGGAGCGGTCGGCGCTGACCTCGGTGACGTCGCCGACCTCGCCGAGGCCGTCGACCGTGCCGATCGCCTCGACCACCGCGTCCATCTGGTCGGTGGCGGCGACCACCTGGACCGTGTTGGAGGTGTCCTGCAGGCCGTGCTCGACCAGCACCCGCTGGCCGACGATGGAGTCGAACTCCTGGGTGTAGGAGTCCTCGGTGGGGAGGCCGGCGGTGTCGAGCTTGATCACACCGAGGCAGGCGAGCGCCAGCAGGACGGCGGTGCCGACCCAGACGACCCGCGGCCGCGGGACGATGCGCCGCCCGACCCGGGCCCAGAAGCCGCCCCGGGTCGGCTCCTCGGAGCCGAAGGAGGGGCGCTTGGGCCAGAACAGCCACCGCCCGCAGATCACGAGCAGCGCGGGCAGCAGCGTGACCATGATCAGCACGGTCACCGCCACGCCCACCGCGAGCACCGGACCGAGCCCGGCGGTGGAGTTGAGGTCGGCAAAGACCAGGCCGAGCAGGCCGACCACGACGGTCGCCGCGCTCGCCAGGATCGCCGGCGCCGCGCGGTGCAGCGCGAACGCCATCGCCTCGTGCCGGTCGTCGTGGCGGCGCAGCTCCTCGCGGTAGCGGGCGACGAGCAGCAGGGCGTAGTCGGTGCCGGCGCCGATGACCAGGATGCCGAGGATCGCCTGGCTCTGGCCGTTGACGGTGAGGTCGGCGTACTTCGCCAGCAGGTAGATGACACCCGCCGAGACCGTGTAGGCGACGGCCGCGCTGAGGATCGGCAGCACCCAGAGCACGGGGCTGCGGTAGGTGAGCAGCAGGATGACGATCACGACCAGGAACGTCGCGCCCAGCAGGGCGCCGTCGACGCCCTCGAAGACCTCGGAGGCGTCGGCGGCCTGCCCGCCGAACCCGGCGAGGTGGACGTCGACGCCGTCGATCTCGGCGATCTCCCGGATTTCCTCGGCCGCGGCCGGGATCTCGGCCCAGCCGTCCTGGCCGAAGTTGAAGGTGAGGTAGAGGTAGGCGACCTCGCCGTCCTCGGAGACGACGGGCGGGATCTTGGCGCCGCTGGCGGCCGCGGCCTCGCGCTTGGCGGGGGTGAGCACGCCGTCCTCGGTGACGCCGTCGATGTCGGCCATCGAGGTGGCCTGCTCCTCCATGGCGGTGAAGTCGTCCTCGGTGAGCCCACCGGCGCGGTGGTAGACGACCAGCGTGGGGATGTCGTTGGGGTCGACGGTCGCGGACAGCTCGTCGGCGACCTGGGTCGACTCGGCCGACTCGGGCAGCCAGGACGAGGCCTCGTTGTTCTGGACGTCGGCCAGCTTGGAGCTGAACGACCCCATGACGCCGGCGATGACGAGCACGCCGACGAGGACGATCCACTTCGTGATGGGGCCGGTCAACGATCCGGCGATCTGACGGTGCATGGGTGTCACCCTTCCAGGTGGTACCGACATTCGGCATCAGGGTTTTCCCGGATAGACCGGAGGTGCCCGATGAACTCATCGCGGCCGACACCCCCCTCTGCCCGAAAGGGCAGGTCCCGCACGATGCACGCTGGTCGAGGAGGTCCCCACGCTGGTCGAGGAGGCCGGCCACGGCCGTCTCGAGACCACCGATGGGCTCGACCGTTGGCGCGGGCCCCGATCGCTGACACAGTGCGGGACATGTATCCCGGCACCTGGGCGCAGAGCCATCCCGACAAGCCCGCGCTGGTGATGGCCGGCTCGGGGGAGACCCGCACCTACGCCGAGCTCGACGACCGCAGCCTGCGGCTGGCCAACCGGCTACGCGCCGCGGGACTGCGCCGGGGCGACGTGGTGGCCATGATCAGCGACAACCGGCCCGAGACCTACGAGGTCTACTGGGCCGCGCTGCGCTCGGGGCTCTACATCACCGCGGTCAACCACCACCTCAGCGCCGACGAGGCGTCCTACATCGTGCGCGACTGCGGTGCCCGTGCCCTGGTGGTCTCCGCCGCCAAGGCCGACCTGGTGGCCGGCCTCGACGTCGACGTCGCGGAGCGCCTCGCCTTCGGCGGTCCGGTCGCCGGCCACGACGACTACGAGTCCGCCCTCGCCGCCGCCGGCGACGACCCGCTCCCGGAGCAGCCGCACGGCGACGACCTCCTCTACTCCTCGGGCACGACCGGGCGTCCCAAGGGCATCAAGCTCCCGCTGCCCGACTACGCCGTCGACGAGCCCGGCTACAAGTACGTCGCGATCTTCGGCGCCCTCTACGGCTTCGACGAGTCCACCGTCTACCTCTCGCCGGCGCCGGTCTACCACGCCGCCCCGCTGCGCTTCGGCGGCGTCATCCACGCCCTGGGCGGCACGCTGGTGATGATGGAGCGGTTCGAGCCGGAGGCGTTCCTCGAGTCGGTGCAGGAGCGCCGGGTCACCCACACCCAGGTGGTCCCGACGATGTTCGTGCGGCTGCTCAAGCTCGACGACGCCGTGCGCACGTCGTACGACGTGTCCTCGCTGCGCTGCGTCGTGCACGCGGCCGCGCCGTGCCCGGTCGAGGTCAAGCACCGGATGATCGAGTGGCTCGGCCCGATCATCAACGAGTACTACGCCTCCACCGAGGCCAACGGCGGCACCATGATCGACAGCGAGCAGTGGCTGGCCCACCCGGGGTCGGTCGGGGTGCCGCTGATCGGCACGCCCCACGTCTGCGACGACGCCGGCCGCGAGCTGCCGGCCGGCGAGGTCGGCACCCTCTACTTCGAGCGCGAGGAGTTCGAGGGGGCGTCGTTCGAGTACCACAACGATCCCGAGCGGACCGCCGCCACCCAGCACCCCGAGCACCCCAGCTGGACCACGGTCGGCGACCTCGGCTACCTCGACGACGAGGGCTACCTCTACCTGACCGACCGCAAGGCGTTCATGATCATCAGCGGTGGCGTGAACATCTACCCGCAGGAGGTCGAGGACCTCTTCTCGCTGCACCCCGCCGTGCTCGACATCGCGGTGCTGGGAGTGCCCGACGACGAGATGGGGGAGCGGGTGGTGGCCTACGTGCAGCCCGCGCCGGGGGTGGTCGGTGACGACACCCTCGTCGAGGAGCTGACGGCGTTCGCCCGCGACCGGATCGCCCACTTCAAGGTGCCGCGCGAGATCCACTTCCGCGACGAGCTGCCCCGTACGCCGACCGGCAAGATGGTCAAGGGCCGGCTGCGCGACGAGCACGCCGGAGGCCGGTCGACGTCGTGATCGTCGCGTGGTCCACGACCCCTGGGACTTGCCCCGCACCCGGGTGAGGGGTGAGTCTCGGGCATGACCGACACCCCTTCCCGCGTCCGCCAGCTCCGAGTGATCATCGAGGCGGACGACTACGACGCAGCAGTCGCCTTCTACCGCGACGTCCTCGGGATGGGTGAGCTGGCGGCGTTCGCCGAGGGCGGCGACGACAAGGTCTCGATCCTCGACGCGGGCCGGGCGACCCTCGAGATCGCCAGTCCCGTCCACAAGGACGCCATCGACCCGGTCGAGGGTGTGACCGAGGACAGCCCCCGGGTGCGACTGGCTTTCGAGGTGGACGACTCCGCCGCTGTCGCCGACGACCTCACGGCGCATGGCGCCCGGGTGGTCGCGCCTCCGATCTTGACGCCGTGGAAGTCGATCAACGTGCGTCTCCACGCCCCCGCGGACCAGCAGATCACCTTGTTCCAGGAGACCGTCGACGCCGACGAACGCGCCCGCCTGGACGGCTTCACCACCGACGACCGGCGCTGAGCTCCGCCGCCGAGCGCGGAGGGCACCTGGAGCGTCAGCGCCGGTAGCGCAACCGCACGAGCGAGACCAGGTAGGCCACTCCGCCCAGCGCCCCCAGCTGGTAGTAGGGGGACCCGTCCTCGCCCTGGGCGATCTCGACGACGAACATCAGCAGCACGGCGAGCAGCGTCGTCATCCCGGCCACCAGGGCGGCTGACCGGTCGATCTCGTTGATGCGCTCATCCGTGCGGTCGCGCAGGCCCGCGGCGGTCTCGCTCCATCGAGCGGCCACCTGGAAGACGACCGCCACCCCCAGCATCAGTGCCAGGCCCCACCACCCGAAGCCCGGGTCGTCCCCCAGCAGTCCCGCCACGAGGTAGGCCAACCCGGCGAGCACGGCCGCGCCGGGCACGAGCCACCTCGTGGTGGCGGATGTCGTCCTGTCATGCGTCGGCATCGAACACCTCTTCCACGGTCTTGTCGAAGAATCGAGCGAGGGCCAGGGCCAGCGGCAGTGAGGGGAGGTAGCGCCCGGCCTCGATGGAGTTGACGGTCTGTCGCGACACGCCGACGGCGTCCCCGAGCGCAGCCTGGGAGAGGCCGCTCGCGACCCGCAGCTCCCTCACGACGTTCCGCATGTGTCAAGGGTGCTTTACACCGTGCATGGTGTCAAGCGTGCTTTACATCTGACGAGCTCGCCGACCGTGTCCCCTCGACGTCCTGGCCGGTGTGCTCCCCGCGGGCCAGGTGAGGTCCTTGGATGAGTTGACGCGCCAGCCGTCGCCAGTCCTGCGCGCATCGGCCTCCGCCCGCAGCTCCGCGACGAGTTGTCCACAACCCCTGTGGTTGAGCGGGAAACCCGCCGCAAACTGTCGGTGGTCGGTGCTGGAATAGTCTCATGGCCGAGCACACCGACACCCCCCGATCGGGACACCCGATCGAGGCGTTCCTGTGCTCGGTGCTCGACGACCTCCAGGCCCTGGCCGAGGTCCCGGCCTGGTCCATGGACCCGGTCACCACCACCCGCGTCGTCGGACTCGCCGCCCGGGTCGCCGCCGGCATCGCCGAGGTCGAGGCCCGCACCATCGGCCACGCCGAGGTCCTCGACCTCCCCGGCACAGCCCAGTGCCGCGACCTACGACGGTGGCTGCAGCAGACCACCGGCGTCACCCGCCGCACCGCTGCCGCGAAGACCAGGTTGGCGGGAGCGCTCGCCGGCCTGGAGCCGACCCGCGCCGCGACCGCCCGCGGTCAGATCCACGCCGAGCAGGCCCACGCCATCGCCGACCACCTCACCCGCCTCGACGACGACCACGTCCCCGCCGCCGACCGGGCCCGCGCCGAGGCGTTCCTCCTCGACCACGCCACCACCGGCGGCATCGACGCCGACGACCTCGCCCGGCTCGGCCACGCCATCGCCGAACGTCTCGACCCCGACGGCGCCGATCAACGCGAAGCCCGCGCCCTCGAGGCCCAGGAAGCCCGCGCCCGGAAGAAGACCCGCCTCACCATGGTCGACGCCGGCGACGGCCTGACCCACGGCCGGTTCACGCTGCCCACCCACGTCGCGGAGATGTTCCGCAAGCAGCTCCACGCCCTCGCCGCCCCCAAGCACGTCCGCGCCCACCACGGCCCCGGCACCTACGACTGGCAGACACCCTCAGCCGACAGGCTCGGTCAGGCGTTCACCGAGTGGATCGAGACCTACCACCCAGACCAGCTCCCCCAGATCGGCGGACTCTCCGCGACCGTCATCGCCGTCGGGGACCACGACATCCTCACCGGCAAGGTCGAGGCCGCCGCCCTGGACACCGGCACCAAGATCTCCCACACCGAGTACCTACGTCTGGCCTGCGGGGCCGGTGTCATCCCCGCCTGGATGAACGCCACCGGCGAAGTGCTCGCCCTGGGCCGCAAGCACCGCTTCCACACCACCGCCCAACGCCTCGCCGCCATCGTCGAACAACGCCACTGCCAACACCCCGGCTGCGACACCCCCGGCTACCTCTGCCACACCCACCACCGGGTCCCGTGGCAGGACGGCGGCACCACCGACCTCCGCAACACCCAGCTCCTCTGCCCCTACCACCACACCCGCACCCACCAACCCGGCACGCACCCCATGCGAACGTGA